>SXOA01000105.1 GCA_005778405.1 Planctomycetaceae bacterium
ACGCTGGCGACCGAGATGGGTGCGTTGCAGGAACGGATTGCCTCCACCAAGAAAGTGGCCATCACCTCCGTGCAAGCCGTGTACGTTCCGGCTGACGATCCGACCGATCCCGCTCCAGCCGCGGCCTTCGGCCAGCTTGATGCGTTCATTTATCTGGAACGGTCCATCTCCGAAAAGGGCATCTATCCCGCCATCGATCCACTCGCTTCCTCGAGCCGTCTCCTTGACCCCCAGTATGTCGGCGAGCGGCATTACGCGGTGGCCCGCCGGGTGCAAATCACGTTGCAACGGTATCGTGAGCTGCAAGACATCATCGCCATTCTCGGCGTCGATGAATTGTCCGAGGATGACAAGCTAGTCGTGCATCGCGCCCGCCGCATTGAGCGATTCCTCTCTCAGCCGTTCTTTGTGGCCGAAGTCTTCACCGGTAAAAGCGGTGAATATACCAGTGTTGCCGAAACTATCCGCAGCTTTGAGGAAATCTGCAATGGCAAGTGGGACCACTTGCCCGAGGATGCCTTCATGTACGTCGGTCCGATTGAGCAGGCGGAAGAGCAGGCCAAAAAACTGGCCCAGAAGAAATAATCCCAATGTCCAAACTCCTCCACTGCATCGTCGTCACGCCCGAAGCCACCGCCCTGGAGCAGGATGCGGAGATTGTGGCGCTGCCGCTTTATGACGGCGAGATCGGCATCGCCCCCAGTCACAGCCCGATGATCGGCCGGCTGGGGTATGGCGAGATGCGAATCCGCTCGGCCGGCGGTTCGACCGCTACGTACTACCTGGACGGCGGCTTTGTCCAAGTGGCGGACAATGTGGTTTCGGTCCTTACCGGTCGCGCGGTGCCTGCGGCGCGATTGAATGCTGATACCGCCCAGGACCAGTTGGAAATCGCTAGCAAGCGGCAAGCCAATTCGCCGGAGCTCGCTGAACTTCGCGAGCGGGCGATCTCGCAAGCCCGCGCTCAGATCCGAATTGCCCGTCGCGCAACCCGCTGACAGTTACACTGCGCCCGAATATAACGCGCTGCTTCGCCGCCGCCCGCGGAATTCGCCACAGCTCATGGTGGCTCGTCTCGCTTTCCACTCCGCCGTGTGCCGATGAAAGTGATACCCGGCAGCTAGCATCCTTCTCCCGCTGCCGAGAGCCCCGCAGGGATGGTGCGATGGACTCCATGTTTTCTCGGATTGATGAGCCCGCTCCCTCCGCTTCCGCTCGGAAAATCCAGCAAGGCCCGCATTACCTGCCGCAGCTTCCCCAGGTGGGCCTGGAAATCGTCCGCGGCAAAGCCAGTCGCAGGATTCGCGAGGTGAGCCCCCCGGTATTTTTGATCGGCGCGGCCGAGGATTGCGACCTGGTGCTCGGCGACCAGCGTTTTCCCGCAGCCTATGCCTATTTGTATGTTACGGCCCGCGGCGTCAGCGTCCGTCACTTGGGAGAGGGGCCGGAGTTGCTGGTCAATCGCGAACTTACCGAGTCATCCCTGCTGGCGGATGGGGACGTCTTGGAAATGGGGGCCTACGAGTTTCAGCTACACATTCAGGAACGCTCACTCCGCAAACGCAGCCGGCAGGAGCGCGGTTGGGAAGAAGAACTGCGGGAGACGGACTTCCTGGGCCTGGATGCCGCAATGGACGACGTTTGGGATTTGCTGGCGCAAATACGCAAACAGGTCGCGCTCGAGGCGGTGGATTTGCGGGTTTTCAGCGGGCCGCCCTCGCCGAAACCGGCGAGACGTCCCCTGGCGGCGTTCGTGGCCCGAAAAATCAGTGCGTAATCGGCGGAGCCGGCATTATCGTTTCAGATCATCCTTTCGCCCGATTTGGACTCTATGAATAGTCGCGTGGTAGGCATTATCAAGTTCGAATCCCCGCGGATGGATGGCCGCGGCAGAGACCTCGGCGTAAAATTCTCCGCGGAGCACGAAGGGCTGTCGCTGGAGAGGTGGCTGTCGGCTCTCGTGGGAGATAGCATTCAGGAACACGGCTCCGCATCCCCTTGGGAACGCCGGCGCGACATGTCGGTAACTCCGCGGCGCGTCAGGGCCAACCTGGAACAGCTTGCCGAAGAGCTGGATCGGGAATACCTGGCGCTCGGGAAATGACGAAATCCGAATGTCGAATGACGAATGAAAGAGCCTGACACATCGTCATTCGTCATTCGCCATTCGAGTTTCGTCATTTGGCTCTTGTTCCTCCTGCCCTTCGCGGCCCTTTTCGGCCACGTCCTCTGCACCGACCGCTCCTTCGCCATGCGGGACGCGGCTCACTTTTATCATCCGCTGTTTCAGTGGACGGCCAGCGAGTGGGGCGCGGGGCGCGTGCCGCTCTGGAACCCAGATGAGAATTGCGGCGTGCCGGTTGTGGCGGACGCCAGCAGCAGCGTGTTCTACCCGGGCAAGCTCGTCTTCGCGTTGCCGCTGGAGTTTTCGCTCCGGTACAACCTGTACGTGATTGGCCACGTGGTGCTGGCGGCTGTTGGCTCCTTCCTTTTGGCGCGGCACTGGCAGGTGAGTCCCCTGGCGGCGGGAGTGGCGGCGCTGGCGTATGCCTGCGGGGGAAACGTCGTCTTTCAGTATTGCAACGTGGTCTTCCTGATTGGCGCTGCCTGGCTGCCGTTTGCCGTGCTGACCGCGGATAAGATGCTCCAAGCCCAGTGCTGGCGAGCGGCAATCTCGCTCGGCGTTGTGCTGGCACTGATGATCCTCGGTGGCGAGCCGCAAGCGGCTTATCATGCCTTGTTGATAACGGGGATGTATGCCGTGGTGTTGGCATGGCGGTCCAAAGCAAAAGAGAAGTTGGTACTTGCTGGCATCTGGCCGCGATTGAAGGGGAGTCTCTTCGCGCGGCACATTCTGCTGATTGGATTGGCTGCATTCGCGGGCTTCGGCCTGGCGGCGATTCAAGTGCTGCCGTCGTCCGAAGCTTCGAAGGAAAGCGAGCGAGCCGCCTATCGCCGGCCGCGAAGCATCTACGAGGTGGCCGCATACACCCGTGACGTTCGCAGCAACCTTCTGCCTCATGTCGATCAACCCGTTCAGGAGATCACGCAGGGCCTCATCGGGAATCCGGACCTCACGACTCATCACGAGCGGGCCTACTACTTCAGCGTCGGCCCGTGGCGGTACGCGGAGCTCCTCTGGCCGAATGTGAGTGGGCGGATGTTTCCGACCAATCGCCGCTGGCTCGGACTGTGGCCGGCCGAAGGGCGGATCTGGACGCCGACGCTCTACATGGGTCTCCTGCCGTTCCTGCTCGCGGCGGCGCAACTGCGGCTCCGCGGTGGCGACGCGCGAATTCGCTGGCTGTCGTGGCTCGTGCTGCTGTTCACGCTGGGCAGCCTGGGAGGGTACGGTCTGGGCTGGGTGGCGCGGGAATTCTGCTCGCTGGTGCTGCGGATGGATGTGGAGAAGTTTCCCGTCGGCTCGCAGGTGGGGGGCGTCTACTGGCTGATGACAACGCTCCTGCCGGAGTACGTCAATTTCCGCTATCCCGCCAAGCTCCTCGTTGTCTCCTCGCTCGCCCTCAGTCAACTCGCCGCCATTGGTTGGGACCGGTTGTTTGAACAGGAGCGCCGGCGTTTCGTGACGGTGCTCAAGTGGCTGGGGGGAACGAGCGCGGTGTTGCTCGCCATTGCGTGGACAGCCGCGACCTGGCTCGCGTCGGTGCTGGGGCCGGGGAGCAAGGATTCGCCGCTCAAGAGGCAACTGACCGATTTCCTGCGGGCCCACTCGGACAACTCCCTCGGTCCTTTTGACTGGCGCGGCAGCAGCCAGGATATACAAATCGCTTTCCTGCATGCCGCCGCGGCATGCGGGATATTTCTCTGGCTCCTCGCCAGGGCCTGGAGGGAGCCGCAGTACGCTGCGAAGTGGCAACTCGCGTCGCTGCTGGTTGTCGCACTCGACCTAGCGATTGCTAACTACTGGCTGGTTCCTTCCGCGCCAGCAGCGATCTGGCGCGACGTTCCGGCCGTTGTGGAGACGCTGAAACCGGAGGCGAGTGAGCATCCCCGCGTATTCCGAAGCAACCTGGGAAGTGGCTGGCGGCCAGCCAATTTCGGCCAGCAGAGCTCGAACCAGCGGATGGCCGAGATTACCCAGTGGGAGCGGGACACGCTCTTTCCCAAGTACGGGCTCAACCACCGTGTCGCGCTGGTCGAATCGTACGGCTCGCTCAAGTCGGCTCATTATGAGTCTCTCCTGCTCATGGCCCGCGGAGCCGCGCGGCAGCAGGAGGACGGTGCCAGGCCGCTGCCGAATGCCCCAACTCTGCGGCTTCTTGGAACGGAGTACCTGCTCCTTCCCGACAAGTATGTTCCTGGGACAAAGGACAATCCTTTCGCCGACAAAGTCGAGGCTGCAAAACTCACGGAGCTTGACGCGACCTTGTGGAAAATGAAGTCCACTTTTCCGCGGACTTGGATCGTCCATCAGGTTGAAAATCTCCCCCCGCTCCCGCCGCGTCTGAACCTCGATGTGCTCGACGCCCGAGCCCGCGACGTTCTGTTTTCCAAGGATCCCAATACGGAGCAGCGCAGCGTTCGCGACTTTGCCACGACGGCTGTCGTCGAAACGAAAGAGCCGGTCGGCCTTGCATCCATCGGCTCCATGACCGATGCGCCACTGCGGAAAACGGAACGCTGCGAGATCGTCTCTTCCGAACCTAGCAGAGTCGAACTCCAAGTGAATCTGGTCCGCCCCGGACTTGTCGTCCTCAGCGACACCTATGCCCCCGGCTGGGTCGCGCTCCTTCGGCCCAAGGATGATGACACTGCTGCGCCGCAGCAACTTCGCATCCACCGCGCCAACCGCGTCTTCCGCGGAGTGGTGGTCCCGGAAGGCCGACATGTGCTGACGTTTGAGTATCGGCCAACGACCTTCTATCGCGGAGCGGCAGTCAGTCTTCTGGCGTGGACGGCTCTTGGACTGGCGTGGATCGTCGGAGTCATTCGTCGGCGAGGAGCGGCTGCTTAACTTCTGCCTTCCGACTTCTCAGATCTGATAGTTCCGCTCCGGCTTCATTTCATCCGGCACTTCGCTGCGGATGCGGAGCTTGGGTTTCTCCATGATGACGGTGGTGTGCGGTTCCACGGAGGAAGTCAGCCAGACGCTGCTGCCGACGACGCTGTGGTGTCCGACGACCGTTTTGCCTCCTAGGACCGTGGCGTTGGCGTAAATGACCACGCGGTCTTCAATCGTGGGATGTCGCTTGTGGCCGCGGACCAGGTTGCCGTCGTCGTCGGTGGCAAAGCTGAGCGCGCCGAGCGTTACGCCTTGATAAATCTTCACGTGGCTGCCGATCTCGCAGGTCTCGCCGATCACCACACCGGTGCCGTGATCAATGAAAAAGTGGTCGCCGATGGTCGCTCCGGGATGAATATCGATGCCGGTTTGCTTGTGAGCCCATTCGCCAATCATGCGGGGAATGAACGGCACTCCGAGTCGCCGCAATTCGTGCGCGATGCGATAGCTGGTGATGGCTTCCAGTCCCGGATAGCAGAACACGACTTCATCGACGCTACGGCAGGCGGGGTCGCCGTCAAAGGCGGCCTGCGCGTCGTCGGTAAGCGTCCGCCGCAGTTCGGGAATGCTCTCCAGAAACATGATGGCCATCGCCTGTCCCTTGGCTTCGTAATCGACCTCGTCCATTTCGGGATTGCCTTTGTTGACGACGCGATCATCGTGCCGCAGAGCCCGGGCGATCTGCGTGGTGAGCTTGTCGTGCAAGCCGTCGATCAGGTCGCCGACGTGATACGTCACGTTCCCCATGTGCAGGGACTCGCGCCGCCGATAGCCGGGATACATGATCTCCTTGAGATCCTCGATGCACGAGATAATGACCTCGTAATTCGGCAGCGGCGAATGGCCGAGGTGGCTGCACCGGCTGCACTCCTTGTAGCCGGCCACGATGCGACTGGTGAGATTCGGGAGTTGCTCTTTAAGGCGAAAGTCGGAAGCCATGGCGATTGCTCCGAAACGCGGCCCCGGACGAAGGGCGGCAGGACGAGTGCAGGGAACGGAACGAAGAAAACAACGAACTATTGCCCGCCCGGACAGCGGCAAAGGGAAGAGCCGAGGTGAAAGAAGGGGCGGAGCATGGCGGCGGACTTCGCAAGGGCGAGTGGCGGGGCCGGAACGCGCAAAATCGTATGCAGGCGACCCGGCGAATTCAAGGCATCTGGAATTGTCTTCGGAAGGAGTTGGCGCGGAAGTTAAGGCAAAAGGGGATATAGGGGGAGCAGACTCACACGGTGTCACGGGCGCACAGAGAAAAGTGGTCTGGGATGAGATACAGGCAGCCATAAGGGTTTTTCAAACGCAGAATTACAGTAAAGTGTGTGAGAGTAAGGACTTTTGAAAAAAATGGCCTCGGAACCCATAAGGGTTTCATTAGGGTTTGGTCCTGGCTGAATCAGGTGGGTTATAAGCTGTTTTCAATCGCTGCAGCGCGATAATTGGCGACCTAAGTTGTGGTGGAATAATGACTTGCGACTCGCGGACTGTCAAAACTGGCAAAAAAGTTATAAGCGGTGATTAGTGGTCGTGATCTTGGGGGCGAAAGCTGCCACCGGCCTCTGAACACCAGATTCCCACACGGTCGGCCGAGTAAAACTGATGCGCGAACATGGTCGTTTATTCAGTAATGGACAAAAGAATTTTTTACCTGGAATTGCCGAACCTCGTTTTCCGAGGGAATGTCCTGGGGTAGTAGAAACTTCACCCAGCATCAGCCCTGCGGACGAGAACATCTGCAGGTGGTCGCTCCGGATTCCCCGTGCGGATTCAAGCTCTTGGGCAAGATGGCCGCAATCAATTCAGGCGATGGATCGGGCGAGGCTATTTTTTCTCGGCTTCGCGCGGAACTCCCGGCGCTAGCGGATTTTCGGAGCGAGCCGGGTCGGGAATCCCGGTCCCTCCGTTGTCTGGAAGAGGCTTCGGGTCTTGCCCTTCGATTTCTTCTTGTGCCTTCTTTGCTTCGTCCTGTACGGCCTGCTCAAACGCTTGCCGAACTTGCTGGTCCGCTTTGATAGCGTCCAACTGGGCATCTCTTGCCCGGTTTCCGACCATGAAAACGCTCCCCACAACCACCACGCCGCCGCAACAGCCAACGAGCAGCAAGCCACCCAGGATGGCAATCACTATCATGGCCGTGCTGCTGCCGGCGGAATTGCGATTCTCGTCGCCCATAGCTGGCTATTCCTTTTTCAATTCGACGCCCGGTTCGGGAGCGGCGTCCGGCGACTCTTTAGGAATGCCCGGATCGGTGCGGGCGGGCTCGGTCAAATCATCCAGCGGGATTTGGAGCGGCTCCAGTTCCTTGTGCATCTCGTCGAGGGCCTTTTGCACCTCAGGGGCCGATTCCACGACTTCCGTCGCCTGTTCATGAACTACGTTCTCAAAATCCTGGCGGACCGATAGCCGGATTAACCCCAGTCCCATCACTAGCACTCCGCCGCAACAGCCGACAACCAGCAGGCCGCCGAGAATGGCAATCACAATCATGGCCGTGCTGCTGCCGGATGACCCGCGATTTTCCTCGCCCATGTTTTGCTCCTGAAAAGCTACTTCGTCGTGTCTTCGGCCGGAGGAAGGGACGAATCCGGCGCGGTTTCCGGAGGGGGCACCAGCGGCGTCCCTTCGGGAATCTTGATCGCATCCATTTCCTTCTTCATCTGGTCTTGGAGTTTTTTCATTTCTTGGTTGGCCTCCTCCATATCCAATTGGGCCTCGTCCCTGACCCGCACCGCTTCCATCTGCACGTTTTCGGCCGATCGGTACAAGAAGAAGCCAGCTCCGAGGATGATCCCTCCGCAGCTTAAGCCGACCAGCAGCAAACCGCCCAGAATGGCGATGACAATCACCGCCGTGCCGCCGCCTGAGGAACCATGTTTACCTTCGCTCATGCTTGTTTCCTTGAAATGGAGCTCTGTAGTTCCGCTGGATCTGCCCTATTTTTCTTCCGGCGACGGAACGACGTCGAATCTTTCTCCACTTGGCTCTGGTGGAGCAGGTGGCTCGACAGGCATTTCCTTGATTGGCAGCGGAGGCTCTTGGATGATGGGGGGCACGTTGGTCGGCATGGACATTGTATCTGCACCTTGAAAATCCACACTCTTCACTTCAAAACTGTGGGCAAAAAGTGCCCCAGCGCCCAGCAACAGTGCGCCGCCGCAACACCCCACGAGCAGAATGCCCACGAGAATGGCAACCACAATCATGGCCGTGCTGCTGCCGGAGGAACCTTGCTTTTCTTCGCTCATGCTCATTTCCATTGAAAAAGAATTCGGCAACCGACAAATGCTGCTTATTCCTTCGTTTCGTCCAAAACGCGCGAGGGAGGCAATAAGCTCTCAATTCCCGGAGGTTTCAACTCGGGAGGTGGAACGAGCGGTGCCGCATCCGGGTTCTTGATCGAGTCCATATCGTGGCGAAGCTGCTCCCTTATGGGAGAATCCACGGGATCTGGGGCCACTTGCAATTCTGAACGCATCCAAAGCCCTCCTGCGCCGATCACTACAATTCCGCCGCAACAACCGATCAGCAGGATGCCACCCAGGATGGCGACCACAATCATGGCCGTGCTGCCGGATGAGTTTCGGTTTTCCTCGCCCATGGGGTACTCCTCGGAGGGCTGATTTGCGGTTGAGATTCAACCAGGCATGTCCGCTCACGGATTGAGCGGACTACTTTGGAACGTCGATGACTTGGGTTCGCTTGGGTTCCTTGCCGGCATCGAGCAGCTTGACGATTTCCTTGGTCTGGCAATCGATGACGGCCACCTGCTGCTTGCTCCGGACGCTGACAAAGCCCCACTTACTGTCGGGGGTGAATGTGACCCAGTAGATGCGGCCGGGCATCTTCAGGCGTTTCACCTCGTCATAGTTGCCGCTGGTCATTTCGTGAATGTGCAGGGTTTCGTGCTCCACGTTGCAGGACCAAATCTCCTTCTGGTCGGGCCGGACGCACAGCCCGTGGCTCCGCGTTTGCACGTCCTTTTTGTCTTCATCTGGCTTCTCGGCCACCGTTTTGATCACCTTCCGGCTGCCGATGTCGGCGACCTGGAACCCCACCAACCCATCGATGTTCTGAAAAAACAGCTTCTCATCCTTCGTAATCGCCGGCGGGCGAACGCTGTTATCAAACGGGATCTCGCCAATCACTTTGTGCCCAGCCGTCACATCCACAATCGTCACTTTTTTCGGCGCACCCATCGGCGAGAGATACATCCGTTTGCCGTCGGCGCTGATCATGGTGTTGTGTGGCCGGCCCCCCGTATCGATTTTGGCAGCCACCTTCTGGTGTTCGCCGTCCACGACCCAATATTGGCCATCTTCGCAAGGGACGTAAATCCACTTGCCGTCGGGCGTACATTCATTTTCATTCGGCTTGGGGCCGACTTTAACCCGCCCCTTAGTCTCCCCCGTCACGGCATCCAGCCAGAGCAACTCCCCCTCCTTGCCGCCGAAGTTCTCCAGGGCGATGTGCACGGTCTTGCCGTCCGCGGTCGCGGAAATGCCGTGCGGATTGGGCCCGACCTTGATCGTTTTCAGCAGTTTCCAGGTGCCGACTTCAAACACATGCACGTCGTCCCCATAGGCATTCGTCACCCAAAGCTGGCGCTGAAAATCGGCAGCGAGTGTGAATGCCGGAGCGAACAGGGAAAGTGCGGCGAGAAAGGCGAGGGTGAATCGACGAATGGACATGGCAGCGCCTCCAGGAGTTGGCCATTGAGAACTCTCCGGCATTAGAACACGCCCCTGCTGAAATTCCTACCAGTATGCCGCTCTGGCGCATTGCCGTCGGGGCCGAAACTTCGGTTAGAATCAACCCAGCCCACTCCTCCCTCGCTGACGTTTCACTTGTTCCCCGACATTTTCTATACCGTTTGGCCCTATCTCTTCGCCGTTCTCAACACGGGGCTGGCCATCGGTGCGTCGTGTCACGTTGTCCTCACCAAGCGAGACAATCGCAGTGCCCTGGGCTGGGTGGGCATCATCTGGCTGACGCCGATTTTGGGGGCGTTTTTGTACGTGATGTTCGGTGTGAACCGCATTCACCGCAAAGCCCGCCGTCTGATGAAAAGTGCGGAAAAAAACGTCGCGCCGCCGCTCGAATACTCCACCGATCAAGATCTGCACCGCGAGCTCGGTCACGACTACGACCGCCTCAGCCGGCTGGTTCAGTTCGTGGACCAGGCCAGCCGCGTCCCGCTGCTCGACGGCAACCGGCTGACGCCGCTGGCCAAGGGGGACGAGGCCTATGCGGAAATGCTCGCTGCCATCGACGCCGCCCAAAGATCCGTCAGCTTGCAAACCTATATCTTTGATAATGACGAGGCGGGGAGGAAATTCGTCCATGCTCTGTCTTGTGCCAAGGACCGGGGGGTCGAGGTCAGGGTTCTGATCGACGACGTGGGAACCCGCTACACATGGCCTTCCATCAAGGGACATCTCCGCGGAGCGGGAATTGCGTTCGATACTTTTCTCCCCACGCTCATTCCCTGGAAGCTGCACTACACCAATCTGCGGAACCACCGCAAGATCATGGTTGTCGATGGCCGCATCGGCTTCACCGGCGGCATGAACATCCGCCAGGGGTGCTGCGAAAGCAATCCCGGCAAGCACCCGCTGCTTGATCTGCATTTCAAGGTGGAAGGGCCGGTCGTCACTCACCTGCAGGAGACGTTTGCCGATGACTGGGAATTTTGTACCGAGGAGAAACTGACCGGTGATTTGTGGTTTCCCGTCATCGAGCAAATGGGAACCTGTCTGGCCCGTGGAGTTGGCGATGGACCCGACGTGGAATATGACAAGATCCGCCTCGCCATCCTCGGCGCGATCGGCTGTGCCAGCAGATCACTGAGCATCATCACTCCGTACTTTCTGCCCGATCAGCCGCTGATTACCGCCCTGAACGTGGCGGCCATGCGCGGCGTGGAGGTGAATATCATTGTGCCGCAAAAGAACAACCTGCGGCTGGTGCAATGGGCCTGCACCGCGCAGCTTTGGCAGGTGCTGCAACGCGGGTGCAAGGTCTGGCTCACTCCGCCGCCGTTCGACCACACCAAGCTGATGGTGGTGGACGACGTTTGGAGCTTCGTCGGCAGTGCCAACTGGGACGCGCGCAGTCTGCGTTTGAATTTCGAATTCAACGTCGAGTGCTACGACCGGGTTCTGGCCGCCCAGCTCAACGAAATCGTCCGGCACAAGATGAGCGTTTCGCACCAGACCACGCTCGAAGAGGTCGACAAACGGTCGATTCCCATCCGCCTTCGAGACGGGGTGGCAAGGCTGGCGCTGCCGTATTTGTAGCGTCGGAAACGGAGTGCCGCGAAACTGAAGATTGTGGCTTCCAGGGAGGGTCGGTATACTGTTTTTGGGAAGTTTTTTCAGGATTGTGCGGCTGATTGGATTGCTCTTGGCTGTTCAGGCCGGAAAGACAGAGAAAAATGCGAATGGATTTCTTTAATCAACGTTTTGCTTTCCTGCTTCCAGCGATTCTGGCGGGAGTAGTCTGTCATTCGGCGATCGCGCAGGAGTCGGGGATCGATCCGGCGACTCTGCCGGGGCTCGTTCAGGATGACACGAAGGGAACGGTTTCCGGCACATGGACCAAGTCGGTGCATACCAAGCCGTTCCTCGGCGAGCACTATCTCTACGCCGCAGGGGGCGAAAAGCAGACCGTGACGTTTTCGCTCGACGTGAAGGAAGCGGGCGTTTATCAGGTGCTGCTGTCGTACACTCCCGGCCCGAACCGGACGGAGAAGGCGGCCGTGCTGGTGCATGCGGCGGATGGAGTGAAAACGGTCGTTGTCAACCAGATGAAGAAGCCGGAGGGGCCGTACTGCTTTCAGCCGCTAGGAGAATTCAAGTTCGAGGCGGGGAAAGCGGTCGTCGTTGTCTCGGCCGAAGGAAACATGAAGGGGGTGGTGATTGCCGACGGCGTGCAACTTTTGACGGCGGAGCAGTTCAAAATTGCCCAGGCCGAAGTCCCCAAGAAGCCGCCGAAACTGTTGCCGGCGCTGGCGAAGAATAATCCACCTGTGAAGACGCCCGTCCCCGCTAAGCCCAAGGAAGGGACGAAGAAGGAAGAGCCGCCCCAGCAGCAGCCGGTGAAGTTCGTCCGAAAAGCTCCGGCCAAGCAATTCTCGAAACTTTCCTCCGCACAGCTCGATGACTTGCTGGAGCAGAATATCGGCGGCATAAAGAACAGCCAGCCGATTTCGGATGAGGCCTACTTGCGGCGGATCACGCTCGATCTGGTCGGCCGCCAACCGAAGCTGCCGGAGATGGACGCTTTCCTGGCGGATGAACGCGCGGACAAGCGCGCGCTCATCGTCGAAAAGTTGCTGGCCTCGCCAGAATTCGGCGTCAATTGGGCGAACTATTGGAGCGATGTCATCAGCTATCGCACTCCGCAACCGGAATTGACATTTTTGAGTTACACGACATTCAAGCGTTGGCTCGCGGAACGATTCAATCAGAATGCCGGGTGGGATGAGACGGCCTACACGATGCTCACGGCAGTTGGCAAAGTGGGAGACAATCCCGCGGCCACGTTCGTCGGTTTTCATCAGGGGGACAAGTCCCGGCTGGCGGCCGAGACGACGCGGGTTTTTCTCAGTACGCAGATTGCCTGCGCGGAATGCCATGACCACAAATTCGTGGATATGCCGCAGGAAACTTTTCATCACGTGGCGGCGTTCTTCGTTCGCGTGAACACCAAACTCCCCTGGAACGATAGCGACGCGATCATCGTTTCCAGCAAGGCGGATGGCGAGCACAAAATGCCCGGCGGCAAGAGCGAAATGCAGCCGATTGCCTTCTCGGAGCGGAAGGTGGATCTGGGGAAGAGCGACGTGGACCGCCGGACGGAACTGGCCGACTGGATTATCGCGCCCGAGAATCCCTGGTTCGCCAGGGCCATGACTAACCGCATCTGGGCCCGCATGATGGGTCGCGGTTTCAGTGAGCCAGTCGATGAAATCGGCGAGCTGGGGGATCGCGTGCTGCCGGAAGTGCATACCGCGGTTGCCGAGCACTTTGTGGCGGGCAACTTCGACATGAAGGACGTGTTCCGGCTCGTGGCGAGTAGCAAAGCGTATCAGCGGACGCTGCGGGATCCGGACTCGACGAACAAGGACGAGAGAAAGCCTTTTGCGGTCATTGCCGCGGGACGGCTGCGGGGGGACGAAGTTTTTGAGTCGCTGGCAATCGGCATCGAGTTGCCGAATGTCACGCCATCGCCCACGCCGGCCACTGACGCGGTTCGCTTTCCGCCGCCCCCCAAGAGTACGCGGGACCTAGTCAGCGATGCCTTCGGCTTCGATCCCTCCAGTGATGCCAGCAACGTCAGCCGGACCATGCAGCAAGCCATGCTGCTGATGAACAACGAACAGATCCAGAAACAAATCGATGCCTCCCCCGGCAGCGGAACTATGCTGGCTCGAGTTGTCGAATCGGAAGCGGACGACGCCAAGGCTGTAACGCGGCTGTACGAAAATGTGCTCGCCCGCAAGCCAAACGCCGAAGAGATTGAGCTGGCGAAAAAGCACATTGGAAAGGTCGGCGAACGAAAGGCGGCGTATGAGGACTTGCTTTGGAGCCTGGTGAACGGAGCGGAGTTTTTGTCGCGGAGATAGAAGGCGGTGGCTACGGATTGAACACGGATGAAACACGGATTGGAATTTGATTGGGAGTAGAGTCAGATGTTGCGAAATGTGGTGAACCTTGACTTGGATTCGGCCGGCATACGCTCCCGCCGCGGCTTCCTCGCGCAGCTTGCGGCTGGAACAGCGGCCGGCGTGGCATCGCTCTCCTGGCGGGACATGCTCATCGCCAATGCGGAAGAAGTCCGCAAGCAAGGGAAGAGCATGATCCTGCTGTGGATGGACGGTGGGCCGAGCCAGTTCGATACGTTCAATCCCAAGATCGGCTCGCAGTTTCAGGGGCCGGCGAAGGCGATTCCGACAAACGTGCCGGGCGTCGAGTTTGCCGAGTACTGGCCGAGGACCGCGCAGGTGATGGACAAGATCGCCCTCATCCGGAGCATGAAGAGCGACGAGCGAGATCACTTTCGGGCGATCAAGCTGGTCCGCACCGGCTACCCCATCAAGCCGACAATCAACTATCCGACCTGGGGGAGCGTCGTTGCCCGGGACCGGTGGGATCCCGGCTTTGACCTGCCGGCATTTGTCCGGATCGGTAAGCCGCGGATCACCACGCGGGATGTGAATTCCGGAGTCCTCGGCCCGCGTTATGCGGCCTTCAGAATTGACGAGCCGGGCAAATTGCCACCGGACGTGCATCCCGCCGCCAGTCCCGAAGTGCTCCGCCGCCGCCTGGAACTCGCCGCGCAGGTGGACGAGCAATTCGCCAAAGCCGGCAGTAAAAAGGCCGCTGCCGAACAGCGGGAAATCTACGACCGCACCAGCCGCTTCGTCCTCAGCCCGCTGCTTTCGGCTTTCGAGCTGGACAAGGAGCCGGAGAAGCTTCGCGACGCCTACGGCCGAAATCCGTTCGGCCAAGGCTGCCTGCTGGCCCGGCGGTTGGTGGAGACGGGCGTCAGTTTCGTGGAAGTCATCAGCACCGGCAGCATCAATGACCAGGGGTGGGACACGCACAAGCGGGGCTTCAAGGAAAACCCGCTGCTGGCCGCAGAGACCGATAGCGGCTACGCGACGCTACTCACCGATCTGGCCCAGCGGGGAATGCTCGATAACACGCTCGTCGTCTGGATGGGAGAGTTCTGCCGCACGCCGAAGTTTGATGCGGACGGCGGCCGCGACCATTACAGCGACGGCTGGCTGGCGGGATTCTCCGGCGGCGGCGTGAAAATGGGGCAGGTGATTGGAGCGACCGACAAGGAAGGGGTCCACGTCAGTGACCGCCCCGTCGGCGTGCAGGATCTGTTCGTCACCTTCTGCAAAGTGCTGGGAATGGACCCGCACAGCGAGTACGTCACCGACCAGAACCAGCCCCTGAAGCTCGTTGAAGGGGGCGAGTTGATCAAGGAACTGTTTTGAAGCCGCTGCCGGAAACCGGTGATCGTGCGGTGGGCTCGCGCAAAGGGCCGATCGTGTGGTTGTTGTTACGCGCTTTCTGCCTGTTGATGCTGTCGACACAAGGTCTGGCGGTGGCCTTCTTTGTGGCCGGGTTCGCCGATCCCGTTTGGACCGACGAGACCCTACGAGGACATCCGGAGCAAATCGGGATGGCCCGACTCATCTGCGCCATTTTCGCCGTTATTTTCGGGCTGCCCCTCTTGCCGATGATTCCGGCCCTAGTATGCCCTCGCAGCCGCGTCGGTTGGTACCTGGGGGTCGTCACGCTGTTCGGCGGCATTTTCACCACCTGCGGCTGGCCAATTGCCATTCCGCTGGTCGTTTACTGGTTCCATCCGGACGTGCAGAGCTACAGCGGCTTTGCCGTAAGCAAAAAGGGCCCGTAAGTGCCTGTCGACTAGCCCGCGTTTTGCCCCGATTGCCCCTTGGCCCGGTCGTAGTCGTCCTTGAGCTGCGAGATGGCCCGCTCGTTCCTGCGGAGGCGGGTGCTGATTCCGCCGTAGTTCTTTTTCAGGCTCCCTTCCTTGGAGGTTTTTTCCTGCGTCGAGGACATGATGAATTCCCCGCCGTACTTTTGAATCTCCCGGGCGTGCTCCGTGCACAGCCGCGTCTGGAGGATGGCCTCCGCCCGGTCGGCATCAATCAGCTGTTTGCAAACTTCGCAATGTCGCATGCTGGTCCCCTTGGTGAGTGGAACGACTGAATGCGTCCCCATCTCCTTGGTCCCTGAAGACGCCAAATATTCCCGCCGCGCGTAAAAAAACCGCCCAGCGATCAGCGAGGCGGCAGTTTCATTGACTCAGGCGTATTAAGACGCAAAGACGGGGAATTGTCAAGAGGCGTCTTCCTCGTCGCTGGCGTCCTGCTCTGGAAACACCAGCTCCCTGAAGAACCGCCAGAACATCAGCATCCCCATCATCAGCAGCAGGCAGGCCCCGACGAGCAGGGGAATCATCGTCCCCAGCATGAAGTAAGGCGAGGCGACAGCCCAAACTTGTTCCCAAAAGACAATGACGAACAAGGCGGCCAGACAAAGGTACGGACCAAAGGCGATGTCCTTGCGGCCGGTCAGCAGGTACTGCGAGACGGCAATTACCAGCGCCGCCGCGGGGGAAAGGAAAAACACCATCAGCGCCGATTGCCAGCCCAGGAATGCGCCGATCATGGCCATCAGGGTGACGTCCCCAAAGCCCATCGCCTCCCGCTTGAGGGAAATGCGGCCGACGACGCGAACCGCCCAGACCAGGCCGCCGCCAAAGGCGAGGCCGAAGAGCGAACTCAGCAGCGCTTCCCACTGCGGGCCGCCGAGGGTCCAAACGATGGCGATGCCGACCATCGGCACCACGGCCAGCAGAGCGTAACGCGGCCAGTAGAAGTCGCGACGGATGCTGGCCGCATAATAAATAGCGGCCTTGGAAATCCCGTAGCGGAGCGTGGCCGTGGCCGGGATCAGCGAGAACGACCAGACGGCAATGATCAGGCAGCCGAAGGTGACGTATCGCCAGCCATCGAGCGCGGGGAACCACGGAATGGGAGACGTGAGCAGAAGATTGAGGATAACCGGCGGCGGACCCGGAATGGCTTCCGGCAGATGAGAAGCTGGCAGGAGCACAGCGAAGAGCAACGCAAGCAATGTACCCGGCACCGTGACGCTGTCGGGAATGGTTTGCTCGTCGAAGTCTATGAACGTGGCCACCAGCATCAAGGCGATCAAGACCAGGTGGGCCAGAAACTGGGCATGGGTGGTCGCCGGCAAGAGCGCCAGCGCGCGGCTCGCCCAGGCGGGAGCCAGGTGGCCGGTCGTCTCCCACCAGTAGAGCCCGGCTAGTCCCACGCCGCAGCCGAGTTCCATCAGCAGCGGGCGGATCCAAAAGGCCCGACCGTGTAGTGGTGTTTCGCGGCGGAGAGTGAACCAGCCGACGACGGGCAGATAGTCAAACCAATGACGGGCAGGCGCATCCGCATGTTTGGCGGACCACGGGCTGATCGCCCGCGCGTTCCAGGCCAGCGCATAGATTCCCCAGTTCACGGCTGCCCCGAGGGACAAGCCAATGACCAGATAGCCGGCCAGCCGAAGTTCCAGCGGAATTGAAAGGAGGAGATTGAGCAAGGATCAGCCGCTGGAATAGTGACGACGAGTTGGCAGCAGAATTATAGGCCGCGGAGCCCGGTTTCGCAGAGGGCGAAATTCCAGGCGGGGAAAGGCGACTTACCCTGCCGTCCGCAGCCAGTCTGCAATCTGCATGGCCAGCTCTGCTGGCGTGGCATCCGTGGCAGCGAGCGTCAGGTCGGCACAGGCGGCATAAACGGGCGAGCGAAGGGCCAGCAGCCGCTCGACCTCGGCCAGCCCCCCTTCAACGGTCAAATTGGGTCGACGCTCGGCCGTGGAAGGATCGCCGCTAATTCGCTGGAAAATTATCTCCGGCGCGGCATCCAGCCAGACCGTCTTGCCACTACCGCCAATGGCCTGGCGGCTCTCTTCCCTCATTATCGCACCGCCACCTAGAGCAATGACGTGGTTGGTCAACTTTGCCACGTTAGCGATAACGGCAACTTCTAAGTCGCGAAATGTCTGCTCCCCCGAGTCCGCGAAAATCTCCTTGATGGTCTTTCCCGCCCGCCGCTCAATCTCTACATCGGCGTCGAGCCACTTCCAGCCGAGCAGCCGCGCGAGCTCTGCGGCGACGGTCGTCTTGCCACTGCCGCGATAGCCGATGAGGTAGAGGTTCATGGATGGCGGTGAAGGCAGGCACAGCCTGCCCTACTATCTCTACATCTTGGCCGCACTGATGGCGCGGCGGACGACCTGGCGCATCATTTCGGCGGGGGCGTCCTCGCCGGTGAAGAGGCGGAACTGGTGAGCGGCCTGGCCGACGAACATTTCCACCCCGGTGATCACCTCGCATGCATTCTCGCGGGCCTGTTTGATCAGCAGCGTCTGTTCCGGATTGTAAATCGTGTCGAAGACCACCATGCCCGCTTTGAGATAAGTCTGGTCGAACGGCGATTCATCCAGGTTGGGGTGCATTCCGACCGGCGTGCAGTTGACGAGCAAATCAGGCCGGACTGTGTGCCGCAACGACCAGGCGCTGGAACGGACATGGAACTTGCTGGCCAGCTCGTCGGCCCGTTCGGCGGTGCGGCTGGCGATGACGACATCCGCGCCACGCCGCTGCAGTCCATAGACAATCGCCCGTGCGACGCCGCCAGCTCCCAGCACGAGCGCCGATTTACCCTTCAAGGCGGAACCCCCTTCTTCATTGCCGCCGAACGCCTTGTCGATGCTGGTCATGGCGGCTTTGTAATCGGTATTGAAGGCCCGCCGCTCGTTATCCACCCAAACCACGGTGTTGGCGGCCCCAATCTGCTGGCTCGGCTCGTCGAACTTGTCTACCTGGTGCAGGATTTCCTCTTTGTGCGGAATGGTGATCGAAAGCCCCTTGATGCCCAGCTCCTTGCAGTCCGCCATGAACTGCGGCAGCTCTTCGCGCGGCACGCGAAACGGCACATAGACCCGGTTCATCTTCATTTGGCCAAAGGCGGCGTTGTGGATGAGCGGGCTGAGGCTGTGAGAGACGGGATCGGCAATCACGCCGAAAATTTCGGTATCGCGATTGATGGTGTCGTAGTGATAGATCTCCTGCATCTGCTGAAAACTGAGTTGCCCCGGAGCCATCACCTTTTCGGCGTGGAAGGTGGCGTAGGTGAAAGGGGCTCCGAACTTGCTGGCCAGAATGCGCGATGGAGTGCCGATTTCCCCCATGCAAATCGCGATCGTGGGAACTGGGCTGTACCGCATCATCCGCAGGGCCTTCAGGCAGTCGTGCGGGCTGTGGGCCATCGTGGCGACTTTCACCACGTCGGCATCCAGGGCGGCCATTTTGTGCTGCAGTGCTGGCAGATTCTCCGGCGTTTCCTGAAAGTTGTGATAACTGACAATCCGTTTGGTCTTGCCGAACCGGGGGATCGAACTCGCGACGTCCTCTTCCAGGTCCACATACTCCACGCCGCTGGCAATTGCCTGTCGCAGCAGCATCATGCGGTCCTCTTCGCTCTTGGTCCAACGGCCGCCGTCTTTCTGCCGCCGGCAAGTCACAATAACCGGACAGGGGCGCTCCGCCAGCAAGCGCTTGAGATTCGGCGGCGTCATCAAGTAGTCGAGGCGCAGCTCGACGAGATGAGCCCCATGCGCAGCGAGGTGATGATGCTCGGCGATCATGTGACGATGGCGGCCGCGGCCTATGCTGACGCAAATCATACGGCAAAGTCGGGTGGCACTCCCACTGCTTTGGGTGGGCGTGAATTCTTCAGCGGGACGAACAGTCCCTCTACTACATTGACCAAAGGGGGTGGGGGAATCAAGGGCGGTGACGTTAAGTACGCTTGAATCGCTTGTCCAGTTCTTCCCGCGTGAAGACCAATGCGGTCGGCCGACCGTGGGGGCAGTGATGCGTGTCCTGATAATGGTGCCGCTGTTCGAGCAATGCTGTGATCTCTTCCGGAGCCAGGTAATCGCCCGCTTTGATGGCCGCTTTGCAGGCAATCATGTTGAGAAGCTCATTCAGCAGATCCCGTTTCTCCGGCATTTTACCTCCGGCCAAGAGGCCATCGACCACTTGCCGCAATAGCTCGGCGGGGTCGATATTGGCCAGCATCGCCGGATAGCTAGAGACGAGAATCGTGTCGCCGCCGAAGGGCTCGATGTCGATGCCGAGCTTGGCCAGCGTGTCTTTCGCTTCCAGTGCCGCCGCCGCTTCCGCCGGTGCGAGCGCGACCGGCTCAGGGACGAGCAATCGCTGGGCCTCCAGGCGTCCGGACAGAACTTTGGCCCGAATCTGCTCATAGAGCACCCGCTCATGCAGAGCATGTTGGTCGATGACCACCATTCCCGCTTCGTTTTCCGTCACCAGATAGCGGTTGTGAATCTGAAAGCCGAGATGCGAGCGATTTGGAAAGCCGAGGATGGTGGCGGGAATTGAGCTCTCGCCATTTGCCGCCTTGACTTGATCGGACACGAGCGGTGCTTCTTCGCGAGCGCCGTTATACGCCTGCGGCCCCCCGACGGCTGACCAGGAACGGTCAATCCGGTTGAGGTGCAGCATCTGGTCCGCCGGCTTGTCAAAGCGGAGTTCCAAGGCGGCTTGCTCGTCGTCATCCGCCAGAGCAACGGCAGAGTTACCTGTCGGAGTGCTTCCCGAAAGTTGCCCCTTCGCCCATTGCACCAACTCCTGCTTCTGGATCACAGTGGCGGTCCCATCGTGCGCTGCGGCGGGATCCCCTTCTTCCGAAGCGGGAGCGCGAACTTTTGCCGTCAGGTCCGTCGCCAGGAATCGCTTGCGGAGCGATCCGAGCAGCAGCGAATAGACCCTGCCGCTGTCTTGAAAACGAACTTCCAACTTCGTGGGATGGACGTTCACATCGACCAGGTCCGGCGGCATTTCCAAACGCAAAAACGCCATCGGAAACCGCCCATGCAGCAGTAGGCCGCGATAGGCTTCCCCCAAAGCATGTTGCAGCGAGCGGTCCCGAATGTGCCGCCCGTTCAGAAACAGATACTGCATCCGGTTGTTCCCCCGCGAATATTGCGGGTCGACCGCAAAACCCGTCAGACGCACCCCCCCATCGGCATTGTCGAGCGGAATCAACGCCCCTTCAATCTCGCGGCCAAAGAAGGCGGCGATCCGCTCCCGCCAGGTGGCGACGGGGGGCAAGTCGAAGACCTGGCGGTCGTTGTGCCGCAGCGTGAAGTGAACCTGCGGATGGGCCAGGGCAATGCGGGTGAAGGCTTCGCTGGCATGGCCGATTTCGGTCTGCACCGCACGCATGAACTTCCGCCGGACCGGCGTATTGAAAAACAGATTGCGAACCTCAATCGTCGTCCCGGCCGGCGCACCGCAGGGCATCACCTCCGTCCGTTTCCCTCCATCCACTTCCAACTCCGCGCCGCTCTCCGCTTCGCGAGTTCGGCTGCGCAGCCGCAGTTGGCTGACTTCGGCGATGCTGGCCAGCGCTTCGCCCCGAAATCCGAACGTCCCGACGCGAAACAGGTCGTCCGCGTCGGCAATCTTGCTGGTCGCGTGGCTGGAAATCGCCAGCACGAGCTGCTCCGCCGCGATCCCGCAGCCGTCGTCGGAGATGCGGATCAAGTCCATTCCGCCGGCAGCCAAGGCGACATCGACGCGCGCTGCTCCGGCATCGACCGAATTCTCCAGCAGTTCCTTCACCACGCTCGCCGGCCGCTCAATCACCTCGCCGGCGTCGATCTTGTTGACAACGCTCGGCTGTAGTTGGCGGATGGTGGGCATCGTGAAATCGGAATGACGCAACTCGAATGGCGAATGACGAATTGAGAACTGATGTCTTTCATTCGATATTTGTCATTCGGACTTCGTCATTCCCTCCTCCCCTTGGTACTTCTCCAGCTTCCGATACAGCGTCCTCGCTCCGATATTCAAAATCCGCGCCGCTTCCTCCCGATTGCCGCCGGTTAAAGTCAGCGTCTGCTCGATGGCCCATCGCTCGATGGCGTCCATGCTGCGGCCGACCAGTTCGACCGGGCCCCCCAGCGCGGTGGCACCGGTTTGGGATTCCTCCACTTCCGTCAACTCCGGGGGAAGGTCGTCGAGGTCGAGCATGCCATCCACATCCAGCACCACCATCGTCTCCACCGCGTTTCGCAGTTGTCGCACGTTGCCTGGCCACTCATAAGAAAATAGCTTGCGGGTGACGGCTGGCGCAATTCCCTTGATCGCCTTGTGATGCCGTTTGGCAAACAGCCGCCGAAAGTGATCCGTCAGCGGCACAATGTCGTCCCGCCGCTCGCGCAGCGCCGGCAGATGGATCGTCACTACCTTGAGTCGATAGTACAAGTCATTCCGGAACTCGCCCGCTTTGACCGAATCTTCCAAGTTGCGATTGGTGGCGGAAACCAGGCGAATGTTGACCTTGATTTGCTTGTTGTCGCCGACCCGAGTGACCTGGTGGTCTTCCAGCACGCGGAGCAGCTTGATTTGCGTCTGCGTCGGCATGTCCCCAATTTCGTCGAGAAACAAGGTCCCCCCACTGGCGTACTCGAAGGCCCCGATCCGATCGTTGGCGGCATCCGTGTAAGCCCCTTTGATGTGGCCGAACAACTCGCTCTCAACCAGGTTCTCCGCGATGGCGGCGCAGTTGAGAGCCACGATCCGCTTCCCCTTCCGCGGACTGTTCTGGTGGATGGCCTGGGCGATGAGTTCCTTGCCGGTCCCGTTCTCCCCCGTGATCAGCACTGAGACGTCCGTCGGGGCAATCCGCTTGAGCCGCTCGATGACCCCCTTCATTTTGTCGCTGGCGTAGATGATCCCCTCAAAGCCAAACCGTTCATCGAGCCGCTGGTGCAGTTCGACGTTCTGTTGCTTGAGCCGAACGGCGTCGGCGGCCTTCTCGGCAATCGCCCGCAGACGGGTGGGGGTGATCGGCTTTTCCAGGAAGTTAAAGGCTCCCTGCTGCATCGCTTCCACCGCCTTGGGGACACTGGCATGGCCGGTGACCATGATGACTTCCGCGTCGGGCAATGCCTGGCGGGCCCGCGACAGAACCTCCATGCCGTCCAGGTCGTTCATGACGAGATCCGTCACGACAATGTCGTAAGCGTCCTGTTCAATTCGGCGAGCGCCCTCCGGCCCGGACGTGGCCACGACGCACTGATAGCCCACTTTGACCAGGCTTTCCTCCATCGCCCGAGCCAGGGCCTCGTCGTTGTCGACAATCAATACCCGGATCGCGGGGCTGGCCGGCTCCGCCGCGTCGCTGGACAATTCTTCCTTCATGCCTCGCTTTCCTTATGATAGCGATGATAGCGGAATGAGGGAAAACTGGGGAGCGGGGGAGAAGTCAGGATCGAGCGCTACGAAATGGCTACGGCCCCTGCCTCTTGTACTTCTCCTCGTACTTTTTCCAGAGCCGTTTGTGGCGGTCGGTGAGATCGACCTGGCGACCTTGGATGAAGGCGGCGGTGACCTGGGTGGGGGTTTCCAGGGGGTCGCCGGAGGTGACGATCAGGGTTGCGTCCTTACCGGCTGCGAGGGAGCCGACGCGATCAGCCACGCCGAGAATCTCGGCCGGAGAGAGGGTGACGCTGCGGAGGGCTTCGCTCTCGGCCAGGCCGTAGGCCGCTGCGGTGGCGGCGTGGTAGGGGAGGTTGCGGACGTTGGAAGCCCCGAAGCGACCGGCGCTGGAGATGCAGAATTTGATGCCCGCCTCGTGGAGTCGGGCGGGGAGCGAGTAAGGAGCGTCGTAGTCATCCCCGCGGCGGCGCGGCACTCGGTAGACTCCCGCCACCACCACCGGAATGTTGTGCTTTTTGAGGAGCGAGGCACAACGGGGTGCGTCGTAGCCACCGTGCAAGATGACTTTCACCTTTTCCTGATCGGCGAAAGCGACCGCGGCCTGAATTGCAATCAATTCGTCCGCATGGATGACAACCGGCAGCTTTCCCGCCAACACCGGCTGCAGAGCTTCCCAGCGGGCGTCGAGCGGATAGTTCGGGTCCGCATTTCGGCTGGCGGCATAAGCCCTGGCATCAGCAAAAGTCTCGCGGAGTTTTGTCACCACTTCGTCCGGCTTCGTCGCCGACGCTTCCTCATCGTCAGAGTTTCGGCCGCGAGCGGCCCGTGGCCATTCCAGATGCATGGCCGCCTCCGGCAGCAGGGCCATCTCTTCCCAAGTCCAACCATCGAGCTGTATGACGGCGCTCTTACCGGAGATGAGACCGCCGTGTGGAGCAGTGAGGGCGAGGAGCACGCCGTTGCTGCGAGTGACGGGAATGATTTCGCTGTCGGGGTTGACCGCCACAATCGCCTTGACGTTGGGATTGAACTGGCCGCTTTCCTGGACATCCACCGTCGCCCGGACGGAATTGATTTCAACCAAGCCGATGTCGGTCCAGGCATCGAATAACGAAGGATAGACATGCTTGCCGTCCAGATCGATCTTCTCCGCCCCTTCGGGAATGGCGACCTCTTTGCCAAGGGCGACGATTTTTCCCTTGTCGAAGAGGATCGTTCCGCGGTCAATTACGTCGCCACTGACGGGATGGATGACCGCATTGGTCAGTGCAATCGGCTTCTCCTGCGGCTTGCCGGGGACTTCGGGATTGGCGAAGGCTGTCGTAGTTAGAAGGAGACAGACGATGGAGAAGAGTGAGGGAATATTTTTCATGGGAATTGGAGTCATTGGGATGCAAGCGAGGGTTTTTGAACAGGAGGGAACGAAGGTAACGAAGGGGGAGAAAGGCGGCGGTGGTGGCACGATGTGCTTCAGCTTCATTTTCTTCTGCCCTTCTTCGTTCCCTTTGTTTCCTTCTGTTCCAATCTGTATTGATTTCGATTTGGCCTTAGTGATCGTGAATATGACCATGACAGAATTCATCGTGCCGCGGCCAGAGGTCGGATTCGTCATCGGTTTTGTCTTTGCCGTCGCCGGAGTCCTGGCCGGATTCGAGGACCTTTCGGATCAGGGCGGTTCGCATCTTGTCCCGCTCAGAGCGGCCGGCCTGGTCCTCGGTCCGGTCAAAGTATTTGCGACCGTCGATCCACGTCTGCTCGCAGCGGGAGAGGGTCGAGAGGGGGGAGCTGCTCCAGAGGACAAAGTCCGCCTGCTTACCGGGCTCCAGCGAGCCAACGTACTGCTCGATGCGAAGTTGTTTCGCCGGATTGAGCGTGACGAACTTGAAGGCCTCTTCTTCAGGAACGCCGCCGTACTTCACCGCCTTGGCGGCTTCGTGATTGAGGTGGCGGGCCAGCTCCTGATCGTCGGAGTTGAAGGAAACAACGACCCCTGCCTTATGCATCAGCGAGCCGTTGTAAGGGATGGAATCCCAGACTTCGAACTTGTAAGCCCACCAGTCGGAAAAGGAGGAGCCCATCGCACCATGCTTGGCCATCGCGTCGGCGACTTTGTACCCTTCCAAGATGTGCTGCAATGTGCCGATGCGGATTTTGTGGTCGTCGCAGACCCGGATCAGCGCCAGGATTTCATCCTGCCGATAGCTGTGGCAGTGGATCCACCGCTTGCCGGCGACGACTTCCGCCAGGGCGTCAAGCTCCAGGTCTCTCCGCGGCGGCAGGCCGGTGTGCTCGGCGGCCCACTTGTCCTGCCGCTTTTGGTAGTCCTTGGCGGCAGAGAAAGCGTCGCGCATGATCTGTTCCACCCCCATGCGGCTCTGCGGATAGCGGGTGGTGAACTTCTCCCCCCAGTTGCTTTGCTTGACGTTTTCGCCAAGGGCGAACTTGACGCCGGGCGGCGCTTCTTTAAACTTTAAATCTTCGCTCGGCAACCCCCACCGAAGCTTGATGACCTGGTTCTGGCCGCCAATGGGATTCGCCGAGCCGTGCAGGATGTTGGCTGCCGTCACGCCGCCGGCGAGCTGGCGATAGATGGTGATGTCATTGGCGTCCACGAAGTCCCCGATGCGAACCTCCGCGGTGATGGCCTGCGTCCCTTCGTTGACGCCGCCGTCAGTCGCCATGTGCGAATGGCAATCAATGATCCCCGGAGTTAGATGCTTTCCCGTGGCATCAATAACGATGGCCCCCTCGGGAATCGCCACGTCCTTTCCGACCGCCGTGATTTTGCCCTCCTGAACAAGCAGCGTGGCTCCGATGATTTTGCCAGCCGGACCGCTGGTCCAGATGACCGCGTTCTTGATGGCAACTGCCTTCGGCTGTTCGGGCAGGGCAACTCGACCGAAATCGCCCAGCGGATAGTTCACTGGATAAAGCGATGGCGTCTCGGGTTTGGGTTCCTTTTTCTTCCCGCCGCTCTTTCCCTCCTCTGCCTTCCCTTCGTTTCCTTTGTTCCCTTCTGTTTCCTCTTCCTTCATCTCCCCAATCTTCAGCTCCTTCACCACCGACTTGTCTCCTTCCGGCTCTTCCTTCCTGTCTTCCTCTTCTGCGTCCTCCTTGTCCTTCGCTGTCGGCCCGGCGGTTTGGTCTGCCTTGGCGGCTTCCTGAACACCATCGGCCCAGAGGACACTGCCGAGCCAAGACCTCTTCCCTTCCGCCGGAAATGCAACCACCGCGCTCAAGCGCGCGATCCCTTCATGGCCGAAAGACTTGCCTTCAAATGTCAGGTGAAGCTGCGATTCGCGGAGGCTGACCTTTGCCAGCTTGACTTCGTCATTCTTGTCAACGCCGTCTGCATCGCGGCGGATCGTCCCTTGCAGCGATTTAGCCGAAACTTTGAGCTGCACGATGGCTTTGGCGAAACGCCCGTCGGCTCCACCGAGTTCGACTCCCCAGGTTCCGCGGACATCGGTCTTGGGATCCGGCGCGTGTTCATAGCGGCGGCCATCGACCCAGGTCTCCAGAATCTTGGTTTTCTTGGCGAATAGATCGCCGTCCGTTACTACGAGGTTGGCCGCTTTGCCGGGTGCAATGGAGCCGAGGCGAGTATCTGCACCGACGAGAGTGGCCGGTGTGATGGTCATCGCCTTGAGAGCGCCGTCCGCGGACAGTCCTCGCTCCACTGCCCGCCGCACGTTGGGCAGAAACGCAGCGGGTTCTTTCAAGCCATAAGTAGTGAGCGAGAATTTCACTCCTGCCTTTTCCAGCCGAGCGGGACTTTCAGCGGCGTGGTCCCAGTGCATCAATTCTTCCAGCGAAACATCGAGCGAGTCCTCCATGGTCCCCACTTTCGGAGGTCGAGGAAAGTTGACCGGCAGGATGATGGCCCGACCAGAGGCCTTCACCAGGTCCAGCCGCCGGTACTCCCGCCCACTGCCCCGGATGATGATGGAAAGACCGTGCTCGCGAGCAAAGCGGTCGGCTCGGTCGAAGAACTGTTCGTTGGCCGCGTCAACGATCACTGGCCGCTCACCGCCAAGATACGGCGCAAGAGCCGCCAAAGCGTCATTTCGCTCGGGCCGCGGCAGCGTGGAGTCGGCTCGATACGCCGACCAGGCTTTGCCGTACCACTCGGCGTCATAGAACGTCTGCCGAGCGAGAGCGACAGCACCCATCGGCGAATTTGGATAATCATCCCGTTCCCGGCCGCGCGGCACGGTCAGGCGAACGTGTTGGGCAATGTCGCTTCGCAAAATGGCCCTGGGCGCATCAGCGGCACCCGTGCTGACGAGGGCGCTCGTTCCCTTAATGATTCCCCCTTCAGGTGCGACCAAACGGGCGGTGATTCCCACGGCGCGGAGCTTTTTGTTCAACTCCTCGTCCACAACGTAATGCCGGGCGATGTCGAATTCCGGCGTGACGAGTTCATTCCAATGGGAGGCTCCTGAACGGCGGACCTGAGGTGGGACGCTCATTTCGGTGAAGGGATCGATAAAGCCGGCGCAGACCGTTTTTCCGGTCAGATCAATGACGCGGGCGTCCGTTGGGACCGCTGCGTCCGCGGCGGCGGCGACGATGACGCCGTTCCTCAGGACGATGGTTCCCTTCTCAATCACCTTGCCCGGTTCGAGAATGATGCGGACGTTCGCCAAGGCATAAACAGCCGGCGTGTGCTCGCGGAGGCCATCGACGGGAGCGGTGGACGGCGGCTGAGCGGCGATATTAATCGCCGAGGCGGCCAGACAAAGGAAGGAAAGTGCAAGCAGGGAGTGGATTCTCACGGAGCGTACCTCAAGGACGGTCAGGCGGCTGGACTGTGCAACTCTACCATGCGGCCAGCCCATTTTCAGCCCGCAAAATGGGCGCAAATCCCTGTATCCCGGCTCGCCACGCCCGACTACATTGAATGGCCGATTCGACCCTCTATTCCCCGGCTGTCCCATGACCATAAAAATCCTTTCCGCTGCATTGCTCCTTCTATTACTCCCCAGCCTATTGCTCGCGGAGGGAGCCTTGCCCGTCGTGGCGACTCCAGCAACGGCACTGGCGGATTACGTCGGTAAAAAGGACGACAGCTACAAGTGGTTCAAGCGGAGCGAAGGGGCTCACGGCAGCACGAAGTACGTGGAGATCATTCTCACTTCGCAGACGTGGAAGGGCATCGTCTGGAAGCATCAGATGTTTATCCTTAAGCCGGAGAAGTGCAACATTGCTTCCAAGCACGCGCTGCTGTTCATAACCGGCGGCGGCTGGAAGGACGAGCTGGCTCAGCCGGGGGAAAGCAAGCTGCCGCGGGAGGCGCCCCTGTTCGCCGAGATGGCGAATCGGCTACAGACTCCCATTGCAATTCTCTTGCACGTTCCCCAACAGCCGATTTTTGATGGGAAGAGTGAAGACCAGATTATCGCGCACACATTTTCGCAGTATCTCAAGACAGAGGATCCTACCTGGCCACTGCTGCTGCCGATGGTGAAAAGCGCGATTCGCGGGATGGACGCGACCCAAGCAGTGGCGAAGAGCGAATGGGATTTGGGGATTGAGACCTTTACCATCAGCGGGGCCAGCAAGCGAGGCTGGACGACCTGGCTGACCGGGGCCGCCGACAAGCGGGCGACCGCCCTGGCTCCGATGGTGATCGACACGCTGCAAATGGACAAGCAGATGGATTTGCAGAAGCTCTCCTTTGGCGACCTCAGCGAGGAAATCAACGATTACAAGGACTTGAGCTTGGACAAAATGGTAAATACCCCCAAGGGGCAAAACCTGCTGAAAATCGTCGATCCCTACCGCTATCGTGCGTCGTACACGCAGCCCAAGCTGATCATTCTGGGAACGAACGATCCCTATTGGCCGCTCGACGCGCTCAATCTTTATTACGATGAGCTGCCGGGCGAAAAGTACATTCTTTACTGTCCGAACAATGTCCATGGACTCAAGGACTATCCCCGCATCTTCGGCAGCCTGAATGCTTTGCACCACAAGATCACCGACCGCAAGAAACTCCCCAAACTAAAGTGGGACTTTGCGGAGGCCGATGGCAAGCTGACGTTGAAAGTCAGCTGCGATATGAAACCGACCAAAGTTGCCACTTGGAGCACTTCCGCCGGCACGCGGGACTTTCGCAAGAGCGAATGGAAATCGTCGGAGTCTGACATCGCCGGCAACAACTACATCTGCACGTTGCCGATTCCCGGCGAGGGCTATGGCGCGATGTTTGCGGAAGCGGTATTTGAGGAAGAAGGTGAAATGCCGTACTTCTTTTCGACGAATCTGCGAATCGTCGGAGGGAAGAAGTAGCGGTACGTCGTTAGATAGCAGCCGCGTTTTTCTCCGTAATCGCCTCCACTTGGAATCTCACGAGTGCTGATTCTTGCAACTTGAGTTTCGCCGCTTCCCAAGCGAAGAATGGGAAGTAGCTGCCAAAGAGGATCCTCTGGAGCGGGACGGATTGGAGCAGCCGCGCAAGACCAGCGATTCCTTCGAGCATTCCGATGTCGAACGAGACGCCGGCTGCGGTGAGCTTGTCGACGAGGTCGGGGCGGAGGGACATCAGGCCGTTGAGAATGACGAGCCGTAGTCCGGCATGTTGTTTCACCATCGCCTCAAGCGGAGCGGCGTCGACGTCGGGAACTTGCAGGAGAGGGTGCTGCGTCCGCGGGTCTTCCATCCGAATGACGAGCTGGACGACGAGTTTCTTCTCCGTGGCCCCGGAAAGCAGCGCGGCAAAATCGGGGTCGTCGAGCTTATAGCCGTGGTAGTTGGGATGGAGGCGGATGCCGGACATCTTGTGGACTTCGGCACAACGGCGAAGATCCTCTTTCCACGCAGGTAGTTTGGGGTTGATAGCGCCGAAGGGGATCAACAGCGGTTTCTCTCCGCCGCCATGCGTTTTGCACTCTTCCGCTAGCCGTGAGTTGACGCCGGCGATGTCCTTATGGAGCAGCGAGTCAAAGCTGCCGCACCAGGCTTGCGTGACACCAGCCTTGCGAAGCTTATCGACAAGAGTCGGCGTATCATCGCACGGCAGTCGGCGGCAGGGCCAGCGGGAGAGGTAAATGTTGGTGTCGATCATGGCCTGATCCCTTTTGCCTCCAAGATCGGCGTCATCATCCGCTTCAGGTTCTCGCCCAGGATAGCAACTTTGGCCGCTGCGGTGATATTTGCCGAATAGACCTTGCCGAGCTGCGAGCCAAAACTGCGACCACCGATGTCGCTGCCGTAGATGATTCGCTCGGGACCGAGCTCGCGGACGGCCATTTCCACGAAGCCGGCAGTCGGGTCGGAGCCGCCGAGGTCGATGGAGAGGTTCTTCACGTCTCGAACAACTCGGATTCCTCGCTCCCAGTCGCCGCCGGTGTGGCCGCAAATCATCGGGACGCTGGGGTGCCGCCCGGCGAGTTCCACCAGGTCCATCGGCGTCGATTCCCCCGGCAGATTTCCGCCAACCTTCAGCCACGTATGTTGAAAAATGACCGCTTTCAGCTCCGCGGCCCGTTTGATGATGCTATCGAGCCGCTTGACGTTGGCTCGCACCGCCACCCACAGCTTGATGCCGACCATCGGTCCATCTTTCACGCAGCGGTCGAGCTCTTTCAGGCTTTCTTCCTCATGCTTGGGATTCAGATACACAAACCCAAAGGCCCGATGATGCCAGTGAGAGAGAGCCTGGATCACGTAGTCGTTCTGGCGTCGGAACTCGTCCGGCGACGGATCAGTCGCCCACGGCATCCCCATATAAAACACTAGCCGCTTTACCCCCATGCGGTCGGCGACTTCCATAACCTGCGAGATCCGCTCGTCGGGCGTTTTGCCGTCGACACCGGAGAGATGGCAGTGCAGGTCCCAGATTTCCATGCGGATTAGTATATGGCATGGAGAAAGTGCTTCGGGTAGGGGACAACCATCAGCCGATATTGATTTGTGGGGTCGCGCGGCATAAGCTGACAAGGTATCTGCAAAGATGGACGGCCTAGGAAGGCCATCCTGCGAAAGGGCTGAAAGGACACGAACCATGCTTCAAATCTCCTGCGGAACACCATTCCCTAACTGCCAGGGGCTTTCTCGCCGAACGGCGATCAAGGCAGGTTTTTTGGGACTGGCGGGGTTGTCGCTGGGGGATTTGAACCGGCTGCGGGCGGAAGGGCAGGCGACGAAGAATGACAAGTCGGTGATTTTGATTTGGCTGGACGGCGGGCCGAGCCAAATGGAATCGTATGATCCCAAGCCGGATGCGCCGTCGGAGTATCGCGGGCCGTTTGGCGTGGTGCAGACGAACGTGCCGGGGATCATTCTTTCGGATTTGTTGCCACGGCACGCGAAGCTTGCGGACAAAATGGCGTTTGTGCGGTCGTTGCATCATGGGACTGGCGATCACTTTGCCGCTGGGCATTGGATGTTGACGGGGCGCTTCGGCTCCACGTCGGTTAACTTGCCGCAAAAGTATCCTTCGGTCGGTTCGTATGTATCTCGCGTTCGGGGGCCGAACCAGGCGGGGATGCCGGCGTATGTCGGACTGCCGGCGGCACAGAGCATCTACCTGTTCCCCGGATATCAAGGAGCAGCCTATCTGGGTGGGCAATTCAATCCGTTCGATGTGAATAATGAGGAGAAGTACCTCGGGTACAACTCCAATGTGACGGTGAAGAAGCCAAAGTGTCTGGAAGCGGCCGGGATTGAAGTGCCACGACTGGAAGGGCGAAAGAACCTGCTGACGAATATTGATGGCCTGAAGCGCCAACTCGACCGGAGCGGCCAGATCGATTCCATCGACCGCCACCAGCAGAACGCCCTCTCGATGATCCTGGGAGAGAAGGCCCGCGAGGCTTTTGATATCGATAAGGAAGATCCCAAGGTCGCCGAAACGTACGGCAAATCGCCATGGGGTCGCTACACGCTGATGGCTCGCCGCCTGGTCGAGTCCGGCGTGACATTTGTGACCGTCGATATGCCGCACTGGGACGACCATTCCAACATCGCCGTCGGACATGGGACGAAGCTTGAAGCAGTGGACATCGCAGTCTCTGCGCTCATCTCGGATTTGTCGCAGCGCGGCATCCTGGACCGGGTGCTCGTGATGGTGATGGGTGAGTTCGGCCGCACGCCGCGGATCAATAACGGCCAGCCCGGCATTGCCATTCCCGGCCGCGACCACTGGGGAGACGCGATTTCCGTCATGCTAGCCGGAGGTGGCCTCAAGGGAGGAACCGTCATCGGCCAAACGAACGCCAAGGCGGAATTCCCCGTCGAGCGGCCGCTCAAGCCGCACGACTTGCTGGCCACGGTGTACCGCGTGATGGGAATCAACACGGAATTGGCCTTCAACGATTTCGCCGGCCGGCCGGTGCCGATCCTGACCGAGGGAGAGCCTATCAAGGAGTTGTTCTAAGCTGTGTTTGAAAACTTGGTGCCCGTGATGGCGATGAGGACGATCAAGCACCGAGTTGAAATTCGAATCATCGACATGGCAATCTCCTGGCTTGAGTTCCGAGCGGCCCACGCACTCGCTTCGCGGTAGAGCGATACCAGGAAAGGAACAGGCACATGCCTGTCCCCCGTTTCACCCATCTGTAGCGGCGGCCTATTTCCGCCGGTCGCGGCGGTTCTCGGCGCGATCAAGCCGATTCTCGGCGTGGTCGCGGACGTTTTCCCGCTTGTCCCACACCTGTTCCCGAGCAACTCGGGCGTCTTCCACGCTGTCGTAGTACCCGCCGGAAATGCTGGTGTCGCGGATGTCCTCAATGCGGTCGCAGACGGCTTCCCGCCGGTCACGGACATTCTCGACGCGGACGCGAACATTGTCTACTCGGTCGCGGGGGCCGGCGGCTGACACAGCGGAGGCGCAAAGGGCTAGGCCGGCGAGGGTGCAACAAAGCGTGAATCGAATCGTGGACATGACAGTTCTCCCAGGTTCGAGTGACGTGCGGCTCAATCGTCCGAATAGGTTGAGAACAGGTATCCGGTTGGGAGGATAACCTTATAAAAGAATCATGAAGTTCTGTTTTCCGCAGAAAAGCAGGGCCCTTCGGGACACTAGAACATCATTCACTCGCTCGCGCGTCGGGTTAGCATCCGCGCTTCTCACGGCTTCGTGGAGGGCCTAAACTGGCGTGATGTCCTCCCTTTCCGCCACCCGCGCGACACTGCTACTCCGCATTCGCGATGCCCAGGACCGGGTGGCGTGGGGTGAATTCGTGCAGCTTTATGCCCCGCTCATTCACTCCTACGGCATGCACCGGGGAATGCAGGATGCCGATGCCGCCGACCTGGTGCAGGACGTGATGGGGCAAGTTTCCCGCTCGATGCCGGGATTCGACTACGATCGCTCCCGCGGCTCGTTCCGCGGCTGGCTGCTTACCGTCACGCGCAATGCGCTGCGGAAGACGGCCAATCGAAACTCACGGCAGGCGAAGGGGAGCGGGGATACGGAGGTTCATGGCCTCTTGGAACAGCAACCCGCGGCGCCTCACGACGATGAAGAGTGGGATCGAGAGTACCAACGGAATCTCTTTCAGTGGGCTGCTGAGCGGGTGAAGCCCGATTTTCGCGAGGCCTCGTGGTTGGCATTCTGGCGAACTGTCGTGGAGGGGCACGAAACCGAAACCGTTGCGCGGGAACTTAAACTTTCGGTCGGGGCGGTCTACATCGCTCGCAGCCGCATCATCGCCAGGGTTCGCCAGGAGATCGCAGCAGTCGAGGAAGAGGGAGGCCGGCCGTGAAAGACTGTCCGTCGCTCGACGACTTTTCGCGGCTGCTCGCCAACCCCCGCGAAGAAACCGCCTGGGGAAAGCTGGAGCGGCATCTGGCCTCGTGCGCCGACTGCCGGCATCGGCTGGATACGCTGACGGGCGCGGAATCCATCCTGACTGGCGGAGCCAGCAAGTGGCGTGCTCAAGCCTCAACTTCAATACCCTTGCGGAAAGTGGTCCAGCAGCTTCAAGATTCGTCCGCGGGAAGTGGCGCGAAGACGACGTCCCCCGGAAATACAGTCCCCAATCTCGCTTTTTTGCACGCGACCGAGGTGCCAGGCTTTATCGGCCAGCTGGGCGATTACCCGGTTCGCCGCGTCATCGGTCAAGGCGGCATGGGAATCGTGCTGGAAGCGCTGGACCCCGTGCTCAAGCGGACGGTAGCCATCAAAATGCTTTCCCCCTGGAAGGTGCTGGACGACGAGACCAAGGGCCGGTTCCTCCGCGAAGCTCAATCGGCGGCCGCGCTGACCCACGAAAACCTGGTGGCCATTCACGCGGTGGACGAGGCACAGGGGATGCCGTTTCTCGTCCTGGAGTACATCTCCGGCGAGTCGCTGCAGGAACGCTTGCAGCGTCAAGGCAAGCTGTCGCTAGGCGAGGTGGTTCGCCTGGGAATCGAAGTCGCGCGAGGTTTGACCGCGGCTCATGCCAAGGGGCTCGTGCATCGCGACATCAAGCCGGCCAATATTCTGCTTGTGGAAGGGACGAGCCGGGCGAAAATTGCCGACTTTGGACTGGCCAAGACCACAAGCCAGGACGCGATCACCATCGAGGGGACGCTCCTGGGGACACCGGAATTCATGTCGCCGGAACAGGCGGCTGGAATGGAAGCCGGCTCGGCGTCCGACCTTTTCAGCCTGGGCGCGGTGCTGTACGTCGCCGCGACCGGAGTCTCTCCGTTTCGCCATGAGTCGCTGCTGGGAACCTTGGAAAAAGTCCGCCTCTGCCAGCCGCGACCGCTGCAAGAGATCGATGCGAGCTTGCCCGACTGGTTCCGCGACCTGATCCAGCGGCTGCTCGCCAAAGAGCCTCCGCAGCGCCTGGCGTCGGCTGGCGAAATCGCGGAACTCTTGGAGCTCTACGCGTCCAATACGAGTTCAGCGGGTCCGATTGTAGTGGCTGCCTCGCCAGGAGGGCACAAGCGTCGCCTGACGTGGCATTGGTGGCTCATCGCACCCGCGGTGCTTGGCGTGATTGCACTGGCCGCCATCGGATCCACCTGGTTCCCGCGCGACATGACGAAAGCCCCGCCCCCCGCCATGCAGCCAGAAGAGCTTAAGCCGCAATCCGGTTTTACCATCGTCGGCCGGCAGGGAAGCTTCGCTAATCTCGCGTCTGCCTTGGAAGCCGCCCGCGAGGACGACGTCCTCGAAATCCACGGCAACGGTCCTTTTCTCACACCCCCCCTCAAAACCGAAGGGAAACGGCTGACGATTCGGGCGGCGGCGGACGCGCATCCCGTGCTCATCATGGAGAATCCTGGCACCAGCCAGCCTATTTTGCAGACCGACTCCGATCTGCGCTTGGAAGGGCTAGAGATTCGCTGGACCATTGTCGTTCCGCCGGGACGCTCGGAAGAGGAAATCCTGGCCCGCTGTATCATCGTCACAACGCATGGCCGGCTACTGATGTCCCACTGCCGGATTGTCAGCGACCGGTTCAACGGCTGCGTCGGGGGCTCGTGCCGCGAGATGATCCTCCAGCGGTGCCATTTCGTCGCCAAGGATGGGATCGGCGTCTTCTGGGGACCGGAACCTGGCGGCCGGCTCGATATCGAGGGCTGCGTGTTCGAAAACCGTATGGGCGTCTCGACGCTGGTTACGCAAGGCGCGGTCGCGAGCACTCCGCCTAAAGTGCGGCTCACGCGGTGTACGCTCTCCGCGGATCGGGGCCTGCAACTGCACCTTGACGGCGCTCCCAAGCGACCGCTCCTATTCGCGGCCGAAGAGTCCATCCTTGACAGTGAGCATCTTTTCTTGCTGTTCCCGCAGCGTCCTCAGCGACCGACCAAGTTAACCTACAAGCTGGACGACCTGCCAGGCGTGCTGCGAACTTCCATTGTCTGGTCGGAGAAAGGCAACCTCCATCGTCGCGGGATGAATTACATCGGGAGACCCGCGACGCGCGTCGGCTCTCACGTTTCATCAGACATTCAGAGCATCGAACGCTGGCTCGAAATGTGGAAGCTGCCGCCGGATGCCTCCAGCGCGGGAGAAATTCGCTTTCAGTCTCGGCCGGCTTCAGCACCCAGAGGACCGCTAGTTCTGGACACCGCTGGCGGCACTACCAAATCCACCCCGCTTGATATTGGCGCAGCTCGCGACAAGCTCGGGCCGGGACCAGCTTATCGCGCCTGGCGCAGCTCGGCGGAGTATTCCGCCTGGCCAGCCGACGCCGATGAGTAGCGCGAAAGTCGTGTGCTATCAATGTCTTGCGACGATGCTCCTTCTTTTGCGAAAGGTTTCCCCTCTGCGAGGATACCTGCTCTCAGAAGTCAGCCAATTCGGCCGGCATTGAGTAGTCCATAGCCAAGGGAGAATCCTGCAATGTCCACCACCCGCACCATCGCCTGCTTGACTATCGCAACCGCTTGCGTGGCTTCTTTCGGAACAGCAGAAGCCGTCGCGAAGCCTAAGGGCGTCGCGCCGATGGGTCACAGCGTGCAGGAAGAGCTGAAAGTCAAATCGCACGCCAAACACGTCACCCTCCGCAACTCCAAGATGGCCAAGCCGTCCCACAATTCCATCAAGGTGAGCGTTTTCGGCGTCGGTGGTAGGATTGAGGAGGTTCGCTCTCGGCCCGGCGACAATGTTCCGAACGCTATGCAAGACGTTTTCGTAACCGAAATGGTAAAGAAGGGTCGGATTTCCAAGGGCAGCGGAATGTCGAAGTAAGCCTCGAACGACTCGAACTTTCTACATCGGCCGCGGTTCTTTCCATCCTGGAGAGACCCGCGGTTTTTCTGTTTGGGCGGTGAAAAACAATCTTCCTGCGTCCGCTGTTATCCGCAAGTTTTTCTGAAAGGTTTCTCCACCGCGAGGATACCTGCTTCCAGAAGCCGGCCATGTTGGCTGGCAAGCAACAATCTGTTCGCAGTAAGGGAGACAAAGTCATGTTTACGTTTCGCACACTCACGACGATAGGTTTGGTCCTGGTCTTGGCGGCGGGAGCGTCCGCCGCCAACAAGAAGGCCCGGTCGGGCGGCAATCACGCCAAGGCGAAAGTCCACCAGCCGAATCAATCGCGCCAATTCGCTTCCAAATCCGCGCCACGTGCGGCGGGGAATTTCGACCCTTTCGACCCCGACAACGATTACGACGAAGACCACCTGAAAAAGTTTCCGCACCGCTTCCCATCCTCGAACTCTCGCGGAAAATCCTATGGGGGCAAGCTGAACGTGGTCGAAGAAGACGACATTGACACGGAAGAAGTTCCGAAAAACCGCGCCCGGTCCACAAAGAGTGGCGGAAAATCCTACGGGGGCACGCCGAACGTGGCTCCCAAGGGCGTGAATCCATACGAGGACGAGGAGGAGTGGGAAGATCCGAGAATCCGCGCCACGTCCACAAAGAGTGGCGGAAAATCCTACGGGGGCACGCTGAACGAGGCTCCCAGGCTCGCGGAGCCCGAGGAAGACGACATTGACACGGAAGAAGTTGCGAAAATCCGCGCCCGGTCCTCGAATAGTGGCGGAAAACCCGGAAAGTTCGGGCCACAGAAGGGTTTGACCCCGCCACTCGGCACCGGCAAGGGCGACTTCAAGACCGCCGGCGGTACTACCAATGGCACTCAACTACGATCTGGGCCACCCGCAGCTATGACCTCCTTAAACACTGCGGATAAAACGGCGAGCGACATTTTAAAAGCGCGAATGCCGAAATAGCCCCCGCACGGCGGCAGCGCGTGAGGCGATCAACTTCGAGACTCGAATACCGGGCGTCTGGCGCGAGCTTCCTAGCAGGAGCCCCAGCCATGACGCCCGGTCGCACTTCTTGGCCGCAGCGCTCGCGCAGTAATTGAGTCGGGCGAGGGTCACCCGACCCCGCCGTCTGGGAGGACCAGAGGTCTCCCGGGTGCTGGGGAGGAGACCTGCGGTCAGCCGTTTCGGCGGGGTCGGAGACCCCCGCCGAACAGCGGACGAATCCCAGTTTTTGTGAAAGGTTTTCCCTCCGCGAGGATACCTGCTCCCAGAAGCCAGCCATGTTGGCCGGCAAATAACAACATCTGTTCGCAGCAAGGGAGACAATGTCATGTGTACGTTTCGCACACTCACGACGGTTAGTTTGGTCCTGGTCCTGGCCGCGGGAGGCGCCGCCGCCGAAAGGAAGGGCGGGTCGGGCAACCATCACACCAAGGCGAAGGTTCAACAGCCGAATCGAACCAAGGCAGCCCAAGTCAATGGCAAGTTTGCGCCCGCGTCTCTGCGATGTCCAACGGTGGGAACCAAGCAAGAACCATACTTGACGTTTGCTCCCAAATCTGGAGCTCGCTCTGGAAAGACTTCCGATCCGGAACCTTCACACGGGGACACGCTGACCCACGAGCTCAAAACCGGCTCAAAGGTCAACCCAGTATCCGATGCCGAATTCAATCCAAAGGAGGAACCCGCCGGGAGATCACGTTCCTCGCGTAAGGGAATGTTGAATAACAAGTACCCTGAGGGGGCATTTAGCCAGAAGGGTGGCGCCACGCCTGCCTCGTCCATTGTTGGGCAGGATCAGGAAACCGGAGAGATCATTGTGCTCGGCACGGGAAATTGGCTGAAGACCGGGGCCACGACAGGCTACCGACGCGGAGATCATTAAGGCTTTGAATAACGGCACGCAACTGCGATCCACGAGTCGATAAGGCAACTTCCGCGGCCAGCGCCCCTTGGAGGCGCCGCGGCGAACTGCTCAACTCAAAGGCCGTTCATCCGGGCGTGTGGCATGAGCTTCCTAACAGGAGCCCCAGCCACGACGCCCGGCCGCGTTTCTTGGCAGGAGCTCTTGACCAGAAAATAGTCGCGGAAGTGCGATATTTTCTGAAAGGTTTCTTCCCAGCCGGGATACCTGCTTGCGAAGTCAGTGATGTCCACTGGCTAGAGAAACCATCAGCCATCAAGAGGTGTCCCATGTTCCGCCCATTCCGCCCCACGCTGGAAACCCTGGAAAAACGCGAAGTCTTCTCGGCCGGCCCGCTGGATACCGTGGCCCCGCTCGGCGACCAGCCGATAGCCCCCCACAGCACGAACGAAGTGGCCATCGAGACGCTTGACGTGAACGTCGCCCAGGAACAGCGGCGACCCGACGGAAACAGGGTTCCATCGCTGGTTGTCGATCCCACTAACCCAGACGTAGTCTATCTTCGGACGGCGCTGTTTGCCGACGGCCTGGTACTCGAACTGAGACAGCATCAGATCACTGCCACTTACAATGGCGACAGTAATTTCTCTGCTGTTCTTGAGCCCAACGACACGCCGCTCTGGTTGGCCGCCGCACGCGACGGCGTGCGCAATAGAATGACCTCCGGATATGGGATTGACTTCAACCCCACGGTGGACCAAGTGGCCGGCCAGTCGGGTGTGCTGGGGCTGGATGTCTGGGAGCATGCCGTGACCGATCGGAATACTGCGTTCCTGGTGACGCGCGACCATGCAGGCGCGAATGGGTTGCTCGCGGGCACGTACGGACGAGGCGTGGCCGTCGGAGACATCAACGGCGACGGCATAGACGATGTGCTGGCGATTTCGGGTGATACCACGAACGACGCCCATCCGCGTTTGCAGCGGACCATCGTAGAAGACCTGGTGGGCTGGGATTTCCTGCTGCCCTACATCGAGCAAGACAACCTCTACAAATCGTCGCAGCCGCATGACCGCTTGTTCGCGGAACTGGGATTGGGCAATGACTTGTGGTCGGGCCAGCAATCTCATTCGCAGATCTTAATCGGCCTTTTGCTTCCGTAGCTTCCGAGCTACATCAGCCCCGTAATCGGCTCGGCTTCGTAGATGAAGCCCGGAAACTGGAAGCCGAGACACTTCCGCAGCGGCTGTGGCATGTTCGCGACGTGCGCGGTGGACGGGGCCGCGATCAGGATGCCCGATACGCCCAAAAACCAAGCCAAGCATAAGCACCAGGCAACTGTGTGATCCTGAAGGAGTTTCAGAAGAATCCACAGGCGCTAAGGCAATAGCCGAGAAATACGCCGTTACCTGCGGCCGCGGCGGACAGGCACCTTGGCCGGCTTGGGGGCTGCCGCGGCGATGGTGTGGAGCAGGCCGCCATCGATATGCGGCGCGACAACCTTCGCTCGCGTCTGAAAGCTGGACTCCTTCTTCGCCTCGGCGAACGACTTCAATTCCAGAGGCTTCACGAGAGCGGGTGCAATGGTCGTTTTGGCGGCGGCAGCGCTCACCCGGCCGACCGCGACTTCTGTAATGGCTGTGCACTGATCGCAGATGCAGCCAGAGTTGCCAGAAATCTGGACGACTTGCAGCGGATTCTGGCTGTAGTACTGTGCCGCTAGATCTTTGCCGGGCACCAGCGGCTTTGTAGTGTTATCGGCTTCTCCGCCCGCGGACCCACCCGCGCCACCACCGCCGATTCCGCCGCCGCCCGAACCTTCGCCCGCCGGTGGGAAAGTTGGCACGCGGTTGAGCTCGTTGATGACTTGCAGAATATCGACCGCAGTGGCAAAACCGTCGTTGTTCACATCGTAATACTTCTCGCCAATCGGTTTGGCGTTCGGAAGCGGCAGAGACGTATCATGGGAATTGATGTAGTTGATGCCGCTCAAAGCATCAATTGCCGAAACGAAGCCGTCGTTGTTCACATCCAGGGCATTCACCGGATTCCGCCAGGGACTGAATGAGGGCAGATACCCAAAATTTACTTGGGACGAGCCGGCCAGCGCGTTGACAAGATCAATCTCTTGAAATCCGGCGATGGGAAACGTGAGGGAGTAAAGGGGTTTGACAACGGCAGCGACGCGATAAAGTCCGGCTGCCAATTCGGGCAAGGAATAATAGCCGAACTGATTGGTGATGGCCGAAGACGTGGCACCCCATTCGAGCGTGTCCAGAACGACTTTTGTTCCCGCATGGCCGCCCGCGATGGCGTAGGCGATGTCCGCCTGGGGGCGGACCAGTTTCATCACTTCGCTCTTGCCGTTGGTCATTACGGCCGTTGTATAGCGATCCAGCAGCACGCCCGATGCGTTGTAAATCTCCAGACGGGCGACGCTCCCGCCGCCGTTACTCAGCGCCTTGATGTTGATTTCCGACACACCCGAAGCGAAATCAATCCGCAATTGGCGGGCTCCGGTCCAGGTGTCGACGGGCTGGGCATCGGTAATGCTGTTATTGAAAAAGACTTTGCCCGCGGGCGTTGCCGAATAGCTGTTGCGAGCATTGACGCTTGAGTCCGCAACATCGCCTCCCACCGCGCTGAGGGTCACGTCCGGAGACCCCACATTGTTGAGAAGAGCTCCGTAGGTGTAAGAATCCGGCTCAATCCGCTTGTGAAGATCGAGCGGGTTGCCGAACTGGTTGACCAACTGGACTGTCCAGCCGGCAAGGCCGCTTTCCAAGCTGTCCCACGTGCCGCCGCCGTCGGTGTCGCCGAACACAAAACCGCTGATCCCTGGCTGCGGAGAAGGCTGGGGCTTATCGGTGAGATTGGCAACGTACTCCACCGACATGACGCCGGTTCGATCATCGACCGTGCGGATTTTGATCTGGCTCGCGCCCGGCGAGACGGGAATACTCAGGCTCAGGTCAGTGCTGTATTTGTGAATCGCCGGGCCGAAAGTCGTCCAAGCGCCGCCATCAATGGAATACTCGACCCGGTCAATCTGGTTGATGGTGATGTCGTCTCTCAGGCCGCTGGGATTCTGATTGATGAACGTGCGAACCTGCGATTTCCCCACAAACTGGAATGTCGAATTTACGCTGTTGTATTTGCCCGTGCCGGACAAGCTGAACGGAACATCCAGCACATCAAAGATGCCGTCTCCGTCACTGTCCTTCCAGCCAATCATCTCCTTCGACGGTACCGAACTTGTGTGGGCGGCATAGGCGGCTTCGAGCTTGGAGCCGCTGGCCATGATGCTGTCGGCCTGGGAAAAGTTGGGCGCGGGATTTGTAGAACTGTTGGAGTTTTGGGTGTTGTAATATCCCCGTGTCAGTTGCCAGGCAGTGCTGCCGGTGTTGTATTCGTCCAGGGCCCAAAAGATGTGCCCGGTTTCGTGGGCGACAATGCTGGCGGGGCGATCGGCAGGCATCACAAAGGCATTGCCCCCCGCGTAGGCGAAGGAACGAGAAAAGGCGCTGCCGGGTGCGAAGCGGCCGGCTCCATCGTGGAAATCGTCGAAGTCCGTTGCCAGGTCATGCGAATCGTCCACGACGAAAATCGTGAAAGACCAGTTGGCATTGTTCGCCAGACGCTGGGCATTGTTGTAGGCCCGCAGGTCCGTCAGGAAATCACCAGTCTGGGTAAATCCGACGCTCCCTAGAAAATCGTAGACCCAGTTTCCGAACTCCTGGCTGGTCCTAGTGATCGGCTCGTAACCGGTTTGGACCGGCGTGTCGGCGTGCGTCCAGTCTGTGATGAAATTCAGCAGGCCATCCCGCACATTGGGAAGCTGATCCAACGTGTCTTCCCACCACTGCAAACCGTCAGCAATGCGCGACTTCACGCCGGCGATTTCGGGTGCTGTCCAATTCTCTGTGCTGACGTCGAACGGGGCCAGGCTGGAATTCGATTCCATCAGCACGACGTTGACGTAAACATCCCCCAGCATGTATTCGGCAGTGTCGTCCGGCAGCGCGCCAAAGGGCATGCCGGTGAGCAGGTTACGAGCTTCCAGGCGTTCCAGAAAGCTCCGCCGAGAACGGCTGCGTGCGCGGGCGTCTGCAGTGTCCCGGCGCGAGCGCAAACGACGATTTTGGCCGAAGAATAATTGCTTCATGGGCCTGACGAGCACCTCTTGTGACGGGGTTACGGCGGGTTCCGGTCCGCCGTAAGCCTCAATCATTCGAGCGACCCAGTCGGAAGGCAATCCCTGCCGCCCGCAAATTGCCGCTGTTTAACTATCTTTACATGATAATTGCTGGCCCACCAGAGAGCAAGGAAATAGCCACGGTGAGCCTGCAATGGACCACGTTCCCGCAGTTAGACGTGTCCAGCGAAAGAAAAGTTCCGAATATTCCGGGGTATGGCATTTTAGCGCATTTTCCGCGGGTTTTTCGCCGAAGGTGCAGGCGCAAAGTAAACGAGCATTCGCGAGCGAACTGATGAATTGGGGATCCTGGAAGCCCCCTGTAACCTGGCATCGACACGTTTTCCCCAGGAGGCATTTATAACGTGATTTGCGAAATGCTCACACGGAGGGGGACTTTCGGGCCAGCGGCGGACACCCCCTATTTCTGGCTGGTGGGACTGCTATTTTGCTCCTTGTCGAAGGGCAGAATTGCGAGTCCTCGCCGCCCCTTTCGACCGGAATCTGGCCCTCAAGGAAGTCCACGTGACTGAAAGCACTAGCGAACTGGATCTGATACCGGCCGAGTTTGCGGCTGGGCTACCATTGACGGAGGAAGTGCTTTCGGCCTCGCAACCGTATGTGGGTCGGTGGAACCGCCTGATTAGCACCTCCAATTGGGAGAAAGGGCGAATTATCTGCCAGTGGCGCGATGACCTCGTAGCCAAAGGCTCGTTATCGGCTGATTTTTCTGACGACGCTTGGAGCAAACTGGTAGGCGGTGTGACCGGGCAGCATGTCGGCCGGTTGCGGCGGGTTCAACAGCGATTTGGCCCAACACATGATCAGTTCAAAGGGCTCTATTGGAGCCACTTTCAGGCGTCACTCGATTGGGAAGATGCCGAAATGTGGCTGGAAGGAGCCGTGCAAAGCGGCTGGTCCGTCGCCCGCATGCGGCAACAACATTGGGAAACGCTGGGCCGGGTTGCAGCCGATAAGCCTCGCGAGGAGGACGTCCAGCCGACCGACTTGGACGAAGACTACGTCGCCGGCAACGATACGGCTCGCAGCAAGGACACGCCGGCGCCCCTTACCGGGACCTATGGCGAGGTACAGGGACCGCGGTCGGAGCGTCCCGACTTTGGCGATGACGAATTAACTAGTTCCCACACTTCGCGCACCACTTCGCCAGGAATCGACCGCGACAGCTCGATTTCCGCGACGGTGGATCTCGTTCGCCCCTTCGAGAATCTTCCGCAGCTTCCCGATGACTTGGCCGAGGCTTTCGAGAGCTTCAAGCTGGCCCTTCTCCATCACAAAACGGACGGCTGGCGGCAGATCTCGCTGGGTGATGTGCTGAGGACACTCGATGCGCTCAAGTCGCTGGCTGAAGCGCCATCATCGGAAACTGAGCCGTTCTAGTTGGTTCAGGACCAACTGACAAAGAACACCAGCGTGACCAGGATGAAAATCGGAATCAGCACGAGCCCGCTATAGGCCATGTAGCCAGCAAAGCTGGGCATTTTGACACCGTTCTCTTCGGCAATCGCTTTGACCATGAAGTTGGGGCCGTTGCCAATGTAAGTATTGGCTCCCATGAAGACGCTGCCGCAGGAGATAGCAACGAGCAACTTCGGAGCTTTTTCCACCAGCTTAGCCAGGTACGGCGAGTTATCGACGGGAATTCCGTTCATCCCGCTGGCGGTGGCGGCAAAGGTGAGATAGGTGGGGGCGTTATCGAGGAAGCTGGAAAGCGCCCCGCTGGCCCAAAAGAAATGCCAGGGCTGGCTCATTCCAAACGCAAGGCCCAACACGGTGCGTTCTCCCTGGCCCCAGGAATTCAAGATTTGCAGCGCCGGTGCCATCGTGATGAAGATGCCGATGAACAGGACGGCGACTTCAATGATCGGTGCGAAGGTGAATTTGTTATTCTCGCGGTTTACTTTGGCCGTCGTGAAATATGCCGCCACACCCAGGACGGCCATCACCGCCTCGGAAATGCCCCAGTACCTGGGATCCCCTTTGGTCAGCCGCCCGGTGAAGTAGATGGTCGCCACGATCCCCGTCAGGAAGATGAAATTCAGAGCTCCCTGCACGCCAATTGGCTCGTGCTTCATCACGTCTTCGAGTTGCGAGCCGGCTCTTACCTTTTCTTCCTTGGCGAATGCGATTTGGTCCCAAACATTGAAAGTGATGAGCAACAGCAAGTTGACCATCAGCCATTGTGGCCAAAGTTGCAGCGTCCATTCGAAGGGGACTCCCTTCAGGAATCCGAGGAACAGCGGCGGATCGCCCAGCGGCGTCAACAGTCCGCCGCAGTTGGACACGACGAAGATAAACAGAACCACGATGTGGGCCTTGTTCACGCGGGTTTTGTTGGCCCGCAACAAGGGCCGGATGAGAAGCACGCTGGCCCCCGTCGTGCCGACGATGCTGGCAATCACCGCTCCGAGAGCCAGGATGCCGGTGTTGGCGAGCGGAGTGCCATTGAGCGAGCCTTTGACATAAATGCCGCCACTGATGATGTACAGGGCCCCCAGCAGAATCATGAAGGAGATGTATTCCTTGACCTTCTCCAGCAAATCGTGCAACCAGCCCTGGTCGACGGCCAAAATGAGTATTAAGGCGAGCGGGATAGCGAGCACGGCGACGATGATTCCCTTGTTTTGATTTTTCTCCCACCAATGCGCGAAAAACAGCGGACAGATGGCGATGCACAGTAGCAGTGCCGCAAAGGGCAGCACGGTGACAACCCACAGATCCCTGCCAAGGCTGGGGTGAGCGGCCGCGCCGGCTGCTGCTCCGCCGTGATCCTCTTCCGATCCATTTGCGTCGGTGTGTTCCGCAGCGGGCTTCGCTGAGATATCCACCGCTACATTTTCACCGGCTTCGTCGGCACGAAGTGGAATGACGGGAAGGAGGATTATGAGAAAAACCGCGCCGCATAGGACCCGCAGGAGACTGTTCATGGAGCTGCTGGAGGACGTGAGTATTCGACCCTGGGTAAGTGGTTGCTGCCCAGTTTTAGCAAGGTTTTGGGGCTGCGCGAATTCCCCGCCAACGCGATTCGTAAGGGGCGAGAGAGTTTATTTCCCCGCGAAGGAATCGACTTCAACTGGCAGGGTTACTTGTTTGCCGTCGAGCTCCGAGCGGACGACAAGCGACCACTTGCCGCGGGGTGCTTCCCGAGGCAATTCAGCGGCTGTTTTGAGATGGCCGTCTACGGAGGTCGCCAGGTAACGTCCCCATACGGCCATTCCATTTGGTTGTCGTAACTCGGCATAGCAGGGAAGAGCACCCTTCACACGTTGATTCAGTGCGTTCTGGTACTCAATCTCGATGCTGACATTACCTGCCTGTTGCTTGGCGATGACCGACAGACCCTCTACCTGAAAGGGGAGCAGCGCGTAGAGTCGGACAAGTTGAACACTCAGATCGCATTCGAAGGGGCGGGCCTTGCCTTGCAGAAATCGGCCGGTCAGGTCATAGACGAGATCGCTGCCGGCAATGTCCTTTCGGTAAGTCAGCCCTTCCTTAACTCCAGATTCGACAATTTGAACCTTGGGCCGAACAATCACCAGCTCCACATCCTGGCCGCCCATATAGCCTTCGCATTTCCACTGGCTGCGATCTCCCGCTACCAGAACGAGAGCCGGCTCCTTGGGCTTGGCATTCTCGCCGACGATTTCAAGCAGTGCGCCAAAGTGGATCGAAAAATCCTTGCCGAGATCGAGAATCCAATCAGGTGTTAGCATTTTTTTAGTGGTTCGTGGTGAACTCGCGGCTGGCGAGCAAGGCCCAGAGCAGGTCTTGCAGCTTCTGTTTGCGGATATCGGCGGATTGGCCTTCCAATTCTTTCGACCAGAACTCGCGTTCGCGCAGGGTTGGCTGCCGGCAGTATGTGCGAAGAAAGAGCTGGTCGACGATCTTGGACACAGGAATGGCATTTTTTTCCGCAGCTGCCAGGAAACCGCTTTTGCTCTGCAATCGCTCGTTGAGCAACTTGCCGTTAAGAAAATGGAGCTGCGTGGTGAGTTGGCCGAGCGGGTCAACACCCGCTGGGACCGCGTCGCAGCTTTCTTGTCGCGAACATATACCAAGCACGCTCAATGCCTGTTCTGGTTTGGAAAACTCCACAAGCTGCACCGCTCGCGTTCCAGCCGGTTGATTGGAAAAAACTTCGGGAACGCCCGACACATCTCCAATCGCATCCAGCAAGACTTCCGCCTCCAGTGCATGGCGCGGGTAACTGGCATAAAACTGCTCGGCTGCGACATCTTTGGAATCAACTTCCGCCCCGCTCCGCTGGTAGGCCGCTGACATCGAAATTAATCGCAGCAAGTACCGCAAATCGTATCCGCTGCTGACAAACTCCTCGCTGAGCCGCTCCAGCAACCGCGGATGGGTGGCGGGGTTGGTTTCTCGCAAGTCGTCCGCCGGCTCGACCAGGCCGCGTCCGAACATGGCTTTCCAGAGGCGATTGACCTGGGCTTTGGCAAACAGTCCGGACTTCTTTTCAATCAGCCAGTCCGCCAATTCGTCACGATAATCGGGGTTTGGGTCATTTTTGAAAGTCAGGAATCGCTCCCCTGGGATTCTTGGCTGGGCGGCTTCGAGAGTCTCGGGATGGATGATTTCTCCCGAGCCAATCAGGCGAACCGTCCGGCGTCGTTCCACGCGGGCAAAGACGGCAGCCAGGCCGTGATAATCGTCCTGGGTCCAGCGGTCGAGTGGATGGTTGTGGCAGTTGGCACAGCGCAGGCGAATGCCGAGCAGCACCTCGCTGAGATATTCCGCTTCGGCCCGCGCATCGGGCGCACTCCGGTGGAAATTGGCGGGGCCATTCTCATGGGAATCGCCGTTGCCCATGACCATTTCCTTGGCCATCCGGTCCAGCGGCGTTTTGGCTCGGACTTGGTCCTTGATCCAACCATGAAAGGCCAGCGTCCCTTGCTCATCATTGGGTCCCGTTCGCACCCGCAGTTGCCGCGCCAAACGCCAGGTCCAGTAATCCACGAATGCATCGGAAGCCAGCAGCCGGTCCACGAGACGCTCATATTTCTGCGCGGACTCATCGACCAGGTAAGCCTCAACTTCCTTTGCGCCGGGCAGCCGCCCGGTGAGGCTAAGCGAGACACGGCGAAGAAGTGCAGCTTCGCTCGCCTGGGGACTGGGTGAGATTCCAAGATCGGCCAGCGCGGAGAGCACTTCGTCATCGATCCAATTGTGACGCGGCGACTGGCTCAAATCCAGGTTAACGCCTTCCCGACGTGCTGTGATGGAGAGCGACCGCACCTGCGAAAGATAGCGCACAATGACCGTGTGCCGGCCGGGGCGAAGAACTGCAATCACCCCCGCTCCTCTAACGGCGAGAGCAGTCTCGTCGCCTGGTGTAAAGACGGACATGGATGTCACATCCCGCCGCGATCCATCCGCCAGTTCCGCAGATACAGAAATCTGCGTTTCAAATGGAACTGACTTTCCGCTGACCGTGGGAGGTGTGAGCGCGATGCTGCGGAGCGAACTCGTGGTTGCCTTGGGTGCCCCGGCAGTTACCCAATCGGCCAAGAGCTTCGCTTCCGCGCCGTCGAAATCGAACCGCACGCCCCCTTCGTGATCGATCATTCCCGTCGGTTTCGCGATGAAGAGACTGTCCGCGGGTTTGGTCCGATTGATCCGCCTCCCCTCAAGCTCACGAACGAGAGCGTCAAAGTCAGCAGCAGGATTGCCGGCAAACAGCGAAAGTTTGAGCCCGCCGCGCCCCGCAGCTGCTCCGTGGCAAGCACCCGAGTTGCAGCCGGCTTTGGTCAAAAGAGGCAAGACCTCGCTCTCAAACCGAGGAGGCTCGGCAGCAAACAGTATCGCAGCCAAGGCGAGGGCGTGCATGGATTAAGTCCAGGCAGGTTACAATGGATGACGCTTCCTTCAGAATACCATCTCCTCCCGGAAATTCCTGCATGCTGCTCCGCTGGCTTGTGAACAATTATCTGCGTGAAGCGGCTCAGGGGAAGTTTCAGTCCGTCCTGGCGGAGACACTCCGCGGCGGCAGTCCGCATGCGGCACCCAGCGAGGAGCGAAAGGAGGCTGGGCCGCCGGAGCTTGCCCCTCCCTGCGACGTGGCCTTCATTTTTTCCCTGGGAGTCGAAGCCGGTGGCCTTGTCGACAAGCTGAGCGGTGCGAGCGCGACCCAGTGCAAGACCTTTATCGAACACGCCGGCACCCTGCAAGGGAAAGAGCTGGTCATCGCGGAATCGGGGGTGGGCGCGGATGCCGCCGCCGCAGCGACCGCCGAAGTCATCAAGTTCCATGAGCCGGCGTGGGTGGTTTCCGCGGGTTTTGCGGGGGGATTGGCAGACGGACTTCACAAGGGTGACTTTCTGATGGCGGAGCAAGTGCTGAACCTGAAAGGGGAACGGCTGGAAGTTGGCCTTAAGCTTTCCCCAGAAGCAATTGCGTCGACAAAGCGCCTGCACGTCGGCCGACTGCTTACCGTGGAAAACCTGATTAGCTCGCCGGCGGAAAAGAAAAAGCTCGGTGAATTACATCAAGCACTGGCGTGCGACATGGAGTCTTTCGCCGTCGCCGATACTTGCCGGCAACTCAAGACCAGGTTCCTGTCGGTCCGAATCATCAGTGACGGCATGGAAGACCGGCTTCCTATAGAGGTGGAGCGGCTGATGAAACAGACCACCTTGGGAGGGAAGCTCGGGGCCGCGGCTAAGGCTGTCTTTTCTCGCCCGCAAAGCGCCGCCGATATGTGGAATCTGCAGGATGAAGCCCTCAAGGCTTCGGACCGGCTGGCGCGATTCCTGGTGAGCATGCTGCCGCAGTTGGTTTCGGCCAAGAACTGACGCGCGAATGGACTCGTGAGTACAAATGCCGCTCGTTTCTCGCTTTAGCTTTCAGGAAATCCGCGCGCGCTGCCAGCAAGCGGTTTCAAGAGAAAGTATGGCACGCAATCGGAGTTTCACGTAAGATAAAAGAGTCCTCGCAAGTGAAGACTCTGCACTAGGTTAGGTATCGCCGGCCAGCCGGGAACGAACACATGTCCGAAGAATTCGATCCGTACAAGGCCTGGCTGGATATCGAAAACAAGACCGCCAGCACCACTCATTACAAGCTCCTAGGGCTTCCGGAGTTCGAAAGCGATAAGAACCGGATTACCGCTGCGGTGGACAAGGCAATTCGCAAGATTCGTTCGCAGCGGCCAGGCGAACACGCCGCCGAGTGGTCCAAAGTCTTGGACGAGTTGCAGGAAGTGAAGTCTGTTTTGCTCGATGACCAGAAAAAGAATGCTTACGATGACGATTTACGGTTCGCCGATGAATTCGTGCGCGAGTTAGAAGGGGGGATGAAACGGGATCTCGCGGCGGCAGCGGTAGCGGCTTCGGCGGCTCCCAAGAAGACCGATGCTCGGCCGATCAAGCAAGATCCTCGTTATCCTCCGGGCATGGCTCCCAAGGCCAATTCGCCTTCGCCGGTAGCAAAGTCAACAGAGGACGTGGAGTTGCGAATCGGGCCTGGGCCCAATCCGATCGAACGGAAGGATTCTCCGTTTTATCCGCCCTCGCGCCCCGCCGTCGATTGGACAAAGCCCCCTGCGCCGGAAGCAACTCCGGCACCTGTTACGCCAGCAGCGTTGGCTCCGACCTCAACGAACGATGTCCTGCCCCCTGGAGCAGCATCTTCACTTCCCGCCATTGCGCCGACAGTTGCGCCGCCAATGGATTCGCCTTCACCAATGCCGGGTTACTTTCCGCAAACCCCGAACTACTCTCCGCAGCAGCCAGCTCCTTTTCAACAGCCAGCGCCAACACATTATCAACCAACCGGATATCCCCAACAGCCTCCGGGCTATCCGCAGCAGGCCGCTCTCTACTCGCAACAGCCGAGTCCCTATTCGCAGCAACCTGCCTATCCCCAGCAGGCCACATACCCGCCGGCCTATTATCCGCCTCCTCCTGGCCAGGCACCGATGGCCGCCTATCCCATGTCGCAACCGGGATATGGCTACGGACCGCCGATGGCGCAACCCATGCCGCAGCCGATGGGCTACGGAACTCCAGGAGTGCCGGGGCATTACGGCGGTATGCCACCGATGGCCGCGCCGATTTATGGAACGCCGATGGCGATGCCGGTGGCACCCCCCGCGTATATGCAGCCGCCTCCAACGCCCGCGGCACTTGACCCGATGGCTCCTGTTGCCATCCCCGGAACCGTAATGGCGGGTGGAATGACAAGCCCGGTACCTGTGGCCATGCCTTATGGTGCGCCTCCGGCCTCGGCCGCGATGCTGCAGCCGCCTTCGATGGCAATCCCCTTGGGAACGGCGGTCGCGACAGTAGAAGGGTCTCCGCCTGGTTCACCTTCGAACACAATCGCTACGGGCACGAGCGATGTCCCCGCCAAGGAAGTTCGCAGCAGTTCGGCGACGGCGGTCATGTTGGCGGCAAAGCGAGAAAAGAGTTCGCAGCAAACACTGCTGTTCGTCGGTTTGGGTGGATTGCTCTTGGTGGTCGTATCCGTGCTCGGCCTTTTTGCCATCAGCGGCAATTTTGGCAGGAGCCAAGTGGCGAACATTCCAGCCAACAATGGTGGCACCAATTCCCCTGCCGTAACGCCCGGCAATGCGCCTTCAAACACAGTTCGGCCGGTTTCTCCCGGGGTGCCAGTGAGTCCCCCCGTCAAGCCGCAGCAACCCAAGCCCGAGGAACCGGAAAAGACAAAAGTCCCCGAAGCCAAACCGACGACCGAGATGCCGGTCGAAACTAAGCCGGAACCGGCGAAACCTGAGCCAACCAAACCCGAACCCGCAAAACCAGAACCAACAAAGCCTGAGCCCCCGAAACCGGAGCCCAAGCCGGAAGCACCACCAGGCGAATTGCCTTCCCAGGCAGAGGTGCTACAGCTTGGCAAGGCATTGCAAAGCGCCAAGGCCGCTGTTGGCGAATTCAATTTCGCGGAAGCGGATGTTGAGCTGGCCAAAGCGGAAAAGCTCGCCAAACTGCCGGAGCACCGGAACAAGCTGGCCCGCCTCAAGGAAGTGAAAGAGTATGTCAAACAGTTTCACGAACGCCTGGTGCAGGCTGCGACAGGGATGGAGGCGGCTGAGTCCTTCAAGATCGGCTCCAGCACCTTCGTGGGAATGGTGGATGCCGACCAGAAGCAGGTCATCCTCAAGATTGCCGGCCAGAGCAAGACTTATCAGTACAGCGATTTGCCTGTCCACCTGGCTGCCGCCCTCGCCGACATGAAGCTGGATGGGACCGACCCAGTGTCGCGCGTGGTGAAGGGGGCATATGTTGCCTGCAACAAAGCCTCCACCCCAACTCAGCTTACTTCGGCGAAGGAATGGTGGGATGAAGCGACCCTGGGAGGAGCCGACGTCAGCCATCTCATGCCATTCCTGACCGACTCGTACGACCTATCTAGAGATCTTGAAAACCTGAAGAAGGTCGATCCCGCGGCAAAGCCCGACGCGAAGGGAGCGCCGGACGCAAAGGCGATTCTGGAAGGAAAGACCTAGCAGCAAGGACTAGGAGCTAGCCAGTGGAGGGGTCATGCTGAAGTCCGCAGGCGAAATGGGCAGCGGAAGCGGAGACTGCGGCTGCGCGAGAGGCTTTGCGACCGGCAGTTTGATAATAAAAGCCGTTCCCTTGCCGACGGTGGACTCCACGCGAATGCGGCCGTGATGCGCGTCGATGATGGACTTACAAGTGGAAAGGCCCAGGCCGGTTCCCCCTTTACCGCTTTCGTCGGGCCCTTTCTTGGTCGTATAGAAACGGTCGAAAATTCGGGGCAGCTTCTCGGCGGAAATGCCGCTGCCCGTGTCGCGCACGGTCAAGTCCACCGTGCCGCTGGACTTGTCGTGGTCCAGCTTGATGAGCACGCGCCCGCCGCTGGGCATCGCCTGGCGGGCGTTGATCAACAAGTTCAGCAGCACTTGCTGAATCTGGTTCCCATTCGCTAGCGCCTCCGGCACGGCGGAAATTTGCTGTTCCACGGAGATGCGATATTTGGATAACTCGCGCTCCAAGAGCACCAGGCACTCCTCGATGAGCTTCGCCAAATCCGTCGGCTCCAGCTCCCCGGAGCGGTTGCGGGCCATGGCCAGGACACTGCCGGTGATTTTGGCTGCCCGCTGGCCGGCGTCGAGGATCTTTTGCAGGGCCTTGTCCCGCGTCGCTTCGTCCTTGTGCCGCAGCCCCAGCCGGGCATAGTTGAGGATGGTCATCAGCACGTTGTTGAACTCGTGGGTCGTTGTGCTGACGAGTTCCCCCAGGGCGGTCATTTTCTGCGCCTCAGCGAGTTGCTGCTCCAAAGCGGCAATTTGCTGAGCGGACGTAGGAGGCTGGGCCTGTGAAGCGCTGGTCATGCAATCCCTTTCTTTCCCGATATCGTCGAAACGAACTGGCCCCCATCAGCGCCTCGCGTTATAATCCGCTCCCACAATCCGCCACGGACAGGCGACATGGAGAAGCTAGGATGCATACCGTCGAAATGCTTGAGCGACTGCTGGCATTGGCCGGCCAGATGGGTTACGTCATTCGCCAGGAATGGCTGGGGGGGAGCGGCGGCGGCGAATGCCAGTTTGGCGGAAGGCGCTACATCTTCGTGGACCTCGCCCTGAACGTCGTGGAGCAGCTGGACCAGGTAGCCGCCGTCCTGCGGAATGACCCCACGTTGCCACTTGCCAGACCGGCACCCGCATTGTTGTACGTTTTGGGGCTCAAACGGGCGGCATAGACGAGCTTGCTAGCAATCGCCTGTGCGCTCTGCGCAAACCCTGCCGATTCAGTGGTAGTTTGGCGGTCATTCCGGTCGTATCGCCCAATGAGACTATCAGGGCCGCCAAGTATTTTTTGGCGGCTGTGCAAGACTATTCGGAGACTTGGCCATGCTGGCCCATCGGATCGCCGCCCCCTTTTGCATGGCCAACCGCCTGGCGACTGGCTCGATCCGCGCTGACGAGCACATTTCTGACGATGACTTCGGCGGCGGGACACAGATCGCGGCCGGCTGTTTTGTCGTTGGCATGGCTTTCTTTAGCGCCGGCATCGCCGCCAACAACCAAAGGCTGCTTCACAGAGCTCTGCACCCAAAATAGCGCCGCATTCAACGCGAAGTTTTTCGCAATGGACGCTACCGAATTACGTTGCGGCAGCATCCGATTTGGTGTGCAAAGCTATTAACCCTAGACCCCCTCTTGCAGGGGGCTTCTGGTCATGGCGGTATCGCCAGGATCGGCTGGTATCGTCGTTGCCGGCGGTATGCGAAACTTTGATGGGGACTGGTCCGTCTTAAGGGCTAGACTTGCGGAGTTATCTCGTCATTCGCTCCCGCGATTGGCGACAATGAAAAGGGTGCTCATCATGGTCTATGGCATGCAAACACTTCGTCTCGCTTGTGTGGCGCTCGTACTCTCGCTGTCCGGTTTCGCGACTGCCGAGGATCCGGGGACGAACATTCCACTCAAACGCGTGGTGATGTTCAGTTCGGGGGTCGCGTTCTATGAACGAAACGGAGAGGTGGAGGGGAATGCTACGGTCGACCTGCGGTTCAACACGCGGGATGTCAACGACCTGCTCAAGAGCATGGTCCTGCAGGACGAAGGGGGTGGCAAGATTTCCACGGTCTCCTACGGCTCCAAAGATCCGATTACCCGAACGCTGCGGACCTTTACCATCGACCTCACGCACAGCCCGACGCTGGCGGACCTGCTGGGGCAAATTCGTGGGGAGAAGATCGAACTCGATTCGCCCAAGATGAGCGGCATCATCATTGGCATTGAAAGGCGGAAGAAGCCCGCCGGGATGACTGAGACGGTCGAAGTCGAGTATCTCAACCTGCTCACCGAAGAAGGGCTGCGGAGCGTGCCGCTCGACGGAGTCGGCAAGATCAAGCTGGCGAACCCCAAGCTCGATACCGAGCTGCGGCAGGCGCTGCTGGTTTTGGCGATGGGGAAGTCGGTCGATAAGAAAAGCGTGACGCTGAACTTCACTGGCGCGGGAAAGCGGCCGGTGCGGGTCGGCTACATTCAAGAATCGCCGATTTGGAAAACGAGCTACCGACTGGTGCTGAGTGATGCAAAGCCGCTGTTGCAGGGCTGGGCGATTGTGGAGAACACGACTGAGGAAGATTGGGACAACGTGAACCTCACGTTGGTCAGTGGCCGTCCGATCTCCTTTGTGATGGACCTCTATCAGCCGATGTACATCGACCGCCCGGTGGTGCAGCAGGAGTTGTATGCTTCGCTGCGGCCGCGAACTTATGACCAGGATCTGGCGGAATCGGAGAACGAGTTTCGCAAAGCCGCGGGCAAGCCGATGGCGGGAGCGCCAGCAGCTCCCGCGAAAAAGCAACTCGCCGACCAGTTAGCAAAGCGGGAAACTGGCCTGGGTCTACAGCGGAATCGCGCGGCGGATGAGAAAGCAGCAGAACGCTTTTTGGAATCGGAAGCCAAGGGCCGCTTCGATCCCGGCGCGGTGGAATCGGTCGCTCAGGCCAGCGACGTCGGCGAGATGTTTCAGTACCGAATTGCCACTCCTGTCAAGCTAGGCCGACAGAAGAGCGCGATGCTGCCGATTGTCAATGATTCGGTCGAAGGGGAGAAAGTCTCCATTTACAACCCGGCTGTTCATGCCAAGCACCCGCTCAACGGCCTGAAACTGAAGAACAGCACCGACCTGCATCTGATGCAGGGGCCGATTACCGTGTTCGACGACGGGGCCTATGCCGGCGACGCCCAGATTCAGGATTTGCCGCCGAAAAGCGAGCGGCTGGTGAGCTATGCAATGGATTTGGATACCGAAGTTGCTCCGACGAGCACCGGCGAACCGGAGCAGCTCCTGGCGGTGAAGATCGCTCTCGGGAATATGCAGATCACCCGCAAGTACGGCCGGACGCAGTCGTATGTCATCAAGAACTCCGGGAAGAAGACCAAAAAAGTTCTCGTCGAATATCCGCTCGATACGCAATGGACGCTGCTGGAACCCAAGGATCCGACCGAGAAGACCCGCGACCTGTATCGGCTTGCCGTTACTGCCGAGCCGGGCAAGCCCGCGAACCTCACCATCAAAGAGCAGCGAACCGCGGATGAATACCAGGCCCTGACCAACCTCGACGACGGCACGATCAACTTCTACATCAACGCCAAGGTTGTCAGCGACAAGGTGAAGGCTGCCCTAGTCGAAGTCATCAAGAAGAAGGCTGCCCAAGGACAATTGGTTGCCAAGCGGGCCGAGTTGGAGCGGCAGGTGAAGATCATCTTTGACGAGCAGGACCGCATCCGCCAGAACATGGCCCAGCTTCCCAAGGACAGCGATCTCTTCCGCCGCTACGTCACCAAATTCAACGAGCAGGAAGACAAGATCGACCAGCTTCGCGAGCAGATCAAAAGGGCCATCGCCGACGAGACGGCGGGGCGGGATGCTCTTAACAAGTTCTTGGTGGAACTGAATTTGACATAAGCACCTGGAGCTTCGCCAACTCGCGCCGCTGGGCGCGCAGTTCACGCAGCAGGAGGCATCCCCCAACCATTACGAATCCAAGCAGGAGAACATACAAAGGCTTCACGTCCGCAAACCATTTGTCGGACGGTCCGCGCTCCAGGTAGCCGGGACGGAGCAGGCCAAAACTGTACGATCCGGGATGACCCGACATCGGGGCACCCGACTCATCAGTTGCCTCGTATAGGTCGTCTGCGACTTGCTTCAAGGCCTCAGGATTTGGGAATGATGCGAGTTGGATCTGGCCCATGGACATTATCTCCTCTGGTCGCCCGACGTCGTGGGAATGCGTGTCCCCCTGCGTTGTGAGTACGGGAATGGCACCGGATGGAAATGTGACTCTAGGAAACAGAACCCGTCTGTCCGCGGCTGTGCCCGCAACAAGGTCTCCATTGGCGTCGAGATGGAAATTGCCGTGACGAGTGTAGAGGGTCCGGTTGCAATTCTCGAGCTCGATCTGAAAATAGCCTTCGCCCATGATCGCGAGGTTGAGCGGCTTGCCGGTTTTGACAAGTCGGCCTTCGTTGCGGGCTAGGCAAAGGCCACCCAAGCAAACCGCCGTAATCGTGACCACGGCCAAGAGAGTCTGAAGCGAGAACCTCATTTTGACCTCTGACATGGATGCTTATTGCGGCGACGGCGGTTCCGCCTCGGCCCGCGGTTGTGCCACGCCGCGCGGCTGAAAGAGATTCAGCCCTTGCCCCGGATAGCCAACTTCCGCCGGCAATTCCGTCACCGTGGCATTGGGCTTCTGTGTCGCCGAGGCGGGAACGAGGGGCATGTATTGCCGACCGAGCGCATCGCGGCGGAGCCCTTCCGCTCGCGAACGCAGGGCGGCTTCGGGGACGATTTCCTGAGGGGCGAGTGTCACATCCACGATGCGCTCGTCGCGGATTTCGCGGCCCAGTAGATTCTCGGTGATAAAGTCGAGCGGCGGAATCTGGTACCACGGAGTGCGGAACTTGTGGTACAGAGTTTCCGTTTTATAGCCGTCCTTGATCACCGTGACTTTGCGAGTGCCGTAGTAGACATAGCCGGTGGAACAGGGAGTGGTGCCGACTTCCTGGTCATCCACAAAGACCTGAGCGCCGGGGGGATTGGTGCGAATCGTCATCCGCCGGCGGACGCAGCCCGTCGACGAAAGCAGGGCCAGCGCGCAGAGGAGCATTAACAGGAATGGCTTGCGCGCGGAATTGAAGTGGCAATAGTCCATGATGGAATCGAGAAAATCCCAAGGAGACGGGCGGGAGTATAGAAACCACTCCGGCTTCCGCCCAGAGAGAAATCGTGATCTCTAGGGTGTTTCGAAGGGATAGGCGATGATGGGCTGGTTGCGGTTTCCTTCGCGGGCGCTTCGGCCTGGTGTCTGGGGCTGTTGCCTTGAGTCAGTCTTACTCTTGACTCCACAAGGGGTTAGAATAGGGTTAAGCAGGGTGAACCGGGAAATCCCAATCAGGCGGGGGCCTTCAAACAACTCTCCAAGGGCTTGTGGCTGCGGTGAATTACTCGACTTGCCTCCAGGTGGCGGCTATCACCGACATTGGAATGCGGAGGACCACGAACCAGGATTCCCATGCCCTGGTCGTGGCCGATACCGCCGAGCTGTGGCAGGCGCGCGGCCATTTTCTGATGGTGGCCGATGGCATGGGGGCTCATGCTGCCGGCGAACTAGCTAGCAAGCTGGCGGCAGACGGCATCCCGCACCTCTATCACAAGTATCGGGATCTCTCTCCGCCGGAGGCGCTGGAAAAGGCGATTCGCGAGACCAATTCGGAGGTCCATCGACGGGGCATGGCGAACCCCGATTTCCATAACATGGGAACGACGTGCAGCGTGCTGGTTCTGCTGCCGCAGGGAGCGATGGCCGCCCACATCGGCGACAGCCGCGTCTATCGCTTGCGGGGGAATCAACTGCATCAACTGACATTCGACCACAGCCTGCAATGGGAATTGCGAGCTTCCGGCCAACTTCCGCCGGGGAGCGACATTGCGGCAACGGTTCCCAAGAATGTGATTACCCGTTCACTCGGGCCTAATGCGAACGTGCAGATTGATTTGGAAGGGCCCTGGCCGATCGAACTGGGAGACGTGTATTTGCTGTGCAGCGACGGCCTGACGGGGAAGGTGGAGGATCATGAGCTCGGACCCATCCTGGGGGCGCTCCCCGCGGATGAAGCGGCTCGGGTGCTGGTGGACCTGGCGAATCTGCGAGGCGGACCGGACAATTGCACGATCCTAATTGCCAAGGTGGTGAAAGAGGAGATGACGACGACTTCCAGTACCGCTCCGCCGCTCACCGTGGGTGCGGCCAAAAGCAAGAAGGGTGTTCATCCCGCTGTTTGGATTGGAGCCGGCGTTGCGGCCTTGGCGGCGATTTTTGTCCTGATGATGAACTGGTACATTCCGGCGGCAGTCCTGGCGGCCTTGGCCTTGGTAACGGGCGGTGTTGGCCTGGCGCAGCACTTCGGCATGGGCGGCGGTGTTACCTTGGAAGCAGGCCGCCATTTGGGAAAGGGACCATACACCGCGACCGCCTGTTCCCCCGGTCATGAGTTCATCAGCAAGCTGGCCGAGGTCATCGAAGAGCTGCGCGAAGCCGCTCGCGATGCCCACTGGAACATCGATTGGCGGACGTTCGACGAATACTGCAACAAGGCCCAGGCCGCCGACGAGCGGAAGAACTATGTTGAAGGGGTCCGTGAATTCTGTCGCGGCATCAGCTTCATGATGAAAGAGCTGCGGAGCCAGGGGACGCGGAAATCGGATTCGACGATTCAGTATTGACGGTACTGCTCCAGCCGCACAGCAAGTCCATCTTGCCCAATGTGTCAATTTCTCTTGACATTGCCCCGTGCTTGAAGGCTGATTAGCTGATTCTTCACGCCGTTTTCTCGAAAAACAGTTGCATTTGGCATTGCTACCCATTTGACCATGTGGACTTAAGCAAATTATAATCACAAGGCTATGGAACGATTTTGCCCCACCACGGCCGGTGGCGGCTGGAGAACGCGGCGGAAGGAACCGGATGTACGTTTGCGCCGCTCATGCACCCTCGGAGAGTCTGATGAATAAGCGTGAGTCCAAGGTGTACAAGGAAACCTTGCTGACAATCAGGTCCCGGCTGCGAGGAGATTTTTCCGGCCTGGCGGATGCGGCCCTGCGGAAGACGCGGAGCGAATCTAGCGGCGACCTTTCCAGCATGCCGATCCACATGGCCGATATTGGAACCGATGCGTTCGAGCAGGAATTCAACCTCAGCCTGATGGAGCACGACGGCACCACGCTGGGGCAAATTGAAGGTGCTCTTGAGCGAATTGAGGACGGGGTCTATGGTATTTGCGCCGATTGCGAGCAAAAAATCCCCAAGACCCGTCTGAATGTCCTCCCCTACACACCCTACTGCGTCAAGTGCGCGGACAAAGTCCACAGCCACTAAGGCGGGATCGCCGGTAGCCACCGCGATGAACAGCCGTCGTAAAGAGCGGCCGAAAGCATCCAGCGGCGAAACGCCGAACATGGGAACGGACAGTGCGGAATCGGCCGGTCCAGTATCGAGGGCCGCCTACTTGATCTATTTCGCCTTGGCCATCGTGGCCGGGGCGACAGATCTCTTTTCCAAGGAAGCCGTCTTTCGCTCGTTCGGCTTTCCGGGGGAACAGCCGAGTTGGTGGCTGATTCAGGATCGGCTGGGGATTCAGACCGCGCTCAATCCCGGTGCGCTTTTTGGCATGGGGGGTGGCAAGCGGATGATCTTTGCCGCTCTCTCCGTCGCCGCGCTCCTGGGCATCCTTACCTGGCTCTTCGTCTATAAAGCCGCCCGCGACCGCTGGCTGACCGTGGCCCTGGGCATCATTTCCGGCGGCATCCTCGGCAACTTGTACGACCGGCTGGGGCTCTGGCACCGCGGCGGGCTTCCCGCGGGTGTCGATGCGGAGTTAACCGGCGCGGTTCGAGACTGGATTTTGTTCCAGTGGAAGGAAGTCCCCTGGAAAATCTTCAACCCCTGGCCCAATTTCAACCTCGCCGACTCGTTCCTGGTCGCCGGCGCGATCATGCTGGCGATTCACGCGCTGACTTATCGCGAAAAAAAGCCGGCCGATGGGGCAAACGCCTGTCCCGCTACGTAAGTCCTTTGCGAGGGTGCTATGCAAGCCCGCTTTAGGATCTTCAGAAGCCACACCTCCCCCTGGCCGAACATTTTTGCCGCCGCGACGGCATTCGCCACCACTCTGGGACCGGAACGCCTCATCGGCATTTCTCATTCTCACGAACAAAGTCTTGGCCTGGTCACCGTCTGGTATTGGGCGCTCGAAACCGAGGAGTGGGGACCGAAAGAAGTACACTGCTAAGCTTGGCAGCCGTACTGGTGGAATCTCTCCGCTCGCCCCTGTAGACTACTTCTCACCCCGATCCAAAGCGGATCGCTCCCTCCCCGCTTCGTCCACGAGGTTCCCACCATGACGTTTCCCCTCCCGCGTCTTGCGTCGACTTTATTGCTCGTTTGCGGCTGGCTCAGTTTTGCGACAATAGCGCTGGCCGATGCTCCCCGCGCGCTTCCGGCTGGCAAGTTGCCTAACGATGTCCGTCTCTCGCCGCCCAAGGATCTGGACGGCTATTTCCCCTTCACCCCTCCCAAAAGCCGCGAAGCTTGGGAACAGCGGGCGGAGCGGGTGCGGCGGCAGATGCTGGTCTCGCAGGGGCTCTGGCCGATGCCGGAGAAGACGCCGCTGAACCCCGTTGTGCATGGGCTGATGGATCAGGGGGATTTCACGATTGAGAAGGTCTATTTCGAGAGTTTTCCTGGCTTTCACGTTACCGGCAGCCTATATCGTCCGAAAAAGGTGAGCGGCAAGGTTCCGGGGGTCTTGTTCGCCCACGGGCATTGGGCCGACGGCCGGTTTCACGACAAGGGGAAGGCCGCGATTCGCCAGGAGCTGGTGCAGGGTGCCGAGCGATTCGAGGACAGCGGCCGCAATCACCTGCAATCGCTGGCCGTGCAAGCCGCCCGCATGGGCTGCATCTGCTTTCAATACGACATGTTGGGCTATGCCGACAGCCAGCAGATTTCGTTCGACATCGCCCATCGGTTCGCCAAACAGCGGCCGGAGATGAACACGACCGAGAATTGGGGTCTGTTCAGCACGCAGGCGGAAGCCCACCTCCAAAGTGTAATGGGGCTGCAATCCTGGAACTCAATCCGCTCGCTCGACTTCCTCACTTCACTGCCCGAGGTCGATGCCTCGCGCATCGCTATCACCGGAGCCAGCGGCGGCGGCACGCAGTCGTTCATGCTGGCGTCGCTCGATCCGCGCGTTGCTCTATCCTTCCCGGCCGTCATGGTCTCCACGGCTATGCAGGGGGGCTGCACCTGCGAAAACGCGAGCTGCCTCCGCGTCGATACCGGCAACATCGAATTCGCCGCTCTCTTCGCTCCCAAGCCACAAGGGCTGACTGCCGCGGATGACTGGACCAAGGAGATGGCCACCAAGGGCTTCCCTGAACTCAAGGCCCACTACGCCTTCATGGGAGCACCGAACAACATTTCGCTCTTCAACTACGTCCATTTCGGCCACAACTACAACTACGTCAGCCGAGCCGCATTCTCCAGCTTCGTCAACAAGCACTTCAAGCTCGGCCTGGAAGAGCCAGTTGTTGAAGAGGACTACAAGCGGCTGGTTCCCTCGCAATTGACGGTGTATGACGCGGCTCATCCCCGGCCGGAAGGGGGCGCGGAGTTTGAGAAGAAGCTCTTGCGCACTTGGACAGAAGACGCCGACAAGCAGCTCAAGAAGCTGACTCCGACCATCGACCAGGATTCGCTGGCTCCATGGAAGAAGGTCGTGGGTGGCGGCCTTGACGCCATCATCGGCCGCGGTTTGCCGGCAGCAGGAGAGGTTGAATGGAACCAAACCGAGGAAGTCCAACTGGGGGACGCCACGCGATATGTCGGCCTGCTTCGAAACAAAGCCCACAGCGAAGAAGTGCCGGCTCTGTTCTTTCTGCCGAAAACTTGGAACAAGAAGGTCGTCATTTGGGTCACGGATACAGGGAAAGCCGGCCTGCTCAATGCTGATGGCGGAGCAAACGGCGACGTCGCCCAGCTTCTAAAAGCCGGCACAGCGGTCTGTGGCATCGACCTCATCTATCAAGGCGAATTCCTGGCCGACGGTAAGCCGCTAACGAAAACGCCGAAAGTTGGCAACGCCCGCGAATTCGCCGGCTATACCCTGGGTTACAACCACTCGGTCTTTGAGCAGCGAGTCCACGACATCCTCACCACTATCAGCTTCTGCCAGAACTACGAGCAGAAGCCGGACGAGATTTCGCTCGTCGGCCTGGCCGGAGCCGGACACTGGGTCGCCGCCGCGCGAGCCCAGACGGGAGAAAAGACGATTGAAAGGACCGTCATCGACACGGACGGTTTTCGTTTCGGCAGGCAGACCGATTATCGCAGTCCCGATTTTCTCCCCGGCGGCGCGAAATACGGCGACCTCCCCGGAATCATCTCGCTCATCGCCCCGGCGAAGCTGATGGTGCTGGGCGAATCCAGAGAATCTGGCGCATACACCGTCGCCACCTACAAAGCCGCGTGGAAGCCAAAGAGCCTCACCCTGTTCGCCGGAAAGCCGGAAGAGAAGAATACGGCCGTGGTGGCGTACCTGCTGGAAAAATAGTTTCCCGTACACCCCGTGTGCGTAGCAGAGTTGCTGGCGGACTCTGGGTGGCACGCCCACGGTTTTGCGTGGGCGTGTTTGAAAAGCTCGCTTCGAAAGAAACTCACACGCCGACTGAATTCTGATACGAGTTCAGCTTCACCTCGGATGAATCCGCGACGTGGACCCAGACGTGGACGTGCGGCCGGCCGCGGAAATACCAGACGAACGACGGCCCTTCCAGCCGCCAGTTGTCCCAGATGCCGTCGTCGCCGAGGTCCCCTTCCTTGTAGAACGCCAGGTGGCAGGCATCGAGTCCCCCCTGCACCTTCAGACAGCGGACCACTTCGTCCTGGTCCGACTGGCGGAACGGCTCGAGTAGCAGCTTGAGAACCTGCTGCAGGTGTTCCTTTTGATCCTGGGCAAGCTCGGTGACCGCGATGCCGTCGAAGGTTCCTTTTGCTCCCCGGAAGCCGACGAGTTCTTCGCTGGGCATCCCCTTGAGCACCAGCGATTTCTCCCGCTGCTTGCCGTCGAACATGTCGTACAACTTGTTGGCCGCCTGGGCCTGGTGCCAAAAGACGTTGTTGGGGTGAGCCGGCTTCTCGTACGTGTTCTCTCCGTCGTGGGCATACAGAATCGGCCCGCCGAAGGCGACATGCTCCGCGCTGTTGCCGTCGCACCGCAGCGTCATGTGCCGGCTGGCGAGGACGAATTCGAATTTGTCGGTCCCCGGCTCGCCAAAAATGGCCAGCGACTGGTTTTGCCCAAAACCGCCGACGTCCCCCTTGAGTTGCACATCCCACCGCTCGTGCCAGGCGGGGTTTGTCATTCCTTCGAAGATCTTGCGAATGAGGTGCTGCTGATCGGCCGTGTAATAGCTGCTTTTGATGGACGGCGAAGTGATTTTCCAGTTATTCTCCAGCCGCGTCCGCAAGAGTCCCCGCTCCTTCTCGACATAGTCCCAGGCAAAGCAAACGTCCTTCTTCTGCTTGGCGGTGAAGGTGTCATAGAGCAGCTTCACCAGGCTCTCCGGCGTGCTCTTGGTCTTCTCCGACTCCACAGCCAGAATCGGCCCACCTGCGGCGACGAGGGCCAGAGCGCCAGCAGTCTTTAGGAACTCGCGACGGGAATCGGGGATTGGCGGAATGAGAGCGGGCATCATCGGGTCTCCGGGAGAGGCGGGAATGGAGGGCCGCAGCACTGGCGCATCCTAGTGTAGTGTCTCACGCAGATGGTGTCTTATCGAGGGTAGCTCGGGCGCGGGCAACTTTGGCGAGGATGTCGTCGGCTTTGGCGGTCCAGACAAAAGGTTCGGGCGAGGAGTTGTGCTGCTCGATAAACTCCTGGATCG
>SXOA01000106.1 GCA_005778405.1 Planctomycetaceae bacterium
CATCCTGGCGGCGGTCGTCTGGTCGGCCATCGTGACGGCGGGTTACGAATACTGGCATTACAGCATCAAGTTCGCCGACCGCCTGCCGCTCTTGCCTTGAGGTCCGCCCCTACACCCGCATCTGGAACGACGGAAGTGGTGGCGGCGGCTCCAGCCGGCCGGTGCGAGAATTGACGCTGGCCGTCCGCGAAAAGGCACCGTTCTCGCTCCGGTTCGGCGCCGAGCAACTGCAAATCGAAGCCGGCAAGAAGGCCCAGGTCAAGCTCGCCGTGACGCGCCTCAACCCCGACTTCAAAGAAAAGCTCACCCTCCTGCCGCTGCCCCTCCCCGGCAACATCAAAATCACCGCTCCGGAAATCGCGGCCGGCGCGAACGAAGCCACGATCGACGTCGAAATTCAGAATGGCACTCGCCCCGGAAACTACACCCTCGCCATCGTCGGCCAGGGGCAAGTCCCCTATGCCAAAGACCCCGCGTCCAAAGAAAAACCCAACGTGCTCGTCTCGCTCCCTAGCCAGCCGGTGACGATCACAGTCGTTGAGATGCCGAAGAAATGAGGCCCGGCGAGGGTAAATCCACATAGGGGGCAAAATCCATCAAAATCGCGAAATCTGCTGTTTTTCGTCTTGCTGCCCCCTTACACTAGCGGGTTGCACGGACTTGCTGAGACCCCTCGAATCATTGCCATTTGGGAGAGCCCTATGCCTGCCGCGTTTTTAAAGAAGCTCGTTGTTGCCGCCACTGCCACCACGCTTGTCATCGCTGCTGTTTCACTCAATTCCATCGGCCAGGAAAAGAAAGCTGACCCCAAGGCCAAGGCCGGCGCGAAAGATAAGGCCAAAGGGCGCTTGCCCGCCTACTACAAAGACGTGGTATCCGATGAGCAAAAGGAAAAAATCTATGCCATTCAAGCCAAGTACGAAAAGCAAATCGCCGATTTGCAGAGCCAACTGGAAACGGTGAGGGCCCAGCAGAACGGCGAGATTGAAGCCTTGCTGACTCCCGAGCAGAAAGAGAAAGTGGCCAAGGAAAGGGCCGAGGCGGACTCCAAGAAGAAGGCCGGCAAGAAGGGGGACGGCGACAAAGCCGCCAAGCCCGCCGACAAGGCGAAGTAGCTTCTACTTGACCGAGAACTCAATCGTCCCCGTGCCGAGCTTTCGTCCCTTGTAACTGCTGGCGGAACTCGGCGACTTCAGGTGCTGATCTTCTATCGCCTTGGTCCCGCGCCTGTTCTCCGGCTCTTGATGACCGGCTGAGCCCTTTTTGTCCTCGATGGTCAGCTCCAGGCGGTAGCTCCCCGAGGAGAGGCCGTCGGGAAGATAAATCAGATACGTTAGGAAGTAGTCCCGCCGGTAGTTACGGCAGACTTCCTTGTCCAGCGGCAGTTCCCGCTCGTCCACCAAATTGCCGCGGGAATCGAAGATCTGATAGGAGCCTTGCAGCTCGGTTTCGAACGAATCGTCGGCGATGCGCTGGGCGGAAAAGTTTTCCACTTCCGCGTACAGGATCACCTGCTGTTTGGGTTTGAACTGGCTCCGCGAAAACTCCGTGTACCAGCCGTAGCTTTCGACCTTTTCGCAGAAGGCCAGGTTTCGCACGTCGAGCTTGCTGGCGGCGGCGAGTTCGGCAGCGGCATCGCGGATTTCCCGGACAATCTTGGCGTTGCGAAGCGTCGGGCGGCGGGCCTCGTCGGCATTCATCCAGGTCGCCAGACCCATCAGCATGTGAACGAAGGCCTCTCGCTCGGGTCCGTCGAGCGCCTCAATCTGTGCGACGGCTTCCTCGGGCTGTTCCCCCGCGAGTTGCACGAGGCGCAGCTCCTTTTCGAGGCGGGTCAATTCTTCGTCGTCGCCCGCAGACGTGCGGCGGCGGTTGACTTCGGCTTTGAGGGCCGAGAGAAACTCGCTCCGCTGCTTGATCAGGGCGGTGAGCCTTTCCGCCGCGGTTGGCTCTTTCTTCTTTTCCACAGTCGTCGCGGGTGGACCGGCGAGAGTTCCCTCGGCCGATGTGACCGCCACGGGATGTTCCGGCGTTGGATGCACCAGAGCAGGTGCGGCTGCAGCGGGCGGGCCGGCAACCGGCGGATTGACAATGGGCGCGGGGGGCGGAAGAACATTTGCGGGATTGGCCGGCGGTTGCGAGTTTGGCGCGGATTCCGGCGAGGCCGGATTCGCCGTCAGCGGTTGTTCCTGCGTCACACTGGCTGGTGCTGAATTCGCGGTCGCGACAACAGACCCATCCAAAGCCGCATCCCGCTGCTTCTCCTCAATCGTCGGAATCTTGTCGAGCGTCGCCTTGGCCTTGCTTTCCCAGCCTGGATAGGGCCGCGTCACCAGCCCCAGTTCTTCATCGTTGGCGCTAGGCAACTTCCCTTCCAGCAGATTCATCGCCGCGCAGCCTGCCAGCGGACACAGCATTACTGCCGCCAAAAAGCGCAGCCAGCAGCGACCTGCCTGGCCGCCGCCTTGTTCCGTTCGTCGAATGGAGAAATTAGTTCCCACAGCTATGGCACCTTCGGTCCTACCGGCTTCCGGGGGGCGGATGGTAGTGGAATCCCCGCGGCAGGACAAGGCGAGAGCGGCTGCTAGCTCGGAGCGATTCCTAAAAAACGACGGCCACCGCTTCAATTTCAATCAGCCAATCCGGGCCGACCAGCGCGCTCACGCCGACCAGCGTGCTGCTGGGGGGGTGCTCGGCCCAGACATAGCGGCTGCGTACTTCACGAATGAGGGGAACATGTTCCGCGCGGAGGCCCACGACGTAGAGGTTTGTCTTCACGACCTGCTGAAACGACGCCCCAGCCGCGGCCAGCGCCAGTCGGATATTCTCAAACGCCTGCTCCGTCTGCCGCTTCATGTCCCCTTTGCCGACGACCTCTCCTTTCTCGTTGATGCCGACTTGTCCGGAAATGTAGATCGTCTTGCCGCCGCTCACGCTGACGACATGCGTCCAGCCGAAAGTGGGGCAAAGGGAAGGGGGATTGAGGAATTCCGCGGCCATGGAAAGAGCTCCCTTGGTTCGATGGATGAATTGGTATGCGTGGATAGGGCTCGGCACAAATTCCACGAATTATCGGATACGCGAGGAAACGCAGGCCCCTGCCATTCGTCTTAGAATAGGCCGCTACGTGCTCTTTGTCATTTGGAGGTTTGCGATCATGCGACGACTATTCCTGTGGGCCCTGGTGATGCTGGCGATCTGCAGCCCAACGGCAGCCCGCACAGTTTGGGGGTTGGGCGAGGAGACCATTGGCAATGAGCCGCTCCACGAGACCAACTTCACCGAGTGGAAGGGGATCATGCCGGTGGTGAACGACAAGGCCCGGGTCTACAGCAACTGGGTGAACGGGACTGAGCATTTTTTCTATAAGGGTACGACGGCGGAATTGAATGTCGCCCTCGCTCACTTCGCCAAAATCGAAGTGAAGCAGCATGAGGTGTTGCTGCGATCTGCTCCTGGCGTCGCCCACACATTCGGTCGCAAAGAGATCCCCTGTAATTGGGAACTCCACATTCACGGCGGCATCTCCAAGCACGTGCTGACGCTCGACAAAGGAGACGAAGTCTGGAACAAGGATCCGCGGCTGACGATTTACGTCGGCGGCGATGTCGACCTGGCGAAGCTGGAGATTCCTAAAGGGGTCACGCTCCTCGATATTCCCACTTTGAGCAAGCGGGTCGCGGCCGCCGTCCTGGCAAGCAAAGACAAGACCGTTCGCGGCTGGGGCTGCGGCGAGCTGACGGCGCTCGACCCCTTCAGCGGCGAAGGCCTGAAGACCGTCGCCAAGATGCTCGATGACGAGGACAACTGGGTTCGTCTCAACGCCGCGGGATGTCTGCCGCTGTTCGGCAAAAAAGCCGCCCCGCACCTGCCAGCTCTGCGCGAGTGTTTGATCTCCGAAGACCAAAACTTGAAAACCCGCGCTCAGGCGGCAATCATCGAAATCGAGCAAGCCGAGGACAAGAGCAAGGAAGAGAAAGAGGCAGTTGACGGCCAGAAGAGGATTGCGGAGTTTTTGGCAGCGAGGAAGAAGGAACAACCGTAAGTTGACCGGTCAGTTTGCCGTCAACAGCCTGGCAATCTTTCGCGCCGTCACGCTAAGCGGCAAGTCTTCGAGTGCATTAACTTTTACCCAGGCCTGCTCGCATTGCTTTTGGAGCTTATCCACCGCGTCCACACGGCGATTTCCCCGCGTGAATGCAGGGGTTAGGCCGGCGAATTGTGCCTCATAGCAGTGAAGCGTGATCCGAAATCGCGTGACGCCATGTTTGAGGGTGGTGAGCAGTTGGGCGTCTTCGAAAGCAATGCCAGTAAGCGAGGCGGTGTCAGCCGCGAGATTCATTACCCGCTGCCGATTGGGTGAAGCACTCGCGGATGTGAAACGGGGAAAGTCCCACATTCCGGCCCAGCGTTCCTCATCTCCCCGCCTGCGGACAAAGACCTTGCTGCCGCGGCGAATGACGACGACCACCTCCACCACTTCTTCGTATTGTTTAGGTCGTTTCGCAGTGGGGATGCTCTCTTGCCAACCCAACTTCCTGGTTGGGCAAAGCGGCGCCAGCGGGCACTCCGCGCATTTTGGCTGACGGGGAGTGCAGACCTGGCTGCCGAGCTCCATCAATGCCTGGTTGAACTGGCCGACGTTCTTTGCCGGCAGGATCTGCTCCGCCATTGTCCACAAGAACTTTTGGCCGGCCGTGCTCGTGGCTTCCCCGCGATACGCCGCCAGCCGGCTCAGGAGGCGGATCGTGTTGGCCTCCAAAATCGGCAGCCGGCGATCGAGGCCGAGCGACAGGATGGCGCCCGCGGTATAGCGGCCGATGCCGGGAAGCGCGCGGACAAGCTCATATTCACGGGGAAATTCTCCGCCATGTTCGGCCGCAATCTTTCGCGCCGCGGCATGCAGTTGCCTCGCCCGCCGGTAATAACCCAGCCCCTCCCACAGCCGCAGCACCTGTTCCTCCCGCGCCGCGGCTAGTTGTGAGACCGTGGGAAATACAGCCAGGAACCGCTCGTAGTAGGGAACCACTGCCGCAACCTGCGTCTGCTGCAGCATGACTTCGCTGACCCAGATGCGGTACAAATCCCGGGTTCCCCGCCAAGGAAGTTTGCGGTGATGTTCCGCAAACCAGGCCAATAGCAGCCGGACGAGCCGGCGACGCAAAAGTTTGTTGTTGAAGAAAGTGGCATCCATGACCGGAGGAGTGGAGAAACGACGGTGCAACGAGTATCTTCTAAAGAATCCAACTCATTCCGTCCAGTAACGCTAAGTCCGCATTGGAGGAGCCATGCCCGCCACACGCTGGGAGTATCATACCGTCATTGTCACTCGCCAGGTCACTCAAGGTTTTACGGGCACATCCCACTCGGCATGGCAACCAGCAATCGATTTTAACGCCCTTGGACAACAGGGTTGGGAGCTAGTCAGCGTAGTCCCAGTTTTTTCGCATCAAGCGCAAGGCATGACACATCTGCCAGTCACGACGGAATTGGTCCATATCTTCAAGCGCCCTTGCGGCTGAAGGTTATTGCAAATAGCTCACTTTTGCAATCTTCCGCTCTTTGTCCGCAATCCAGCGAAACAAGTACAGCGTCACTGCCGGTCGCAGCTCGTCGCGGCAGTCTTCCCAGGTCCGCTGGCCGGGGATGATTTCCAGCACTTGAATGAGATGCACGCCGAAGGCTGTGACGACCGGCGGGCTGCACTCTCCCTTTTTAAGTGCGAAGGCGGCCTTGGTAAATTCCTCGGGCATCGGCTCGTGGCGGCGGATGCCACCGATGTTGCCGCCGTCCTTCGCGGTGGGAGCTTGTGAATGTTTCTTGGCGGTTTCCGCGAAGGTCATCTTGTTCGATGTGATATCCTCTCGAATCGCAGTTGCTCGTTGCAGAGCTGCTTGCAGTTTCGCGTTATCACCCGCCGAAACCGTGAGCAAAATGTGAGCGACCTTTAGCTCGGTGGCGTCGAAATCGGGCCGGTGCATGTCGAAGTACTTTTTCAAGTTGTCGTCGGTGGAACGAGCCTCGACGTACCGCGCCCAGGAGATTTTCCAAAGCAGCTCCTGGCGCAGCTCACCTTCGGTCATGCCAATGTTCTTGAGATGGACCGCGAGAGCGGTGTCCTTCGCCTTGAGCTGCCGCACCAGCCGGGCGAGGGCAAAGTCGATGTCTTCCTGGCTGGCCACCTGCTTGTTGGCTTGCAGATACCGCAGCACCAGATGCCGGTCGATGACCTGCTCCAAGGCATGCTTCCGCAGCCGGGCCAAGGCTTCACCCGTCAGCTTCTGCCCCCTCAGCGCCAGGGCAATTTCCCGTTCGACCTCCCCCGCCCCTATCGCCTCATTGTCCACCGTCGCCGCCACGTGGGCCGGTCCCGCCGCCAGCTTTTCATCTGCGGGCACAACACAAGTAACCCCCAAAACAAAAATCATTGAGATCAGATTCATGGAATTGCTCAATCAGCAAGACAGTGCCCCTGTCTTTCTCCGCGATCCTCCGCGGCCTCTGCGGTAAATCTCTCCGGCATTGGCTACGGCAGCTCGATATTCTTTAGTTCAAATTCAATCGGAATCCGCACGATGGCGGCCGGCGTTTTGTAGATGAACTTGTAACCCTTGGCAGAAGTCTCTTCCCCGAGATCGAATTTGTAGTCCAGGCCCACTTCGTTCTGTCCGGTCGCGGTCGCTTCCAGGCCGGCGTTTTCGATTTTGTTGCCGGACCGGTCGAGCAGGTAGCATTCGTTGTCGTAAATCCACCCCTGGTGCGATTCGAGGGCTTTCCCAGCCTCGCCGAATTTCACCCGCACCTTTACGTCAAAGATCTCCTCATTCTTCCGGACTTCTCGCACCACCACCGTCACGCCCCCGCGCTCCTGCTCCACCCCTTTGGCTTTTTCCAAATCAGTAAATTCAAACTCCTCGATGCGCCCCAAAACCAGTGCCGACATCTTCCCCTTGATGGAGGCAATTTGCTTCACGCCCCGCGGCGGCAGCCGGAACCCCAACTCCAGCTCCACACCGGCATTGGTTCCCCGCACCGGAAACTCGAGCGTCTCCTCCCCGGCGTCACTGATGATTTCGCCACCGGCTTCATCGGTCGCCTTTAAATTGCCCGGCGCCAATTCCAACACCACCGGACGCACCCGCGGCTCCCAGGCGACATCGACGGTCAGCTTGAGCCCCCGGTTCATCGGATTCCGTAGATCGCTACTGGCCTCCAGCAATGTCGGCTCCAGGCGGAAGAGTCCGCCGTAGCTGCCGTGCGTGGAGCGAGGGAGTGCCCCTTCGCCGCGCGACACATACGCCAGCGCCCCAGTCTCCACGTCGTAGTTGTAAAGCTGCAAACTGGCGGCATCGAGCACGGTGTCGAGCGCCTGCCAGAAGGGAACCTTCTCCAAAGCCAGTTTCACTTTCGGATCGGGAGTTTCTTGCATGAACTCCGTACGTTTGTCGACGACTTTGTTTCCCGTCTGCTTCTCAATGCCAGCCATCGCCTCCGACAGAGTCATCTCGCCGCTGAGCGTCACAAACGCCGGCCTGGTCGAGGCCTCCACAGCGGCGGCCAAGAGTGCGCTATACACCCGCCGTAAACGGTTCTTCACTTCCGCGGGCGTACGGGCATCCGGCTTGGGAAGCAGCGGCAGCACGTCCAGTCCCAAGGCGATCAACTCCTTCTCGGCCGCTTCGCGCTTGGCCTGCTCGCCGGCATCGAGTTGCTTGACAAGGGCCCGAACCTTGGGGGCGATTAAGTCGGCTGCCGACTTCTCTTCTTTCTTCTCCTCGGTTTTGGGCGGAATGGCCTTTTCCGCACCCTTCACCGGCTCAGGCTTGGCCGGCTCGGTCTTGGCCTTCTCCGCCTTTGTGGCGGTTTCTTTCTTCTCCACCACTTTGGCAGCTGCTTTCGGCGGCTCGGGCTTGGCAGCCTTGGTTTCTTCCGGGGCGTTGATCAGACAGGCCAGAACCAGCAGAGTCGCGCTCACGGAATACCTCGCACACAGAGGACAGAGAAAGACAGTCGTCCAGAATGACTTCATTCTAAAGACGCCAGCCCTCCCATGCCATTCCCAGAGAATCACTGCCACCAAGGGGCGTTTTGTGAAACAGGGGGAAAGGTCTTACAGCCAATGTTCCTGCTGATACCAATTCAGCGTTTCGGCCAGCCGCTCCTGCAAAGGTTTAGCAGGGGCAAACGAAAGATCGCGCTTGGCGGCTTCGGCGGAACAGGCCCAGGAAGGAGCGAGGGCTTCCTGGATCTTGTCGAGGTTGAGATCATCGGGCTTGCGGCGGAGAGTGGCGAGCGCTTGACTGATGCCGCCGATCATCCAGGGGATCGGGTTGGGACAGGACAGGACCAGGACATAGGGGCGACGAACCAACGGGCCGGCCATTTTGCCCAGTTCGGCGTAGCTAGGGTATTCCGGTGCGACGGCAAAGTAATAGCCTTTGCCACTGCCTCTTTGTTTGCCGTGATGCCCATTCCTGTTGGTGGCAACAACTTCCCCCCGCTCGCGAGCCCGCAGCAGCAATTCCACGCAGTCGGACACGTGAATGTACGATAGAGGGGGCGGTTGAGAGCCGGGGACGACGTGCAGATTGAGGTACTTGATGGCCTTGAAAATGGGCAGCATCGACTTGTTCCGCGGACCGAAGACGATTCCGGGGCGAACGACGGTCGTGGGAACTTTGTCCGCGAATGACAGAGCCTCTTGCTCACCGGCCAGTTTGCTCCGGCCGTAGTTGCTGATCGGGTGCGGCGAGTCGGACTCCACGCGAATCTGCCCCCGCTGCGCCGGGCCGGCAGCGGCGATGGAAGAAACCAGGATCAACCTGGGTGGGTTCCGCTGTTTCGCACAAGCCAGGGCAACTTTCCGGGAGCCGTCCTGGTTCACCTTGAGCATGTCTTCGTACCGCAATGCCGAGGTCATGGCCGCCAAGTGGAAGACGGCGCTTGCTCCGTACATTCCTTCTTCCAGAAGTTGCGGCTGATGGAGCTCGCCATAGACGAGCTCCGCGCCGGCATTGCGCAAGAGGTCAGATTGGGAGCTCTTGCGGACCAGGCAGCGCACCCGCTCTCCGCGCGCCCGGAGGGCCTGAACCAGATGCGAGCCAATAAACCCGCTAGCGCCGGTGACGAAAACGAACGACATTGCACGAACCCAAAAACAGACGAAAAACGTGGCCGCTCCTTGGGGGCAAAATGTTTATCGGCATGTCTTCCTTTACCGCCCTGTGAACCTCCCTTATTTTACGTACCCATTTTCCACAAACCAGTTCCAGGCGTCGGAAATAGTCTCTTTCAGAGGGCGGATGCGGTATCCCAGTTCCTGCTCCGCTTTGGCGCTGGAAAAGCAGTGTTGCTGGCAGGACATCCGCATTCCCGCGGAATTGACGTTGGGTTCCCGGCCGGTGACGCGGCCCCAGAAGTCTCCTGCCAGCGCCCCAATCCAGCGGTTAATGGGTCCCACTCGAAAACGGGGACCCCTCTTACCGGCAACCGCGGCAAACTTTTTCCAGGCGTCATAATAGGACAGGTTGTGTCCGGCCAGCACATAACGGCCCCGAGCCGAAGAGGTCTTAGCGGCCTGCACGCAGGCGGCGGCAACATCCCGGGCATCGCCGACGCTGAAGGCACCGATCGGAGCGAGCGGGGCAAAGTGGGCGACCTCCAGAAGCATCTGGCCGCTGGACGGTTTCCAGTCCCACGGGGCGAGCATGAAACCCGGATTCACAATGACGGCTGAGAGGCCTTTGTCCATTTCCACTTGCACTGCCGCTTCGCCGGCTCGCTTGGTCACCACGTAAGGACACTCAACGGCTCCCGGCAGCGCGGTCTCTTCCGTGGCGGGATTGTTGAGTTGACCCAAGCCCAGGGCATTGACGCTGGAGACATGGACCAGTCGAGCACCCGCAGTCCGAGCGGCAGCGGCAACGTTGCGAGCACCTTCGACATTGACGGCCTGATGTTCCATCCCCTGTGACCAGCCAATGTGCACGTGTCCGGCAGCATGAACGATGACGTCCATCCCTTGAGCGGCACTGTGGACGGAGTCTGCGTCCCGGACGTTGCCCGTCCGTAGTTCCACGTCGAGACCGCTGAAGGGACGCTGTTCGGTGCCGACGCGGTGGAGAACTCGGACCTCTTCGCCGATTTCGAGCAGGCGGCGGACGACGTTATTTCCCAGCAGGCCAGAACCGCCAGTGACCAGGTATTTCATCGGCGCGTCACTCCAAAGGACCCCCTGACAAAGTAGCCTGCACACTGCGTGCGCGGGCCGGTATTATCGGAATACCGCGATTGCGCAGCGAGCGGGCTACAATAGCGGCTTCCAGAAAAAAGAGGAATACCTTCGGATGAGTCAATTCGCACAGGCAGCCGCTCTCAATCCCCATCAGGTCATCGTCAAGCCGGTCACTTCCTGGTGGCAGCGGCGGCAGTTTCTCAATGTTCCCTGGGACATCTACAGCGGCGATCTGAACTGGATTCCTCCGCTGCGTGGAAACGCCAAGGAGATGGTGAATTACACGAAACATCCGTTCTACGATACGGCGGAAATCCAGACGTTTCTGGCCTACCGCAATGGCACACCGGTCGGCCGCATTGCCGCGATTGTCCCCCATGCCCACAACGAGCGGTATCACGAAAAGCGGGGCTTCTTCGGTTTTTTTGAAAGCGAGGACAGCCAGGAAACGGCAAGCGCCCTCTTCGATGCCGCCCGTGACTGGCTCCGCGAAAGAGGAATGACGGCGATCCGCGGACCAATGAACCCCTCCATGAACTACGAATGTGGCCTCCTGATCGACGGCTTCCATGAGCCCCCCACGTTCATGATGACCTACAATCGCCCCTACTATCAGCGGCTGATTGAGACCTATGGCTTCACCAAGACGCAGGACATGGTCGCCTTCTGGGGGCACATGAACATGATCTCGGGGCTCGACAAGAAGTTGGACTTCATCATCCAGGAGTGCCAACGGCGGTTTGACGTAAAGCTCCGCCGTCTCGACCCCAAACACTTCGACCGGGACGTCCGGCTGTTTCTGGATATCTACAACCAGTCGCTTGTCGGCACCTGGGGCTTCGTCCCGATCTCGGCCGCGGAAACCAAGGCCATGGCCCACGGCCTGAAAATGCTCATCGTCCCGGAAATGACCACCATCGGCGAAATCGAAGGCAAACCGGTCGGCGCGGTCTTTGCTCTTCTTGACTATAACCCCCGCATTAAGGAAATCGGCGGGCGTCTCTTTCCGTTCGGATTTCTCAAACTTCTCTTCAATCGCAAAGAGATCAAACGGATCCGCCTGATCAGCACCAATGTCATTCCTGAATATCAAAAGTGGGGGGTCGGCCTGCTTATCGTTTCCCATCTCTTGCCGGAAGTGAAATCCTGGGGAATTCAAGAAGCCGAGTTTAGCTGGGTGCTGGAGAGCAACTCGCTCTCGTACGGAACGCTGAAGCGGGGCGGGGCGAAGATTACGAAGACGTACCGGCTGTTTGATTATGAGATACCGGCACAAGGCTAATACAGGCGTCGATTCACCAGATTCTTCATACGGATGATCCTCCTCTCCCTCCAATCTCTCGTCAAACACTTCGGCCCGGAGCCGGTGCTGGCGGGAGTGACATTCGATATTCGTCCCGGAGAGCGAGCTTCGCTGGTGGGGCCGAACGGCGCTGGCAAGACAACGCTGATGAAGATCATTGCCGCCCGCGAAGAGGCTGATAGCGGCAAAGTGGAGCTGCATCCGACGGTCCGGCTGGGATTTCTCGAACAGCAGCCGGAGTTTGAGCGGGGGAAGACAGTGTGGGACGAGGCCAGGAGCGCGCTCGACGAACTGCTCAGCTATTCGCACGAGGCGGAAGAGCTGGGCCATGCCATGAGCACGGTGACCGACGACTCCGAGCGGAAGCGGCTGGAGCGGCGGTTTGAGTTCGTGCAACACCAGCTTCATCACCACGACGTCTACAACTTGAACTACAAAATCGAGCGGGTCCTCTCCGGCCTCGGCTTTACCAAGGCCAGCTACGAGCAATCGCTGGAAACGCTCTCCGGCGGGCAGCAGAACCGCTTGCTTCTCGCCAAGCTGCTGCTGGCCGAGCCCGACCTGATGCTCCTCGACGAGCCGTCGAACCATCTCGACATCGACGCGACCGAGTGGCTTGAAAACTTCCTCCTCGAAACCAACCAGTCCGTACTCGTCGTCAGCCACGACCGCTACTTTCTCGACCGCGTTACCAACCGCACGCTGGAGCTGTTTCAAGGGACCATCGAGTCCTATCCCGGCAACTTCACCCAGTACAAGCGATTGAAGGGCGAGCGGGTGGAGTTGCAACGCAATGCCTACGTCCGCCAGCAGGACGAAATCGTCAAGTTGGAAGAGTACATCGCCAAGTATCGCTTTGGCGTCCGCCACGCCCAGGCCGAGGACCGCCGCAAGAAACTCGACCGCCTGGAGCTGGTGCCGCCGCCGCGAGAAATCAAGCCGCCGCCAATGGGCTTTCTGCCAGCCTCCCGCACCGGCGACATCGTCATCCGCGTGGAGCGCCTGGCCAAAGCCTACGACCGGCCACTCTTCAAAAACCTCACCTTCGACCTACTCCGGGGCGAAAAATGGGGCATCCTCGGCCCCAACGGCTGCGGCAAAA
>SXOA01000107.1 GCA_005778405.1 Planctomycetaceae bacterium
AGGGAGAGTCTAGGGCCGACTTCGCGTGCGCTCTCGCAGGGCGTCCATTCGCTCGCGGGACCGCTGGCGGGATTCTTCGGCCCGCTTGCGGGCTTCCTCAATGCCGGAGAATCCCGCGGGAGGACCGACGTTCGGCGGGGTGGGGAGACCACCGGGGGGACCAAACGCATCGGAACGGAGCCTTTCCATAAACTCCTCTTGCCGCTGTTGGGATTCTTTCAGGTGCTGCTCCATCTGCTCGTGGCTTTCTCGCATGAGCTTGTCGATGTCCGGCCCCTTGGGGAAATTGGGCTCTGGGATGTCCGGGAATTTCACGGGCTGAAAGTCGCGGCCCATCCTTGGAAATCCGGCATTGAAGGGGGCGGGTGCCGGCTGGCGGCGGGCGGCCTGGCTCCGCGCCGCGATGACCGCGAACATGACCACGAAGCCGACTAAGAAAAGGGCGGCGAGTCCGCCGAGGGCGACCAGCGCGATCGTTCCCACGCCACTGCCGCCGCGGCTCTTGCGGCGGGCGGGACCGAGGGCATCCCAGACAAAATCCTGGGGATTCAGGCCGTTCTTCTGAATGAACTCCGCCTTCCGCCGATAGCTGGCAGCTTGCAGCGATTCGTTCGTCTCTTGCCAGTAGAGCTCGGCCGTTGGGACATAGTTGTGGCAGCCGGTGCAGAAGGAGGATTCGTTGTAGAGAAACGGATCGACCATGTACGAGCGGATGATTTCCTCAGGCATGCCGGTGACGCCGCCGCAGCGGGGGTGCACATACCAGCGGGGCTCCTTGGCGATGTCGCCAGCGAACCGCTCCTCGGGGCGGACCGTGACGTGGTCCTGCATCTGGCCATCGGGGAGCTTCTGCGTGTGCGAAGCGACGTGCGCATCGAAGATGTTGGTGGAGAGCCAACTATGGCAGAAGGGGCAGAGTTTATGCATGGTCTTGGGCCTCGACCAAAAGGACCAGAACGGCTTGTAGAATGTGGGCGGATTTGTCCTCGGCCAGTCGCGAGGACCTGCCGCCGCAGTTGAATTATCCTATCACAAGGGAAAAGGAAGAGGCAACCGTTTTTTGAGGGACACGGAGAGCAAGGCGAGAAGGAACAAGTATTGCTTCAACAGGACTCCCGGAAAAAGTCCGCCGGAATTACTTCGGCTGCTTGTCAATGGCTGTCTGAATCGCCTTGACCGTTAGTTCCGCGCGAAATTCGATAATCTTATTCCCCCACGCGATGGTTTTTTCCGCCGGGGCCAGGTTCACGCCGTTGATGGAAAACTTGCCGGCGGCAATTCGCTGCTTCATGCGAACGCTGGTTGGATCGACCGACATCATCATGGCGGTCATGGCAAAGTCGTCGTGCAACCCTTCCGAGGTTTGCTTGATCCCCTGTTCTTCCAGCCATTTGGAGACGCCGGAGAAATCGTAATACTCGGGAATGAAGTAAACCGTGCTCCGGTCCCCCTTCCACTTCGCATTCAGAGCAGCAGCCACGTTCTTCAGGCCGGTTTGGTTGCCGCCGCTGTCCCCAATCAAGATGATCCGCTTGAACCCATGCGCCCGCAGCGAGCCGCAGATGTCCGTTAGGAGTGCGGCGTAGGTTTCTTCGGTGACACTGATCGTGCTGGGATACTTCATGTGCGAATCGGGAGGATCGATATTCCCCTCGGGAACGAAGGGAACTATCGGCGCGACCAGCGTTCTGCCCAGCTTGCGAGCAATCGCTTCCGTGGTGGCCCGCAGGATGATGTTGTGCTTTCCGGCCACCAGGTAGGGGCCGTTCTGCTCCACGCCCCCGGTCGCCACGATCACGGTGTCTTTCCCATCCTTCAGCGCGTCCCGCACCTCCATCCAGGTGAGGTCCTCAATAAACACACTATCCACCGCCTCAATAGGGCGAGGCGTATTCGGATCGGGTTTCACCGGATCGGGCAGGGGAGCGGCGAAGAGAGCCAGAGTAACCAACGCCAACGTACAGAAACGCCACATGTATGACCCCCTTGCGATGATTCAAAAGCGAAACAAGGTGCGACCGGCATTATTGCAGATGTCCCGAGGCCATTGAATCAGCGGGTGAAGAATGGAGACAAAGCGTGTTGAAAACAAAAAACCCCGAGCACTTCTGCTCGGGGTCTATAGTTTCGTTCAATTGGAACCTCGGAGCCGCCTAAAGGCGGGACTCCAACACTTTACTTCGCCTCTTCCGCTCCCGCGCCCGCTCCAACCGGCTCTGCTGCGGGCTGCGGTGGGGCGGTGGAAACGGAGCCCTTGAAGTCCAGGCGGCGGACCTTGTCGGTGTCGTCCTTGATGACGTCGACGGTGATCGTGTCCTTCCCCTGGAACTCGCCCTTGAGCAGCTCTTCCGAGAGAGGATCCTCGATCAGCCGTTCCACTTCGCGGCGGAGGGGACGGGCGCCGAAGGGGTTCTCTTCCTCGCCCTTGCTGGCTTTCTTGACGATGTAGGCCTTGGATTCATCGGTGAGGATGAGCTTGAGACCTCGATCGCCGAGCCGTTCGCGGACTTTGGTCAGCTCCAGGTCGATGACGTTTTTGAGGTCGTCCGTCGTCAAATGACGGAAGACGATCACGTCGTCCAGGCGGTTGAGGAACTCGGGGCGGAAGACCCGCTCGACCCGCTCCATCACCCGCTCCTTCATGCCGTCATAAGTCGAGTCCTTGTCTTTGTTGGCCCGGAAGCCGAACTCGGATTCATTCTTGATGGCCTCGGCTCCGGCGTTGGTCGTCATGATCAGG
>SXOA01000108.1 GCA_005778405.1 Planctomycetaceae bacterium
CATGGGGAGAGGGGGCAATTCCGGCGGAGTCGCTTCTCCTTCCGCGACCAGATAACCCAGAAGCACGCCGACGGGAACGAGCGATCCTTCTTGTGGAGCGGTGGACGGAATCCGCAAGATGCCGCTGTCGAGCGACTCGATTTCCTGAGCCGCCTTCTCCCCTTCCAACTCGAAGAGGACTTCTCCCGCGCGGACGAAATCCCCGTCCTTCTTCCTCCAGCCGAGAAACGTCCCTTGCTCCATCGACCAGCCGAGCCGCGGTACGGTGATTGGATATGGCATGGTTACTCCCTCACCAACTCGCGAATCGCAGTCTGCACTTCGTCCACACTCGGCACCACCGCCTTTTCAAGCGACGGGCTGTAAGGCGTCGGCGTGAAGAGCCCGTTGACGCGGCGAATCGGTGCGTCGAGGTCGTCGAAGCCCATGTCGGCGATCTGAGCGGCGATTTCGGCTCCGACGCTGCATGGTGCATACGCTTCATCCACGATCAAGAGCCGGCCGGTTTTGGCGACGGATTTGAGAATGGTCTGGGTGTCGAGAGGGAGGACGGTGCGAGGGTCGATCAGCTCGACGGAGATTTGTTCTTTGGCGAGTTGATCGAGCAGGCCGGCAGTGACGTGGGCCATGCGGCCGATGGCGACAACGGTCAGGTCTTTGCCTTCGCGGACGATGGAGGCCTGGCCGAACTCGATTTCGTAGTCCTCCGCCGGAACGGGGCCTTTGATGTTCATCAGCTCGCGGGGCTCAAGGAACAGGACGGGATCCTGGCAGCGGAGGGCCCGCTTGAAGAGTCCCTTGGCGTCGTAGGGGGTTGAGGGTACGACGACTCGCAGACCAGGAACTTGGGCGTACATCGCGTAATAGTTGCCGCTGTGGTGTGTGGCGGCCGAGTGCCCAATGCCAACGCAGCCGCGAAGGAGGACTGGCATTTTCAGCCGGCCGCTGCTCATGTACTGCATTTTGGCGATCTGGTTGATGATTTCGCCGACGCTGTCGAGTACGAAGTCGGCGAACATGAAATCGATCACCGGCCGCGTCCCGGTCATGGCCGCTCCGCAGGCCAGGCCGACAAAACCCCGCTCGCAAATCGGCGTATCGCAGAGCCGCACCGGGCCGTGGATGTCATACAAGCCCGCCGTCGTGCGGAAATTGCCGCCCCGTTTGCCGATTCCTTCCCCCATCACAAAGATGTGCGGGTTGGCGGCCATTTCCTCCGTGAGAGCTTCGGTGGTGGCCTGGGTGTACGTCAACTCGCGAGTTGAGGACGACGCTTGCGGTTTCGCGCTGGCACGTCTGATAGGAACCGCATAGATATGCTCCGCCGCAGTCGTCGGCTCCGGCCAAGGGCTCTTTTCGGCGAAGTTTCGGGATTCCAGAACCAGCGTCTGCACTTCGGCATCGATCGCATCGAGTTCCGCGGCGGACGCCGTACCGTCATCGAGGATTGATTTTCGTAGTCGCTGGATGGGGCACTTCGTTTTCCAGGCTTCTACGTCTTCCTTGGTCCGGTAGCCAAAATCTCCCATCCCTTCGGCATGAGCACGGGTGCGATAGGTTTTGCACTCGATGAGCGTCGGTCCATCGCCACTGCGGGCTCGCGCAACCGCTTCTTCTGCCACGGCGAAGATGGCCCGGATATCGTTTCCATCCACCTCGATGCCTGGCATGCCATAAGCCGCCGCGCGACTGGCGACATTCGGATTGCCGGCAGCGTACGCGTTAGGAACTTCGGTGGCGAACTGGTTGTTCTCGCAAATAAACAGGGCCGGCAGCTTCCAGATGCTCGCCATGTTCAGCCCTTCGTGGAACGCGCCGTTGTTGGACGCTCCGTCCCCGAAGAACGCAGCCGCGACGTTGTCCGTCCCCTTCACCTTGAAGCTATAGCCGCCGCCGCAGGCTTGCAGAATACATGGCCCGACGATGCCGCTCGTCCCCATCATGCCGATTTCGGGAGAGAAGAGATGCATGCTGCCGCCGCGCCCTCGGGAGAGGCCGGTCTGGCGGCCGAACAGCTCCGCCATCAGATCGCGGGGATGAGCCCCCTTGGCGAGCGCGTGGCCGTGGCCGCGGTGGGTGCTGAAGACGACGTCCTCTTTCCGCAGATGGGCACAAACTCCGGTCGCCACCGCCTCCTGCCCGACATAGGTATGACAGGCTCCGTGGACGAGGCCCCGAGCATGGCAGCGGGCCAGTTCCTCCTCGGTAAGGCGGATGACGAGCATCGCCCGGTAGAGCGACAGCAGTTGATCCTCGCTAATGCCGGGCGATTTTGTGTTGCCTGAAGTTGGCGCACCTTTTGGCGCTGCTCGTTTCTTGTCGGTAGTGATGGACACTGAGGTCATTCTCCTTCTCGGAATGCAAGAGCCAGCACGCGAGGCCGCGTGCGGCTACGACAAATACCGCCGCGTGCCTCCGGCGTTCATGGCCAAATTTCCGCCATCCATGGGAATGAGCGCCCCGGTTACCCAGGTGCTGCTGTCGCTGGCGAGGAAGACGGCGAGGCCTTGAATGTCTTCAGGCTTGCCCATCCGGCCGCGAGGGATGCCGGAGAGGAACTGGTCTTTCAGGCCAGGCTCCACGGCCATCCGCTTTTCCAAGCTGGGATTGGTGACCTGGGCACAAAGGATGGCATTCACTCGCACGCCGTGGACGGCCCATTCGGTGGAAAGCTCGCGAGTCATCTGGGCGACCGCTCCCATCGCCATGCTGTAGGCGATGTGGCTGCGGCCGAGGGCGGTGATGCTGGCGAGCGAGCCGATGTTGACGATGCTGCCAGAGCCCTGTTTGAGCATCCGGCGACCCGCCTCCTGGCACATGCAGAACCGGCCGAAAACCAGGTTCCGCCAGCAAGCCTCCACGTCTTCCAGCGAAATGTCCTCCGGCTTTCCCAGAATCCCTTCTCCCGCCACGTTGGCCAGAAAATCGACCCGCCCGAACTCCTTATCGAGCGTGGCAAACATCGGCCGGATTTCCGCCGGGTCGGAGACATTGCAGCGGACGGCGACGGCCCTGCGTCCCAGCGCCTTGATTTCCGCAGCCGTCTTGGCCGCGGCCTCTTCATTGAGATCCGCCAGCAGCAAGTCGGCGCCATGCTGGGCCAGGGCGAGAGACATGGCCCGGCCCATGCCTTGGGCCGCACCAGAAACAAGGGCAACCTTTCCAGAGAGGTCAAAGAGATTGGTGGGAATCATAATTGAATCAAGGGGATGAAACCCATTTCTGCACCATCGGCCCGAATTTCGCCACAATCACCAGGAAAAACAGCCCAATGTAAAACACCCCGCAGCAGAAAATACCAGCTTGATGATACCACCGCGGCTGGAGTTGCGGCGGGAGGAGCTTGCGGTTGATGCGAAGGATCATCAGCGAAGTGATGCCGATGGCCAGATTATTGAAATTGGCGATGACAGCGACCATCGTGTTCTGCGGGCTGCCGAAGCGGTCGAGCCAGGTGAACAGCACCCACACCAGCATCGTTGCCAGCACAAACAAGGTGAGCAGCGAGTAGTAAATGTACTTGACCTGGTTCGCCTTCAACTTCTTTTGCACGGTCTCATTCGAAGACCAGATGGTATCCGTCCACCGCCGGCTAAAGTCTTCGACAACGGACATCTGGCTGGGGAGGAACACGGCGAGGCCGACGAACAAGGCCAGCGTCCACATGCCATTTGCAATCGAAGATACCCTGCCATGTTCCACATTTGCGCCGGTCCAGGGAGGGCTAAACTGCGGTGAGCGCCGTATACCGTCCGCCGTCAGGACCGCCTGCGGCTGATCGGCCTCTTTGGCGACGACACGAGCATAGATGGGGGAGTGCGGGGCAAACTGTAGCGACAGGAGAGCGGGCAGGGCCATCCCCATGAAGCAGCCCGGCCCCCAGATCAGCAATTGATCCAGCATGATGTACCGCCACCAGCCGCTCCAGCGGCGGAGATTGCCGTTGGTTAAGGGAAAGACCTTGCCGACGTGGCTGAGGGTGATGTGTCGCCCGCCGACGGCGCTCGGAATCGCCCCTACCAGTCTTCCCATCCCCCAACCCTTGTCGCGGCAAAAATTACTGTAGGTCGAGTTGGCCATACCTCCACCGCCGGCATAGCCCGCAAACGCACCGATCGTGGCGATATTGGCAAATGAGATTATCGGCCATTCTCCATAGTCCCAGCGGTATCGAAACACGCTGCGGGCTTTTTCGGTACCATCGTCCAGGATCACGGGGAGGACGCCAAATTTCAGGAAACCGCTGAAGACGTTTAGCCAGTGGGTCCAATGGACGAAGAACAGTCCCATGATGAGGCAAAAGGACAGGACAATGACGACTTTGGCCGTCATCACCGCTTGCAGCATGTTGTAGACTTTCCCGCCGATGAGCACCGGCAGGATCACCGCAATCATGAGAATGAAGGAGAGAGTCGTCACGAGAGACTTGTCTTCCAGGGCCTGTTTCTCCTGCTGCTTTCGCAACGCTTTTTCTTCCGGAGAAATGTCTCCCATCTTCGTTTCATCGAGTTTTCGAGGCATCGCCGTCGGCGGGCGGTTGCGGATCAGCGAGGCAATGACGACCGCAGATTGCGAAGACAATCCCGGTATGAACGCCGAAAGACTCATCAGCATAATGAGACCAACCCAGAACTTTGGCCCCGGGCTGACCCGCATGAAGCCGGTCATGACGGGTTCGCCGCAGTAGAGGGCGTAGCGGCCGCATTCGATGTTGTAGAAGACTTGCAGAATGATGGCGATGGTGGCGATCCACATCAGCCCGCCGCCGTACTGGGCGGTGATGACCGGACCGAACAGCCATTCGCCCCCGCCAATCTGAATCCCCATCATCACAATCCCCGGCCCGATGAACCCGGCCCAGTTCCGCCACGACAGCGGCGCCGGCTCTGGCAGTTCCTCCTGACCCCAGGGGGGGAGGTATTGGTCGGGGGAGGACATGAGGAAAAGAGGTGAAAGGTAGGATTAAAGTAGGGTGCATGGAGCGCAGCGAAATGCACGCGTCATCGGGATTGCTATGCGAAATACGCATGCATTTCGCTGCGCTCATGCACCCTACAAGCCGCCCGCATTCTATCCTCCCTGTGCTGCCGAAACGAGCAGGCTTGCTTCTTGCAGGTTCTTGGCCCGGCCGTTGATGACCTGGCTGATGACGAGAAGGCCCAGGAGCGTATCTTCCGCCGACGAGCAGAGCCGCGATTCACTTGGGAGTTTTTCCAGGATGAACTGCCGCAAGAGCGGGAGCTTTTGAGCCAGACCGCCGGAGAAGACAATGCGATCCCAGTTCTTTTCCGACGACAAGCGAGCGGCGCAGGTGGCGTAGTTCGCCGCCATGTTGCGGAAAGCAGCTCGGAAGAGCGTTCCGACCGACAAATTCTCCGTCGTAATGTTCGAAATGCTCCCCCGGCTGCCGAGGGGACCTTCAAAGAAGGTGAGGTTGGCGGAGAGGTCAGTATCGGGAGCAGCTTCGGCTGCTTTGATGATTTCAGGCCAGGGTTTATTGACAAGTTTGACGAGCACATCGAGCGAGCGGCCGGCGGGGAGATGGGTGATGGTGTTGAGGTAACGACCGTCGAGGTAGGGCCGCGTTTGATAGTTCCCAGGAACAAACTCGTCGGTCAGCAGACTGATTTGCGAACCGGTGGAGATATTGAGCGACAGTTCGCCGCTATTCAGGAGAGCGCCGGCGAGAGCCGCCTGGTGGTCGCCGATGGGGGGATAACAGGGAATCTCTTGTCCTCTGACTTTCCAAGTCCCAGCCACATTCCAAGCGTTCCCGAGATTCGGCCAATCCAGGACATCCAGACCGAATGATGCCCAGGCGTAGTAATGCCAGTCGTTTCTTGGGAGGTTCAATAGTCCAAGCGCCAGAGTGCGATCAACGTGGGAAACCTCGGAGGAGCAAAGCTCCCCCAGCACAAAATCTCCGAGCGACAACGCCACACTCTGCGGCTCTAGTAGCCCCTGGTTCTGCAACCAGCTCAGGATAGCCAGCGGCGATCCCGCGCGGAGCTCGTTTCCCATGTTCTGGAGCCGCTCCTCGCCAAGCCAATTTCGAATACCTGCGAGGTAAGATTCGCCGCAGGCTGATTGCTCGGTCGTTCGTTGATCGCGCCACGAAATGTAGTTCGTCAAAGGCTTGCCGTTTGAGTCAACCAGGATGACTCCACCCATCTGGCTGGAAAACTGTACGCCTAACGCCTTCGGGGCTTGGGCCAACAGTTTGTCGAGCACTTCCCGCACGGCGGCCATCACCAGCTGCGGATCAATCTCAAAATACCCCGACGGCAGTCCCGAAATCGGCTCGGGGAAGGGAACCCGCGTGACGTGCTCGATCGTCAGCTTCTCGGAATCGAGAACCGCGCCCTTGATGAAGGAGGAGCCGATGTCGAGGGCCAGGAATTGCATGTGTTTTTCTTGTGAAGGCAGGCTGGAAGTCTACCCCACTTACGCCGCGCTGCCGCGGATAAACTGCCGGACGAGCGAAGCGTAGATGCCGCCGTGGGTCATCAGTTCTTCGTGGGTGCCGCGCTCCAGGATGCGGCCCTCTTCCAGGACGAGGACCTGGTCGGCGTGGCGGATGGTGGAGAGGCGATGGGCGACGATGAAGCTGGTGCGGCCGGCGAGGAGTTTCGAGAGGGCTCGCTGGATGCGGACTTCGGTCAACGTGTCCACGCTGCTGGTCGCCTCGTCCAGGATGACGATCCGCGGGCGGGCGAGCATGGCCCGGCAGAAGCAGACGAGCTGCCGCTGGCCGAGGCTGAGCTGTGCCCCGCGTTCGCCAACCTGCGTTTGCAGCCCCTGCGGCAGGGATTGCAGCAGGTCCAGGCAATCGAGGTCGCGGGCGGATTGGATGGCTTCTTCGTCCGTCGCATCGGGGCGGCCGATGCGGATGTTTTCCAGGATGGTGCCGGTGAAAAGGAAATTCTGTTGCAGGACGAGCCCCATCTGATGATGGAGAGAATCGCCCGTGATTTGCCGCGTGTCGTAGCCGTCGATGAGGACCGCGCCGCTCTGCGGCAGATAAAAACGGGTGATGAGGTTGACGATGGAGGACTTGCCACTGCCAGTGCGGCCGACGAGGGCAATGCTTTGGCCCGGTTCGGCGGTGAGCGAAATGTCGTGCAGTACCGGACGCTTTGGGTCATAGCCGAACGTCACGTTCTTCAACTCGACGCGTCCCTCCATGGGCGGCAGGATGGCGGCATCGGAGGCGTCTTGCCATTCCGGCGGTCGGTCGAGCAGGGCAAATACCCGCTCGGCCCCGGCCATGGCGGTTAGGGCCTGGTTGTACTGGTTACCGAGAATCTGGATCGGGCTGAAGAAGATGTTGGCGAGGAAGAAGAAACGGATCAGATCGCCGGGTGGGATTTCAATACCCGGCGTAAGGACGCGATATCCGCCGACGAGGAGCAAGGCGACTATGAACGTCTGGCTGCTCATTTCCAAGAGCGGCAGCAGCATCCCTTCCACGCGGACCGCCCGCACGACGTTCTGACCATGCCAGTCGAGCAAATCCTTGAAGAGCTTCGCGTTGGTCTCTTCCCGCACAAACGCCTGCGTCAGCCGCACGCCATTGATCGATTCCGCCAACGTGCCGGTCAGACGGCTGAAGCCTTCCTGCATGGTGCGGTAGGCGGTGGAGAGGCGGCCGCGGAAATAGAGGTTGAGAAAATAGAGGATTGGGCCAATCGCCAAGACGATGCTGAACAAGGCCCAGTCGTAGTAGAGCATGATGAGAGCCGAGACGCCCATTTGAATGACGCCGACGAGCGTGACGAAGAGCACGTCCTGCACGCCGACCCGCAGAGCCTCGCAGTCGCTGGTCACGCGGCTGATGATACGGCCGATTTTGGTCGTGTTGTAAAAGCTCATCGGCATCGATTGTAAATGGGCAAAGATTTCGCGGCGGAGGTCGTGCAGGACCGCCTCGCCGAGTTCCAGCGCCAGCCGCTGGCGGAAATGGAGAACGAGATTCGTAAAGCCGGTGAGGGCCAAAACGCCCAGAGCACAGAGCACAATCGTCTGGACCGGGTACGTCAACTCGGCGTGGTGGGTAATGGGGCCATCGATGACGGCCCCAATCGACCAGCCAATCAGCGGCAATTGCATCCCCCGCAGCAGCACGCACAGAAAGAGAGCATTCCGCTTGGCCGCATAGGGCCGCATATAACCAATCAGCCGCGTAATCAGCCGCAAATCGAGCGGCGCTTTATCCGGCTCGCGGTCGTCGTCCTGCCGCCGCGCGGTGATGGAGAGCTTTTTGACCGCGGGAATCGCCTTCGCCGCATCGGCGTTGTCATCGGCAGCGGCGGGATCGGAGGAAGACATCTGCGGCTCGGCGGGCGGAAGCGATATCCAGTTTTACGCGGGGGGGCGGAGAACGGCAAGGAAGAGCGGCGGAGAGAATCACACACAGGGCTGCTCTTCGTTCCAATCCCAGCACCTTGGAAGCCCACACACTTTCCCGCTATGATTCGGGCAGCGGCAAATTTGCTTTCTTTACCAGCCCTCAGTCCCTAGCCCCTAGCCCCATGTCTTTCCGCACCGAACACGATTCCATGGGGGATGTCCAAGTCCCCGCCCAGGCCTACTACGGCGCTCAGACCCAGCGGGCCGTCGAGAATTTCCCCATCTCCGGCTGGACACTGCCGAGGCCGCTGATTCATGCGATGGGGCTGGTAAAGCTGGCGTGTGCCACGGCGAATCGGGATCTGGGGAAGCTCACCAAGACTGGCAAGAACAAGCTGAACGATGCGCAAATTGACGGTCTGCTTAGGGCCGCTCGGGAAGTGGCGGAAGGGGAATTCGACGGCGAGTTTTTCAAAATCGGTCTTGTCCGTGCCGCGCTTGGTGGCGTTGCCGAAGGCGGCTTTGAATTCCGGATCGCTGGTGGAGTAGATCACCGGAATTTTCGCGTCGCGGCAGGCGTGGAGTAATTCTCTAATCTTCGGCAGCGCGTCCCAGGCGACCTGGCCGCAGCTGGTGGGGAATTCATCGATCGCTTCCATGACCGGCATCGGCTTGGTGCCGGTGAAGCCGGTGATGACGTCGATGATGATCAGCGCTGGATTGACGCCGAACTTTTCCTGGCCTTTGTAGCCGGCCTTCTCGTAGATCTTTCGCTCTTCTTCAGGGACGAATGCTTCCCAGTCGCGCATAGCGGATCTCCTTCGCAATTTTTCTAGAACGAGTAATTTCTCTGTTTAGTTCATCTTTGGTGATCATGCGCTTTCGTAAGGGGTAAGGGGTGAAGGGTGAAGGGTAAAGCGTCCGGATCGGAAACGCCTAACCCCTTACTATTCACCCCTTACGGTTTTTCAAGGGGAGAACAGCTTATCCCCCCGCTGGGTCATGAATAGTTCCAGCGGCAGTTCGGTGCCGATGCCTTTTTCTCTGGCCTTGTCATACATCTTGCGCGCCGTGACCGCGAACTGGATGCCCATGCCGGTGTTGTTTTTGAAA
>SXOA01000109.1 GCA_005778405.1 Planctomycetaceae bacterium
GACACCTCCTGGTCCTCTGCGCTTTCGCCCCCAGTCACACGACCAACGAACTCACGCAGCTACTCTCCAGAAAGTGTGATACCATGCCACAACAAATCGCGCCAGTCTGCCTACCCTACCCAACTATGCGCGCTGGCCGTGTATAGGACCACAACACAAGACGTTAGGAGACAACCCGTGAGCCAACCGAGACGCGAGCGAATATCCAACAGGCGAATTGCATTTGTACCGAGGGTGCCGGCATTCTTCCCGAGTTGTTTGATAGTGTGCTTCCCGATACTAATACTTATTCCATTTCTGACATGGGATGTGCGGGCGGACCCCGTGCGACAATCGTCCGAGTTGGAACAATCCAAGGCTACGCCAACTGGGACCGGAAAGAATGAAGGAGAAAGAGAGGGGGTGCGGCCTAAGGTAATTAGTACGTCGGATGTGATAGAGAGGCGACTGAGTGAGATACAACAATTAGTAAAAAAAATCGGGAATACGAATAAGGAAAGTCCAACTTGGGGGATGACCAACGGTTACGCTGCAAAGTCCTTGGTTAGACTGCACGCTATTGAAGCCGTTCCAGCTCTTTGCGAAAACATCAATGTTGGAGGAATGGGACTCACGAATACAACGTGTCGCCCCGCTGCTGAGGCGCTTGTTGCACTCGGAGGCTCATCGCTTCCCGGTATTAACGCTTCGCTTGAGATTGCGGCCAAATCGGATCAGGAGATTAAACTCTTTGCATTCGTTCTCATTGGGATCGATAGTTCTGACCTTGAATTGGCGGACTTTCGCCTGCAGCGGGAAATCAAGCGGCGAACCGATGTAACCGAGCGTAATGTTATTTTCAAGGCGAACGCGCAAAAACTGCGAAAGTGCTTTGCGACGCCGAATTTCTTTCAACCTGACAATAGCCCCTTTTACGGACATTGACGCAATTGGGACGGGAGTCGTTTTGGCAAGTTGGATTGCCCCCGTTGCAATTTCCGGGATGCCTCGGCGCGCTCGATCCATCGTGGGCGGACTTGTGTACCGCATTCTCAATCCGGACAACAGCCGCCTCGCGCTCTTTCGCAAAGTTGCGGACTTCGAAGCCTTTGAACCTTGAGACGACTCCCGCCCCCTGTTTCTTCCATTGCGTTATCCTTCGCTTGCGCTTCAGGCTGGTATCAACGCTCGGTCATCGATTCCTGCCGCATCGGGAGAGGTTCCCGAAATGCGCTGTATGCGTTACGAAAAACAGCGTATAACATGGCAGATCGGGCTGATTTCCAGGAAACCGCTGTTCAGCGACATATCCACTTCAGACGTCAGTCCCACCGGAAAGAAAGCGGTAGGAAGCAATAGCTACCCGCCAAAAGGACGAAACCAAAGCACTCCAGGCCGGGTTTAAGTCATACGTTTCCCGATAACTAACCGCTCCCTGAGAATCTCATGCTTCGCAAATTGCCAATTATCATCTGCCTGAGCATCCTCGGCCTCTGTCCCCTGTCCGCTGGCGCCAAGGAACCGGCAGCAGCCAAAAAGGCTTCCCTGGTCGGCCAGAAAGTGGCTCCGTTTTCGCTGGGGGATTTTCGCGGCAAAACGTGGTCCCTGGCCGATTTCCAGGAGAGCAAAGTCCTGGTCGTCGCTGTTACCGGAACCGAGTGCCCGCTCATGACCCAGTATGGCCCCCGGCTGGCGGAGCTGGCGGCGAAGTATGAGAAGCAGGGGGTCGCGTTCCTGGGCATCAACGCGAACCAGCAAGACTCCCTGTCGGAAATTGCGGCCTTCGCCAAGAAGAGCAAAATCGAGTTTCCGCTCCTGAAGGATGCCGGCAACAAGGTGGCCGACTTGCTCGGAGCCGAGCGGACCCCCGAAGTCTTCGTCCTCGATGCGGAGCGGGTCGTGCGCTATCACGGCCGCATCGACGATCAGTTCACTTACGGCAAGGGTCGCGACAAGCCGGAACAGACCTGGCTGGCCACGGCGATTGACGAACTGCTCGCCGGCAAGGAAGTGACGACCAAGGAAGTGGCCGCCATCGGCTGCCACATCGGCCGTGTCCTCAAACCGCAAACCGATAGCGAAGTCACCTACTCGAAACAAATCAGCCGCATCTTTCAGGACAACTGCGTGGCTTGCCATCGGCCGGGGGAGATCGGCCCGTTCGCCCTGACGAGTTATGAAGAGTCGGTCGGCTGGGCGGAAATGATTGACGAAGTGGTCAGCGAGCAGCGGATGCCGCCGTGGCACGCCGATCCCAAACACGGCAAGTTCGCCAACGACGCCCGGCTCAGTGACGAAGAAAAATCTCTCATCCACCAGTGGGTAGCCGCCGGAGCTCCCGAGGGAGACAGGAAAGACCTGCCGCCGCCGAAGCAATTCGCCGAAGGGTGGCAAATCGGCCAGCCGGACCAGATTGTCTACATGTCCGAGAAACCGTTCAACGTGCCGGCGAAGGGAGAAGTCCGCTATCAGTTTTTCGTCGTCGATCCGGGCTTCACGGAGGACAAGTGGATCAAAGCCGCCGAGTGCCGGCCGGGGAACCGGTCGGTGGTGCATCACATTATCGTCGGCATGGCGGACAACTTTCGTCAGCGGAAAGAAACCGCCGGCGTGCATAGCGAGTTCCTCACCGCCACCGCGCCCGGTGCCCGCCCTTTGTCGCTCACCGATGGGAAGGCCAAGCTCGTTCCCGCCGGCAGCAAGCTCGTCTTCCAGATGCATTACACTCCCAACGGCACCGCCACCACCGACCGCAGCTCGGTCGGGTTCATCTTCGCTGACCCGGCAGAAGTGAAGCACCAGGTCGGCACCGACAAGGCGGCCAACACGGGCTTCCGCATTCCCGCCGGGGCGAGCAATCACAAGGTGGAAGCGTATCACTCGTTCCAAAAGGATATGGTGTTGCTCTCTCTCTTCCCGCACATGCACCTGCGAGGAAAAGCCTTCCGCTATACGGCCCTCTATCCGGACAAGACGCAGGAAATCCTGCTCGATGTTCCGCACTATGACTTCAACTGGCAGAACGGCTACGTGCTGGCCGAACCCAAGCCGATGCCGGCCGGCACGCGCATTCATTGCGAGGCCTGGTTCGACAACTCCACCGAAAACATCGCCAACCCCGATCCCAATTCCACCGTCCGCTGGGGAGACCAGACTTGGGAAGAGATGATGATCGGCTACTTCGACGCCACCCCCGCCGTCGCTCAGGCCGCCAAGATCAGCGGCAGCAGGACCGCGGAGTTTTTGAAGAAGCAAAAGGAAAGCGCTGGTAAGCCGGACGAAAAACTTGCGGGGCTCGCCAAGAGCGCTTTCAAATCCGACCAGGACCTGGCGAAGTTCGGCGAGGCATTGCAAGCCTTCGCCCCGCAGCTCGATCGGCTTTGCTGGACGACCGTGGAAGGGGACCAGCTCGTCATCAAGAAATGTATCCAGGAATCCGCCTATGAGAAGGAAGTCGGCGGAGCGGGAAGAAAAGTCCCCGCCAAATGGATGAAACTTGCCGGCTACGCCACTGCCAAAGAGCCCACCCTCCACCAGCGGCTCGCCGACGCCAGCGGCATCGACCTGCAATACATGGCCAAAGCCTATCAATCGAGCTTTCACCTCCCCATCAAACGCGACGGCCTCACCGGCAGCATCAACTTCTGGAGCGCAGAGAAAGACGCCTTCCCGCCGGAGCTGATTAAGGTGCTGGGGGAATTGGTGAAGGGGATGGAGTAGCCGGGAGAAGATTGGACCACGAAGACTCGAAGGCACGAAGTTGCTTGGGAATTCTTTGTGTCTTCGAGTCTTCGTGGTTTTCGGTCCGTTGCCCTTCGCCATCCATCGCGCCATAATCGGCCTACCGGGATTTACGGAACCCATTTTTCGAGGTTGGTCGACCATGCTCATGCGCCATTGTGTCATTGGATTCTCACTTGCGGCCTCGCTTGCCTTGCCGTCACTCTCGGCCGCTGCCGACGTCATCCCTCATGCCCAGGACAAGCCACCGGGACCGGCGCTGTCGCCGCAAGAGGCGATCAAGAAGATGACGGTGCCTGAGGGCTTCACCGTGGAGCTCGTGGCCAGCGAGCCGGATATCGTGAACCCAATCGGGATGGCCATTGATGAGCGGGGGCGGTTCTGGATCACGGAGAGCCTGGAATATCCCCGCCGTTCCGCCGGGGTCGGCAAGGACCGGGTGAAGGTGCTGGAAGATACCGACGGGGACGGCAAGGCGGACAAGTTCACCGTCTTCGCCGACGGCCTCAACATCCCCAGCGGCATTGCGGTGGGACACGGCGGCGTCTGGGTCGCCAACTCCCCGGACATCCTGTTCATGCAGGACACCGACGGCGACGGCAAAGCGGACAAGAGCGAGGTCGTCGTCACCGGCTTTGGGCGGGACGATACGCACGAGCTTCCCAACTCCCTTACCTGGGGGCCGGACGGTTGGCTCTACGGGCTCAACGGCGTGTTCAACCATTCCCACGTTAAGTATCCGAAGTCGTCGAAGCACTACAAGGAAAATCACCCCGGCTGGCAATTCACCTGCGCCCTGTTCCGCATCCATCCGGTGACGCGCGAGTTCCAGGTTTTCTGCGAAGGGACCAGCAACCCCTGGGGCGTGGCCTTCGACTCCGAAGGGAGCGCCTTCATCAGCGCCTGTGTCATCGACCACCTCTGGCACCTGACGGAAACAGGCTACTACCACCGCCAAGGTGGGCCGTATCCGCCGTTCACCTGGAAGATTGAATCCATCGTGAAGCACAAGCACCAGAAGGCGGCCTACTGCGGCATCCATTACTTCGATAGCGACGCCTACCCCGAAAAGTACCGGGACAAGCTCTACATGGGAAACATCCACGGCGGCTGCATCAACGTCGATAAGCTCCAGCGCGACGGCAGCACCTACTTCGCCACGCCGGAGCCGGACTTCCTCACCGCCAACGACGCCTGGTTCATGCCCGTGGTGCAAAAAACCGGCCCCGACGGCAGCCTCTATATCCTGGATTGGTACGACCGCTACCACTGCTACCAGGACGCCAACCGCGACCCCGCCGGCATCGACCGGCTGAAAGGGCGGCTCTACCGGGTGCGGTACAAGGAGACACCGCGAGTGGCCAAGGGATTTGACTTGGCCAAGGACACGGACGAAGAGCTGATCGAACGACTGGGGGCAAAGAATGATTACATCCGCGCCACAGCGCAACGCTTGATTATTGAGCGGACATATGAATCCGCCACGCCCGGTAAGTTGAGGCCATTGATCCCCGCTGGACTATGGGGCTGGGTGGTTGAAAGAGAAACTCCCATGAAGACTCGCATGGCAGCATTATTTGCGCTGATTGGGGGCAATCCGCTGGACGAAGCGGAATATGACAGCTTATTGAATCACCGTTTACCAGAAGTGCGTGCTGTTGCCGTACGTGCTGCAGGTAATCAGCGCACGATCAGCGACAAAGCTCGGCACAACATCTCGGTCAATCTAGCGATTGACCCATCGCCGGACGTGCGCCTTCAAGTCGCTGTTGCCGCTCGAAAGATCAAAGGTATCGATGCTTCCTCTGTCTTATTCAGAGTGCTAAATTCTTCCGGCGACGACAAGCTCATCCCCCACATCGTTTGGCAAAACCTGCATCCGCTGCTGGAGGAAGACACTGCCTCGTTCGTGGCTGCGGCGAAGCAGCCGGCATTCCTCAAATCACCGTATGCCGCTGAGTTCCTGCCACGAGCGGCAGAGCGAATCCTGGGGCGGAAGAAATTCGAAGCGAGCGCAGTTGCCGGCCTGGTCGAGATTACCCGCGATGCAGCTCCCAAGGATGCCCAGCGGCTGCTCGCTCTGCTCGGCACCAAGGTGCAATCCGGCGAAGTCCGCGGCAACGAGCTGAAGCAGTTACAGGACGCACTTGCCGAGACACTTCAGCCGCTGCTGGCCGACCCCGCACTTCATCCTGCTGGTGATGAAGCAGCTCTCTTGGCCGCCTCCTGGGGAGACGAACGGGGAATCAACCGGGCCCGGCAGACGTTCTCGGTGAACGGCCTGCAAAACGACTATCGCATCCGCGGCCTGGCGGCTCTGATTTCCGGAAAGGACAAAGAGCTGCTCCCACGGGTTGCGGATGCCCTTTCCGGCAGCGTGTCGCCAGTCCAAGATCCGTCCGACTTCCGCGGCAAGCTGCTCGCCATGCTCGGCAAGCTCGATGATCCCAAGGTCGCGTATATTGTTCTCGCTGCCTACACGAAGCTCGAACCGGACGTGAAACCGAAAGCCATTCAACTGCTCACCCAACGCACGACCTGGGCGACCAAACTCGTGGCCGCCATCGGCGAGAAAAAAATCCCCGCCGAGGCTCTCAACGTCAACCAGGTCCGCCAGCTCCTCTCCCTGAACGACAAAGAGTTGACAAGCGCCGTCGGCAAGCACTGGGGAACCATCCGCACCACTCGCGATCCGCAGCGGGAGGAAATCGTCGCCCAGATGAAGGCCCTGATTCGCAAAACGCCGGGCGACGCCAAGCGGGGAATCGCGGTCTACACCAAGGTCTGCGGCCAGTGCCATAAAATGTACGGCGAAGGACAGGAGGTTGGCCCGGACATCACTCTCAACGGCCGCTCCTCGTTCGACCAGCTTCTCTCCAACGTCTTCGACCCCAGCCTCGTCATCGGCGCTTCCTACCAGGCCCGCCTCGTGAAAACTACCGATGGCCGCGTCCTCACCGGCCTCCTGATCGAAGACAGCTCCCAGCGGGTCGTCCTCAAAGTCCAAGGAGGCAAGCAGGAAATCATCCCCCGCGACGACATCGAGATGATGAAAATCAGCGAGCTTTCCCTCATGCCCCAGGACGTGGAAAAAACCCTCAAGCCCGAAGAAATCGCCGACCTCTTCGCCTACATCACACTCGACAAACCACCGAGCGATCCGAGCGCGAAGTTGATTCCGGGGGCGAGAGAAGGCAAGTAGTTGGACTCGGTAACGGCTGTCCCGCTACAATTCTCGCGCCCGCGCGATGTCGTCTTTCCCCAGCCGGCCGTCATGCAAGGCGGAAGCGACCAGGGCGGCGCTGCAGCCGGCGTCGGCGAGGCATTCCAGGTCGGCGTAGTTCCGCACGCCGCCTCCCGCAATGAGCTCGATGCCGTCGTCGCCGTGATCATCGTAGAACGTGCGGCAGTAGTCGAGCGTACTGGTCCCCGCGCCGACGCCGACATCCGCCAGGTCCAGCACAATGAACCGCCGCACGCCGGCTGCCAGGGCTTCTTCCGCTATTTGCCGCGGGGTGAACGAGCGCCAGGCGTCAATCTTGGTCAGCGGCAGCCCGTTCTTCAGGTCCAGACTGAACAAGCACGCTTCGCGGCCGATGATCCGGACGAGCTGCCGCAAAGCAGCGACGCTGACCAGCGATTCCAGCCCCACGACAATATCCGGCGCGAGGTCCGCGCACTGCTCCAGCACGATCTCCGCCCGGTCCTCATCCCCCACCCCCGCATCCAGCCAGAGCCGCAGACCGGCCTTGCTGAGCTGCTCGTAGATTCGTTGGTTGAGCTTCCCCTTTTCGATGGCATCCAGATCGGCGACGTACGCCGTGTCTGCCCCAAGCAGGCTCACCAAAGCTCGCGCTACATCCTGCGGCTTGGCACTTTCCACCAGTTTGCTCTGGATCGGCTGATATTTCTCCCGCTCCCCCGCGATGCCGCGGACGACGAGGCGATTTTTGATGTCGAGGACGGGGATGATTTGCATAGCGGGATTCACACGACGATTGCGGATTATCTATCCATCGTACTCTTGCAGCAGCTTCTTCGGCACCGTATTCCGCCAGGCGAATAGCAGCAACTGTCGCACGATCAGTTTCTCGGCCGGCTTGAGCTGAATGATGGTGCAGCCCCGCCGTCCCCAGGCACCGCTCGCTGGCTGGAAGATAGCCGGCTGGGCTTGCACGAGCGGCGCTTGTTGCTCGGGGGTCAGCTTGACCATTCCCCAATCTTCGTCCGGCCCGAGCGTGGCGAAAATTTTCCCCCGCACGCGGAAGTCGGGATGCCCCATGTGCGACGCTTCTGCCGCTTCGGGAAGGCGAAGCGCGGTCTTGCGGAAGTCAGCGGGTGTCATGAACTTCATTAGACGGTCTTAAAGGACCGCTGAGAATAGTGAAGAACTCCCGGTTCTGCCGCCCGTAGGGGTCGGGTGGAGTCTTTTGCGGATGGACAAGGCCAGAACGAGTGCGCATCCTGCCCGCCAAGACTCTTCCCGCCCCCTTTGGCAATTGTCCTGGACCGCGGGCCGCTAGACCTATAATTCCCATGACCACCCAGCCGATGGACATCCCAAGGACCATTCTCTGCCATGGACGACAACGCCAATTCTGTTGACGACAAGACCGCGCCGAATCTCGTTCCCGACGACCGCACGCTGCAGATCCAGGACCTGATCCAAACGATCAAGGAATCTGCCGACAAGCTGGCGGCCGACGGCAGCAGCCGCGGGGACCTCAAGCTCATCAGCCGGACGCTGCGGGAACTGCGATATGCCTTCAAGGTTTTCTCGCCGTATCGCAAGCATCGCAAAGTGACGGTCTTCGGCTCGGCCCGCACGCTCCCCAGTGAACCGTCGTACCAGGCGGCCGTGGAATTCGGACACGCGATGGCGGAAAAGAACTGGCTGGTCGTGACCGGAGCCGCCAGCGGCATCATGGAAGCGGGCCATCGCGGGGCCGGGCGGGAGCATTCGATGGGGCTCAACATCATGCTCCCCTTCGAGCAGTCGGCCAACCCCGTCATCGCCGGGGACCACAAGCTGGTCCATATGAAATACTTCTTCACCCGCAAGCTGATGTTTGTGAAGGAGTGCGACGCGGTCGTCTGTCTCCCCGGCGGCTTTGGGACGCTGGATGAGGCGATGGAGGTCATCACGCTGCTGCAAACGGGCAAGCGGGACATGGTTCCGATCGTACTTCTCGATCCGCCGGGCGGCACGTACTGGCAGACGCTGCAGGACTTCATCACCAATCATCTGCTGCGAAACAAGCTCATTTCGCCCGAAGACCTGAGCCTGTACCGTCTGACCGACAGCGTCCAGGAATCGGTGGACGAAGTGCTTCGCTTCTTCCGCGTCTATCACAGCATGCGGTACGTGAAGCAGACCCTGGTCTTTCGCCTCAATGAACCCCTTCACCCGCTGCTCCTCGATCAAATCAACGCCGAATTCCGGGACATTCTGGTGGATGGTGAATTCGCCCTGACGTCCGCCTTATCCGCCGAACGGGACGAACCCGATTTGTTGCACTTCCCCCGCCTCGCCTTCCACTTCAATCGCCGGAGCCTGGGGAGGCTGAGGCAGCTGATTGATGTGGTGAACGGGGGAAAGTAGGGGTCAGGAGTCAGGGGACAGGAGTCAGGAAAAATGCAATTCTCAATACTCGGTACTGGCTTGGCAAACTGTCGTCTGCGAATCCAGCCACCAGCGGAGCTAGAAATCCGTAGCTGACGGATGCCACGTTCCTCAGCGACTTCCACCAATACGACTTTCTACACAAACTCCACTCGATTTCGCATTTCGTCGGGCTCCAGCACTTCCCAAATGAGTTCCAGTGCCCGAATCAACTCACCGACGGAACGCTCTTGCTGGTGGTAGTAAGCAATGCCGAGATGCGCGACGTTTTCGCCGTGAAGCCGCAAAAAATCGCTGTCGCTGGTGCAGATGACCCGGTGCTGCGAGTTTGCAAACGCAATGTGAACGGGGTCATCCTCGCCGGAGAGCCCGGCGTCGTTCGTTGTGGTAACGTCGATGCCCCGTCGCCTCAGGCCATCCGCCACGGCCGGATCGACGTGCTCATCCAGATGAAAGCGAATCGTTCGCGGCATTCCGATTCCCTAGCTTTTGGGCGAGAGGAGAGACGTTTTTCCGTTTCAGCTCTTCCACCAGGTCCGTCTCTTCGCGCATCTGACGCGTAATCTCCCCCTGGTTATCCCAATAGTAAGTGAGCGCGGCATAAACGTCCGCGGGCGAGAGATGCGGAAAGCGGGAGACGATCTCATCGGCCGACAGCCCCTGTAAGTCGTGCCAAACGTAGATATCCTGCACCCGAATACGTGTGCCGGCGATGCAAGGCTTGCCACCGCAGACTTCGGGCTTGATTTCGATGTGGCTGGCAGGAGATTGAATCATAACGCAATTATACCACGGCAATCTTGTCCGTTGCCACCGGTTTGGCGCTGCCAGCCGCTGGCCCTACACCGTCTGATGTTCCGGATACTTCACTCGCCCGTGATAGACGGCGGTGAGGGATTTGACGAGGCTGTCTTCGATGGTGCGAAGCTCTTGTAGGGTCAGGCCGCATTCGTCGAACTGGCCGTCGAGAAGCCGTTTCATGGCCAGGTCGTGGACCAGGCTTTCGATCCGGGAGGGGGTCGGGTCGGACAGGGCCCGGCTGGCGCTTTCGACCACGTCGGCCAGCATCAGCACGCCCGTTTCCTTGGTTTGCGGCTTGGGGCCGGGGTAGCGGAAGGTGCTTTCGTCGAGCTCGCCGGCGTCGGGATCCTGCTCCAGCCGTTTGGCTTCGCGACGATAGAAGAACTCGACCAGGCTGGTGCCGTGGTGTTGCTCGACGAAGTTGATGATGGACTGCGGCAGGCCGTGCTGGCGGGCAAGATCGGCTCCGTCCTTGACGTGGGCGATAATGACCAGCGTACTCATGGCCGGTTGGAGCGATTGATGGCGGTTTCCTTCCAGCCCTTGGTTCTCGACGAAGTACGACGGCTTGAGCATCTTGCCGACATCGTGGAAGTAAGCTCCGACGCGCACCAGCAGGCCGTTCGCGCCGATAGCTTCCGCGGCGGTTTCGGCGATCGAGGCGACGTTGATGGAATGGTTGTAAGTTCCCGGCGCGCGGCGGACGAGTTCTTGCAAGAGCGGGTGCTGCACGTCGCCGAGCTCCAGCAGACTGATATCGGTCTGCACGTCAAAGCCCCGCTCAATAAATGGCAGCAGGCCCGTCATGAGGAGGCCGGCCAGGATCGAGCAGATGCCCAGCCACATCGCTCCGCCCAGCAGGACCGGCACGAATTGGTCCAGCATCAGCGGGCCAAGCCAGTTGGTCAGCTTGAGGGCAATTTCCGACGTACCGAACGGCTGGTTGGCGATGGTGCCGACGCCGAGCGTCGTCAGAAACACAACCAGCCCGGCAACCGCCCCGACATAAATCAGCTTGGTGCGGCTGCGGATGCGACGGAGCATGAGGATGGCCGTCGCCACCGACGAAACGAGCACGACAAAGCTCCCCACCCCCAGTGGATCGAGCGAAAGGGCAATAATGAGCGCCACCGAAGCCGCCAGCAGCAGGGCCAGCTCTTTCTCATAAGCGATGGCCGCGGTCATTCCGAAGAGGAGGAGCGGCACAATTTCCGCGCTCAGCGCACCATTGGACAGAACGCGGGCCACGGCGATGGTCGTAACGACCGCCAGGAGCAACATGCTGAACTGCCGCAGGTCGGTGAGAATCTCCCGCCGCCGGTGATAGATATAGAACCCGCAAAGAGTGTAGAGGGCGATATACATGCCAAACTTGGCCAGGCTGTACGTCACCCGTTTTTGCAGCGGGCGGCGGGTCCGCCAGGCGTCATGCTCCTCCTCGAGCAACTGCAGCTGCGCGGTGCCGAGCGGTATTCCCACGGCAGCGAGCTTATCCACGCCCGGATGATAGACGTGGAACTGCTCTGAAACCTCGTCGGCGGCTCTTTCCGCATTTCGCTGGGACGATGCCGCATCGAACGTCAGGGTTTCCGGCAGGTGCTTGCTGAGCCAATCAAAAACCACTTCGGCCAGGAGCGTCGCCTTCTCCACGCTCATTCCCATGCTCTTGTTTTTGAACTCATCCAACAGCCGCTGTTTGAGCCGGATTTTGACAAAGTTGGTCTGGACCTGCTCGGGGTCCACGGTGTGCTCCTTGGCATCCTTTCCATTACGGACTCGGATTGTCTTGGGAGAATACTGGCTAGCGCTGGAGCCGCTCTGCTCTTCCAGCAGACCATTGCGTTCGAACGTCGTCAGAGCTTCGCGAACCGTCTCGCCAAACAGGTCGCCGCTCATTCCCTTCTGGGCAAAATAACTCTGCAGCGCTTCAAACCGCCTTCGGTCAAGCGGCTCATCCGGCATACCCATCGCGGCGCTCGAAAACTCAGCCCATTTGGTTGTATCGACTTTGTCAAAAGATTCGGCGACGAGAATGTCCGCCAGTTTTCGGGAGAGTTCTCGGCGTACCTGGTCGAGCTTTTCAATATCGTTGATATAGACCGCCTCGCTCGCGCGGCGGGCCTCGTCCCTCAGCTTGACGGTCGCCGAGGAATCAAAGACGCGGAATTCTACTCGCGCCACCACGTCCCGCGGCGGAATGTAGCCCGGTCGATACGAAAACAGCGGCTCCCACGCGCCCGTGAGCAACCACATCACTACCGCGGCCAGGGCGCACATGGAGAGCCGGATCAGGACCTGCGGCTTACGCAGCGCCTGCATCACGCGCGCAAGCGTCCCGCGGGAGGGATTGAACCCACCCTTGCCGGGACGATAGCGACGGAATTGACCGGTGGACATGGAGGGAAATGACGAAATTCGAATGACTAATGACGAATTGGGGGCTGGGGACTAGGGGTTGGGGACTGGGGAAGAGATCTGAAAATTGAGAATTGAGACACTTTTCGTTCCTCACTACTCACTACTCACCACTCACGCTGCCTCACTTCTTCCTCGTCCGCACTTCTTCTTCATAGGCGCGGACGATTTCTTGGACGAGCTTATGGCGGACGATGTCGGATTTGCTCAGTTGAACGATGTTGATCCCTTCGATGTCCCGCAAGCGAGACAGCGCGTCGATCAGGCCGCTGGCGCTGGCGCGGGGGAGATCGACTTGGGTCGTGTCGCCACTGATGACGATTTTGGAGCCGATCCCCATGCGGGTGAGGAACATCTTCATCTGGGCGACGGTGGTGTTCTGGGCTTCGTC
>SXOA01000110.1 GCA_005778405.1 Planctomycetaceae bacterium
GAGTCCTCCCGCCGGGGGCATTCCGTGCCGCAAGGCGGTGATGAAGTCGTCGTCCATCTTAGCCATCGAATCGTCAGCGGCTTGCCCGGCGAGCTGGGTGCGGAAGAGCTGTTCTTGCAGGTCGGGATCGTTGAGCTCGGTGTAGGCGTTGGCGACTTCCATGCCATGCACGAACAGCTCGAACCGCTCGGCTACGCTGGGGTCGCTCTTCTTCCGCTTGGTGAGTGGGCAAATGCTGGCGGGGTAGTCGATCACGAAGATCGGGCCGACGAGGGCGTCCTCCACCTTCTCTTCAAAGACTTCGCTTTTGATGATGTCCGGATGCTTGCCGGCCGTTTCAAAGCCAATTTTCTCTGCCAGGGTCTTCACGCCGGCGGAGTCTAGAGGGTCGATGCCGGTCTGTTCCTGGAAGAGCTGGTCGTAGGTCTTGCGGGCGAAAGGGGGCGAGAAATTGATGGTCTTCTCTCCCCAGGGCCGCTCATAGCCGCCGCCGATGGCGTCGATGGCGTCAAGGATGATCCGCTCCGTCAGGTCCATCATCGTTTCGTAATTGCCAAAGGCCTGATAAACCTCGAGCATCGTGAATTCGGGGTTGTGCCGCGGGCTGATCCCCTCGTTGCGATAGACGCGGCCGAGCTCATAGACCCGCTCCATCCCGCCGACGAGCAACCGCTTGAGATGCAACTCCAGCGCGATGCGGAGATAGAGCTGCATGTCGAGCGTGTTGTGGTGCGTGATGAACGGTTTAGCGGCTGCTCCGCCGGCGATGGAATGGAGCGTGGGGCCTTCGATCTCGCAGAAGCCTTGCTTGTTCAGCGTCCCACGAACCGACTGCACCACTTTCGTCCGGCTGATGAATTTTTCGCGTACACCTTCCGTGTAGGTCAGGTCAAGATACCGCATCCGCTGCCGCAGTTCGGGGTCGGCGAGGCCGGCGTGCTTGTCCGGCGGCGGGTTGATGCTCTTGGCCAGAAAGTGGAGCTTCTCGGCGAAGATGGTGAGCTCCCCCATCTTTGTGTATTTCAATTCGCCATCGACGCCGATAATGTCGCCGAGATCAAAATTTTCGGAAAGAGCCCAGCTTTCCTCGCCCACCTGTGCTTTGCCGATGAAGAGCTGGATGCGGCCGGTCCAGTCCTGGATGTCCACAAAGCGCAGCTTGCCGGTGTCGCGGTTGAGGACAATTCGTCCGGCGGCCCGAACCTTGGGACCAGCCATTTCCCCCTTGCCTTGATCGGCTACCCACTGGCGAAAATCGACATTGGGATTCACGGCGCGATCCGGTGGCTCGATCAGGTCGCCGGTTTCCTTTTTGTAGCGAATCTCGGACTTGCGAGCCCGAATCTCGCCGAGCAGCGTGCGATCATCGAACCGGCCGCCCCAGGGGTCGTGCCCCAGGGCGGCAATTTTACGGAGTTTCTCCCGCCGGGCTGCTTCGTGCAGGCCGGCATCGGCGGTGTCGTCGGGAGGGGAGGGAGGTGCAGGGTTCGTCATGCGGTCAAAGAAGGAACGCCGCCGGCGCTAGTTCGCGCGGCAATGTGGGGTTAAGTCTAAGAATCGCAACATTTTAGTGTTCGTTGGGGCGGGGTCAACGTCAGAAACAGCCGGGAAAACCGCCCACGAGCGAGAACCGCCCGTTTCAAGCCCTTGGCAGCCTAGCCGAGGGATGCTAAATTGTGCGTTTTCGCGTAACATCCCGCCCGGCAGCCAGTTAGGACGCCGCGGCGACATTGGGGAGTAGTACTGTGGCCGGCACGAAGACATACCAAGCCAAGCCTGGCGAAATCGTGGAAAAATGGTGGGTGGTGGACGCAACCGACAAGGTCGTGGGCCGCCTCGCCAGCGAGATCGCCATGATTCTGATGGGGAAGCACCGCCCCTGTTACACCGCCCATGTCCTGTGCGGGGACTCGGTCATCGTCCTGAACTGCGGCAAGATCAAGTTCAGCGGCAAAAAAATCGTTCAGAAAGAATACGACTGGTTCACCGGCTACACCGGCCGCCGCACCGAGACGGTCGAGCGCCGGCTACAACGGCACCCCGACCGAGTGCTGCGGGACGCCATCCGCCGGATGCTCCCCAAGAACAAGCTGGCCTTCAAGATGCTGGCCAAACTCAAGCTCTATCCCGGTTCGGACCATCCGCATCAGGCCCAGTTGCCCCAAGTCAAAGAGATCAGCATCTAGTTTTCAGAATACGTTCTCAAACTTTCCTTCCCTCTAAGTCCGTAGCATTTGCAGGAACACATGGTCGCCACGAAGAAAGACAAAATCAGCGGACAGTCCCTGGGAACCGGCCGCCGCAAGACTGCGGTCGCCCGTGTTCGCCTCAAAGCCGGCACCGGACAAATCTCGATTAACGAGCGGACGCTGGAAAGTTATTTTCCCGTCGTCGGCGACCAAGCTACGGTCCTCGACGCACTCGAATCGACCAATCACCGCACCGATGTCGATATCCACGTTCGCGTCCACGGCGGCGGACCGACCGGCCAGGCCGGCGCAATCAAGATGGGTATCGCCCGCGCCTTGTGCGACTACGATGCGGCTACATTCGCCCACCTCCGCGGCAACGGCTTTCTCACGCGGGATTCCCGCATGAAGGAACGCAAGAAGTACGGCCTGCGTGGTGCCCGTCGCGGCGTGCAGTTCAGCAAGCGATAGTGCTGGTTGTTTACCTCAACATCTCAAAGGCCCGCGAAGGCAACTCGCGGGCTTTTTTGTTAGGTCCTCCAACGCAGCGTTGAGAGGACTATTTCGCAGCGGCCTTGGCCGGCTTCGCCGTCAGCTTCTTCATCAGCTCTTGATGAGCGGCGTGAATCTTGTCGAGTTGCTTCACCATAACGATGCAGCACTCCATGCCCGCGACCTTATCGAACTTCTCGCTCGCGCAGCACTCGATCATGGCCTTATTGGCGTCCACCGCCACGGCCAGATCTTTCTCAATCTTCTCGATGGCCGCCGCGGTTTCCTTGTCCTTGGCGAAGTCCTTCTTCATGATCGCCAGATGTTTCCCCGCATCGTCCAGGTAGCGGCCAAGCTCCACCTTCACGTCATTCACGACAGAGGGTTCGAGCTGCTCGCTTTTCGTTACGTAAGTTTGGAAATCCTGGGCAATCGCCCTGGCGGAATTGACGCTCCGCGTCACCTTCTTGGTCTGCCAGTAGATTTCGCCGCGAATTTTCGCTCCGGCGTCTTGCGCCGCGGCCTGGAGGAGAATACCTGCAACGACAATTCCGAGGAGGGAGGCAAAACACTCGCGAGCCAAAGCTGAGCGGTTCATGGCACGTCTCCTTGAGAGAAAGTGAGGAACATAACTGTTCCGCACTACCGCAAGTTGCGCGCCGCACAGTTGTATCCACCAGCGTGTCCAGATGTGTGCGAAACCGCACTATTTGGCGCGCACGGTGTGCGAGATGCGTCAAGCTGGCGAATGGACTTCGAATCGCCAGTTTGCCAGCAATTAGAACCGTCGCACAAAGCCGGTACCCGCGAAGAAGTCATCCGCGCCGTCGCTCAAACCAATGCCCGCGCGAATGTCCAGTTGCAGGTCATTGCTAACCGAGAATGTGAAGCCGCCGTCCAGGTAATGCTGGGTTCGTACATCCCTTGCCCCCGAGGGAGCAAGGACGAACCATTCCGTATACAGCCCCAGTTTTTCAGTAAGGCTAATTCCGATAGTAAGCGACTGAGCGATCTCAAAGTGCGCCAGGCCAGCATCATCAACCGACTTGTTGATCTGAGTGCTGCCTCCAAAGCTCCACTCGTCGGTGATGTCCCAAGAATAGAGCCAGTTCATGCCCGGCAATACAATGCCTGCCGTGAGATCGGGATGGCCCGTCGGCACTGTCATCTGCGGAACAAGAGCCATTTCCGGTAAAAATCCTTCCTGAGGAGTTAGACCCAGTTTGAACCCCAGATAGAGGTCATCGCTTCCAGCAACGGAAATACCGGGCAGGTGAGACGCGGCGGTTCGGGAGGTGGGAACGTTGTAGGCAATTCGGAACTCAAACCAGTCCGCGAACATTCCAATTCGCCAGAGCATTTCTGGGGCAGAATGGGAACGGGTTCGCACGCCCCCATCGTTATTCTCCGTGAACGTGTATCCCATTTCCACTTGAGCGACGCCGCGACCCACTGTGGTGCTCGCCTCGGTGAAATCCGGCCGGTCCGAAACCAGCGGTTCGTCGCGCCCCGGAGGTCCCCCGCCGAAGCTAGTCCCATAACTCCACTGCATCAGCGTGCCACGGCCGCTATCGGAGTAACCTGGATCAATCTCCGTCAGGTCAATCACGGGCTCCTGAGCGCGGCACACTTGCCAGCCCGCAAAAAGGAAAATTCCCCAGACCACGCCCATGGCGATTCTGCGGTTCGCTTGCGTCAATCTCATGGCCAATGGTCCTCGCGGCAAATTCGATAACTTAGGAAAGACTGTTATCAAAGCTATCGACGCTTGGCTATGTTTTCACGCAATCCAAAACACAATTTTGACTACTCAAAATAACTGACTGAATGAGAGTGCTCCCCTCAAATGCTGGCAGCTCGCTATTTGATTGTTAAGACTGCGCGAAGCATGACCATTTTATGAATCGGGTAATGCGTCAATTCCGACAAACTAGGTAAGGACAGAATTGTCCTCCATACCGCTGCTATCAGTGCTATCGCTGCGACGAGTCTCTCCCGCCTTATCGATCTCTCCAGAATAAGCCCGCCATGCGCAAGTCTCTTGCTCTGTTGTTGTTTGCGATTGCCAGTTTGGTGTGCGAACGGGCATCCAACGGCCAAGACGCTGACCAGCAACTTTCTCCCCATTCCGCAGCCGCCACCGCGACTGTTTTGGGAAGTAGCTCCACGATCGAGGAACTACTCCAGCGAATCGAACAAACCGAATCGCGTCTGGAGGCCATGCAAGACCCGCAACCATCCCAGAACGAAGATTCCAGTCTGTTTACTTCAATTCCCGGTCGGTGGGATCTAGTGCGCGATCCTTCCATCATTACGGTCGATCAACAGACCCGTCGTCCGCCCGGAACCGCCAGAGATACCAAGAAGTGGTACGACCGGCTGAGCATCCGCGGTTATGCCCAGTTTCGCATCAACGAAGTGTTCAATGAAAGCGGCGCTCCGGCCCAATATGTAGGGGACCGTTCCATTGGCGACAACCAGAGCTTTTTGATTCGCCGAGCGCGGGTCATTATCTCGGGTGATGTGTCCGAGTATATGTACGTCTATCTTCAGCCCGACTTCGCCTCGGCAGTTTCGGGAAGCAGCGCGGACGTCAATCAGTTCTGCCAGATTCGCGACTGGTACGGCGATCTCTATCTCGATTGCAATAAGGTTTTTCGTATCCGCATCGGGCAGTCCAAGATTCCCTTCGGTTGGGAGAACCTGCAATCCAGCTCGAACCGCATCCCGCTCGACCGCAACGACGGCTTCAACAGCGCAGTGCGGAATGAACGCGATCTCGGCCTGATCTTTTACTGGACGCCGGAGTACGCCCAGGACCTGTTCAAGTACGTGCTCGACCAAGGGCTCAAAGGATCGGGAAACTACGGCGTTTTTGGCATTGGAGTATATAACGGCCAGGGGGGCTCGTTCAACGAACAGAATGACAACTTGCATTTGGTCACGCGACTGACGCTCCCTCATCAATTTGAAGGGGGCCAGGTAATGGAAATTGGCGTACAAGCCTATTCGGGAGAGTATGCGGTGTTGTCGTCGATCATCGATCCCCCCGGTGCCCCTGGACCCGGACGACCTCTCGGGACGCTCGAGCAAGGAACTCGTGACATTCTCGACAAGCGAGTCGGCGGTACCTTCATTTGGTATCCACAGCCATTAGGGTTTCAAGCGGAATGGAACGTCGGTCGCGGTCCCTCGCTCAACGACGCCCACACCGCCGTAACGGACCGAGCTCTGACCGGTGGCTATGTCATGATGCACTACCGCCAGGTCACCGATTGCTGGGGAACGTTTTTTCCATTCGTCCGCTACCAATACTACGAGGGAGGATACAAGCCCGAACGCAACGCTCCCTTCTGCCAGATCAGCGAGTGGGAAGCTGGCGTGGAGTGGCAGTTCAACCCGCAGATGGAATTGACAATGCAGTACACGTCCACCGATCGGACCAATACCGTTGCACAGGTCAGTCCTGCGACGTCCTATCAGCAATTCGAAGGGGATATTTTGAGGCTGCAGTTCCAGATCAACTACTAATGCAGCACACGTTGGTGGCCCCTTACTGGTCGGTTTAGTTCCCAACTCAGAGTAGTCAGGCCCCCCGAATTGCCAGGCACTAGCTGTGCAAGTGGCAAGATAGTGCGAAGCCCGATCTTTGAATAATCCGGGGCTTACGGCAATTCCGACAAACTGGGTAAGTGCAGAATTGCCCTCCCTACCGCTGCTATCAGTGCTATCGCTGCCACGCCTCTCTCATGCCTTATCGTTCCTTGCAGAGTAATCCTGTCATGCGCAAGTCTCTTGCTACCTACTTGTTGGGCATTGCCTTTGCCACGGGAACTCCGCTCTCCATTGCTCAGGAGGCTGTCGAGCAACCAGCTGGGGAAGTGGAATCACTGGAGACTCGGGTCGCCCGGCTGGAGCGCGAGAACCTGGAGCTCAAGTCCGCGGTGCTGCGCCGGCTGCCGGAGAGTGACCCGGCGGAGAACGAAGACAAGTATTACCGGGTCGATTCCGCGAATGCTTTCGCCGCGAATAGCGAGCTGCGAAGCGCTGTCGATACGATCCTGGCCGAACAGAAGTCCGTCGCCGAGGACGAAGAGATCGAAGTCGGCAAAGACTCCAGCATGACGGCGAGTTGGAAGAACGGCGTGGAGATCCAGTCCAAGGACAAGGCCTTTCGCCTGCATGTCGGTGGCCGCTATCAGTTCGATGGCTCCGCCTTCAGCGTGGACCCGGCGATTCAGACGGTGGAGACTCCCGGCGTCGGTGCTCCCTTCAACCATATCAATACGCCTTACACCGACGGCGTCGACTTCCGCCGCGCCCGTTTCCGGATGGACGGCACGATGCATGAAAACATCGATTTCGCTGCCGAGTTCGACTTCATCAATTCCAACAACTACTTCACTTCGCTGACCCCAACAGCACCCGGCATCTTTCCGCAAAACCCGCTTCCCACGGCCGTCACCGCTCCCACAGACCTGTGGTGGACCTTCACGAAACTGCCGGTCGTGGGCAACATCCGCGTCGGCAACCAGAAAGAAGCCATTGGCTTTGAGCACCTCGTTTCCAGCCGCTTTCAGCCGTTCATGGAGCGTTCCTACAACCAGGACACGTTTTACGGCGGCTCGTTCAACGGCTTCACGCCGGGCATCTCGATGTTCAACACCATGTGGGAAGAGCGGGGAACCTGGAACATTGGCGTCTATAAGCCCGGCATCAACATCTTTGCCTACAACAACAACAGCCAAGATTATGCCGTCACGGGCCGCGTCACCGCCCTTCCCTGGTATGTCGACGAAGGTCGCGGCCTGACCCACCTCGGTTTCTCCGCCAGCGTTCGCTCGGGATACAACGACGTTTATCGTTATCGCACCCGTGATGCCATCCGCAGTGGCATCTCCTCCACCTGGCCATTGCCTGCGGACACCGGCAATTTGCTGTTGTCGCGGCAGACGTGGCTCAACACGGAGCTGGCAATGGTCCGCGGCCCGTGGACGCTTCAATCGGAATACCTGGTGGATTTCTCGGACGATGTTCGCACCGTCAATAGCACAACCGGCGTGGCAGGACCCAATCTCGGAACCGCGGTTTATCACGGCGGCTACGTGCAACTGCTTTGCTTCCTCACCGGCGAGAACGATCGTTATAGCTTTGAACGGGCGGCTTTTGACCGGGTCGTCCCCTACGAAAACTTCTTCCTGATGCCCGGCGAATGCGGCAACATTTTCGGCCTGGGGGCCTGGCAGGTCGGAGCCCGTTACAACTACCTCAACCTGAACAGCGCCGGACTCAACGGCGGCATCCTCAATAACTTCAGCGCCGGCCTCAACTGGTACCTCAATCCCAATATGAAGGTCCAGTTCGACTACATGGCCACTTACCGAATCTCGGATGCCAGCGTCAACGTCCCCGTCAACCGCGGCGGCACCGGCTGGATCCACGGCTGGGGCTTCCGTATCGCCCAGGATTTTTAACATAGTAGTCCGCTCACTCCGTGCGCCGACATATCGGCACACGGAGTGTCCCGACTACTTTCACATCTCCCCGACTATCCCGTACGGACAATCCTCCATGCGTACCAAACTCCTCATCGCCTTTGCCGTCTTCGCAATTCTCGCCGGCCTCTCCTATAGCGGTGCGGCTGACATGCTCGGCCACCACTGCAACGGCGGCAAGCACTGCCACTGCCCGATGGTCGAAGTTTGCGAGTGGCAGGACGTCGTCTGCCATCGCTGCAAGGTTGTGGAAGAGAAGAAGGCGATCAAAAAGACCGTCTACGAGGTGAAGGATGTCCCCTTCTGCCTCACGAAACTCCCCAAATGCGGGCATTGCGGCCACTGCGACGAATGCCGGGAGTGCAAGGACGTTCGCTACAAACGGGTTCTGATCAAGAAGGAAATCACCTGCGGTGAGACCTGCGCCCTCAAATGCGTGCCGGAAGAATTCATCGAGCGCCGCCAGGTGAAGGTCTGCCGCCCTGCCTGTCAGTGCCAGGCTCCCTGCCAGACGCCAGTCGCTGGACTGCATGGCCCTTCGCCCGTTGTCATTGACCAGATCGCTCCGGTTCACCCGGTGCCAGGCGCGGCCGCTCGGTAACCTGACAAGAGTGGTTGAAACTCTCTTTGTAGATTGCGTTTTTTCGTCTCCGCAACTACGTTAGTTCTATACCTCTCTGCCGAACTCGCCCGCCTTCCCATGCCACGGCACCGCCATGAACCCCATCGTCTTTGCCATGCGGCGGCCGATGACCGTGATGGTGGCCCTGACGGCGGTCGTTCTGGCCTGCCTGGCGGCCGTGCGGCCCAAGCAGCTTGATCAGTCCCTGGCGAAAGTCGGCATCGAGCTGCCGCTCAAACGGATGCCGGTCGATATCTTTCCGGCCCTTAACCTGCCGGTGATCTACGTTTGCCAGCCGTATGGCGGCATGGACCCGGCTCAGATGGAAGGGCTGATCACCAACTACTACGAGTACCACTTCCTCTACATCAGCGGCATCCATCATGTCGAGAGCAAGAGCGTGCAGGGGAACGCCTTGATGAAGCTCTTCTTCCATCCGGGGACGAATATGTCTCAGGCGATGGCGGAGACGATTAACTACGTCAACCGTTCGCGGGCTTTCATGCCGCCGGGGACAGTCTCGCCGTTCGTCATGCGGTTTGATACCGGCAGCGTTCCCGTCGGCTATCTGGTGCTATCGAGCGAAACGAAGACGATCTCGGAGATTCAGGATCAGGCCCTCTTTAAGGTGCGACCGCTGTTCGCGGCACTTCCCGGCGTATCGGCCCCGCCACCCTTTGGCGGCAGCTCTCGGACCGTGGTGGTGCGGGTCGATCCCGATCGGCTGCGGGCCTACGGCATATCCCCAGATGATGTCGTGAGCGCTCTGACCAGCGGAAATACCGTAAGCCCCTCGGGCAATCTGCACATCGGCGACCGCTACCCGATCGTTCCGACCAACGCGATGGTCAAGGAGCCGCGCGAACTCGGCAGCATTCCTATTCGCACGGGCACTTCCACCGTCTATTTGCGCGACCTGGGAACGATTGACGATGCAGCCGACATCGCCACGGGCTATGCCCTGGTCAACGGACGGCGGGCGGTCTACATCCTGGCGACCAAGCGGGCTGACGCGTCCACGATAAACGTCATCGACGAGATCAAACGGGCACTGCCCAGCATGCAAAGGGAGCTGCCGCCGGACATCAAGGTGAGCTTTGAATTTGATCAGTCGCCGTATGTAACACGCGCCATTCAAAGCTTGTTCATCGAGGGGACTTTGGGAGCCATCCTGACAGGGCTGATGGTGCTGCTGTTCCTGCGGGACTGGCGCAGTGCCGTGGTGGTGGTGGTCAATATCCCTCTGGCGATCATGTCCGCGATTGTCGGCCTTTGGCTCTGCGGACAAACCATCAACTTGATGACGCTGGGAGGCCTGGCACTCGCCGTGGGGATTCTGGTAGATGAAGCGACCGTGGAAATCGAGAACATCCATGCCCAGTTTCAGCATACCGACTCCATCGCCTGGGCCGTCCGCCAAGGAAATGCCCAGACCGCCGTGCCGCGCCTCTTGGCGATGCTGTGCATTCTGGCCGTCTTTGTGCCATCGTTTTTCATGACGGGTGCTCCGCGAGAACTATTCGTGCCGCTGTCCCTGTCGGTCGGGTTTGCGATGGTTGCTTCCTACGTCCTGTCCAGCACGTTTGTACCGGTAGTGGCCACCTGGTTGCTCAGGCATTATCCGCATGTTGAGCGTCAGGCTCCTCGGACCCGGCTGGGACGGATCCTGTGGCTATTCTCGCTTGACGCAGTCCGGAGCTTTTATGCCGGCCTCACGCAGCGTCTTGTGAACTGGCGGTGGCTGGTCGTGCCGTCGTACATCGCCCTGTGCGGCATCTTCATCGTGAATTTTTGTCCTAAGCTGGGGCTGGAGATTTTTCCCAAGGTGGATGTCGGCGAGTTTCGCCTCCGACTGCGAGCGGAAGACGGGACGCATATCGAGAAGACGGAGCGAATCGCCCTCGACGTTTTGGATCTCATCAAGCAGAAGGTCGGGCCGCAGAACGTCGATTTGACACTGGGTTACGTCGGCACCATCCCTTCCAGCTTTCCCATCAACGCCGTCTATCAGTTTTCGCGCGGCCCGGAAGAGGCCATTCTGCGCATCGCCCTCAAGCCCCATAGCGGCATCAGCACCGAAGCGATGAAGGAGGAACTGCGACAGGAACTGGCCGCCAAGATGCCCAAAGTCCGCTTTTCGTTCGAGCCCGCCGACATCGTCAGCGAAGTGATGAGCTTTGGCTCGCCGACCCCGCTGGAAATCGCGGTTCGCGGCGGCAATCTCAAAGAGAACCGGGATTATCTGGCGAAAGTGGAAAAGAGCTTGAAGCAAATCCCGGAGTTACGAGACGTGCAGGTTTCGCAGTCGCTCGATTATCCCACGGTGGAAGTCAAAGTGGACCGGGAGAAAGCGGGGCAGAGTGGAGCAACGATGAGCCAGGTCACCCGGTCGGTCGTCGCCGCCACCTCGTCCAGCCGGTTTGTCGTTCCCAACTACTGGCCCGACCCCAAAACGGGCATTGGCTATCAGGTGCAGGTGGAAATCCCGCAGCGGCTGATGAAAGGTGCCGCGGAGCTCGGAATGGTCCCCGTCCAGAAGCAAACCGACCAGCCGCTGCTACTCCGGGACATTGCCCAACTCACCACGGGAACAATGCCGGGGCAGTTCGACCGTTACAACATGAAGCGAGAAATCAGCCTCACGGCGAATGTTCAGGGGAGGGACTTGGGAAGTATTTCTAGGCGAATCTCCACACTTCTGGCGGAGGTGAAGCGGAAGGATGACGCTGAAAAGACGGAACTGGAAAGGACTGGTCCCAAGCTGGGCCGCGTGACACACGAAATCCGGGGCCAGATTCCGCCGATGCGGCAGATGGTGAGCGGGCTGGGAATGGGTCTGGGCTTGGCCGTGGTCATGATCTTTCTGCTTTTGGCCGCCAACTTCCAGTCGTTGCGGCTGTCGCTGGTGGCGGTGTTTGCGGCTCCGGGCGTGATTTCGGGCGTCGTTGTCATGCTCTATTTCACGGGCACGACGATGAATATCCAGTCGTTCATCGGAGCGATCATGGCGATTGGCGTGGGAATGGCCAACGCCATTCTGCTGGTTACTTTCGCCGAGAAGGCCCGCAAAGAGAATCGTGTCACGGCAGATGCCGCCGCGGTGGATGGAGCAATTCACCGGCTGCGGCCGATTTTGATGACGAGCTTTGCGATGCTGGCCGGCATGTTGCCGATGGCGCTGGCTTTGGGGGAATCGGGTCCGCAGACGGCTCCGCTGGGCCGGGCAGTCATTGGCGGTTTGATTGGTGCGACCTGCGCAACGCTGCTCGTTCTGCCGGCCCTGTTCGCCCTGACCCAGCGGCGAGCGAATGTGGCCTCGGCTTCGTTGGATCCCGCCGATCCCGACAGCGCGTACTTCCATGCGGCAGCAACCGTGGATGGGAATTAGCCATGAAGAGTTATCTGTCTTTTCAGATTTGGAATCTGCAGCTGTTTTGTCCGTTAATTCTGCTGGTTGCTGGGTGCGGTCCGGAGGCAGCGGCTCCGAAGGGGGAAGGGCACAACGCTGAAGAATCCGCTCTGCGAGTCTCCGTCATCGCGCCGCAGAAGAAAACGCTCATCCGCCGCACCGAGCAACCGGGACAAGTGCGGGCGCTCGAAGAGACCCCCGTGTTCGCGAAAGTGACCGGATTTGTCGGCAAGGTGCACGTGGATATTGGCGATGCCGTGAAAGGTCCGAAACTCGATGACAAGGGAAACGTCGTCGAGGCGGGCCAGGTACTGTTGGAAATCGATGCCCCAGAATTGCAGGAGGACGTGCTGCAAAAGGCGGCCTTCGTCGCCCAAGCCAAATCGCAAATCACGCAGGCCGAGGCCGCCATCAAGGTCGCCGCCGCCGCCAAGGAATCGGCAATTGCGGGCGTCGCCGAGGCGGAAGCAGCCACGCATCGGGCGGAAGCAGTGTACACACAGGCTAAGTCGGAAATGGAACGGGTGAACGTTTTGTTTCAAGAAAAGGCCAGCACGCGAAAGCTCGTGGACGAAGCCCTGAGCCGATTGCAGGAGGCGGAAGCGGCGAAGAAGGAAGTTGCCGCCAAAATTACATCCGCCCGCAGTCAGGTCGCCGAAAAGGAAGCCGGCATGGAACAAGCCGAAGCCGACTTGGCCGCGGCGAAGTCTCGGTTGGATGTGGCGGATGCGGAGGAGCGGCGGGCGAAGACCTGGCTGCAATATCTGACGGTTCGAGCGCCGTATGACGGCACGGTGATCGCGCGGAATGTCGATACGGGGCATCTCGTCCAGCCGGGAAAAAACGCCGCCGAAAGGCCGCTGCTGGTGGTGGTTCAGGCCGATACCGTGCGCGTGCTGGTGGATATTCCCGAAGGGGACGCGACGCTGGTGCAGGCGGGATGCGAAGCCATCATTCGCACTCCAGCCGCCGGCAACGCCACCATCAAGGGTCAGGTGAAGCGGAGCGCCTGGGTCTTGCAGCCGGCAACTCGAACACTGCGTGTGGAAATCGACGTGCTCAATGAAGCGGGAAAGCTGCGGCCAGGAATGTATGTCTACGCCGATGTGAAAGTCGCGGAGCGACCGGACGCTTGGGCTCTTCCCAAAGGAGCAATCCTGGTGCAGGACAATCAGTCGTTCTGCTTGCTTGTGAATAGCCAAAATCAGATCGAGCGATTGCCGATTCAGATTGGGATTCGAGCAGGAGAGGAAGTGGAGGTAGTCTCAGGCCTGTCGGGAAGCGAACGGGTGATAGGAACCAATGTCGCTGCTTATCGCGAGGGGCAAACCGTGGAAATCGTCCCGGCACCGACCAAGTGAAATTGCCCCCTACAATCGGCAAAATCGCTAAACTCTTCCCCGTTTAACAGCCGATGGGATGATGGGGGGATATTCCATTGCGACTGCGCTGGTTGGCAATTCTCGTTGGGCTATTGCCTGCCTCGGTGGCGGGATGCGCAGGCGCGCCTCGCGCGGCTGCCCCTGTTGAAATGCCGCCGCAGGCTTTGCCCCAGGCCGTCGCTCAGCCGGTCAGCTATCACCAGGAACTAATCCCACCTCCTGTGACTACGGAGGAGAACGCTCCGCCCGCTCCGCTCCCCGCACCCGCGGCTCACAAGCTAGATGGCGCGATGCCTATCGATTTGGCGAGTGCGCTGGCGATGACCGATGGCCAGAATCCACAGGTTGCCCTGGCCCGCGAGCGGATTATGGAGGCCGAGGCTCAGTTATCGCGGGCACGTGCTATGTGGCTACCGTCCATTCGCGGGGGCGTTAATTACAACAAGCACGAGGGACAAATTCAGGACGTTGCCGGCAGCATCATCACCACCAGCCGGAACTCGCTCTACTCGGGACTTGGTGCCAGCGCCGTGGGTGCGGGATCGCCGGCTGTTCCAGGGCTGCTCGCGCAGTTCCATGTGACAGACGCCATTCACCAGCCGCGGATTGCCGCCAGCGAAGTCTGCGCCCGCACGTTTGCCGCGCAGGCGCAGGCCAATGACTCCACGCTGCAAACGGCGTTGGCGTATCTGGAATTGCTGCGAGCGGAGCAGGATGTGGCGATTGCCCACGAGGCGCAGGAGAACACGCTCAAACTGCAAAAGCTGACGGCTACGTACGCGAAGTCGGGGCAAGGGCAGCAGGCCGACGATGACCGGGCGCGGGCCGAACTATCCTTGCGGGAAAATGATTTGGAGCGTGCCAGCGAAAGCGTGCTCGTCGCTTCCGCCCGCCTGGCGCAGCTTGTGCAACTGGACCCTGCTCAGCCGCTGTCGCCGCAGGAGACCGGCGTGACGCCGCTGGAGTTGGTTCCCGATGGGGCACTGGCACAGGATTTGGTGGCGCAGGGGCTTTCCGCACGACCCGAGATCGCGGAGAACCGCTTTTTGATTGACGAAGCCGTCTATCGTTTGCGGCGGGAGCAGTGTGCGCCACTCGTGCCTAGCGTATTATTGGCCGCAAGTTATGGCGGGATGGGAGGAGGACTCGGCGGTCGTTTCGAAAACTTTGGCGACCGTTTTGATGGCGATGCGGTCGCCTATTGGGAACTTCGCAACTTTGGCTTTGGCGATGCCGCCGCGCGCCGCGAAGCCGACTCCCGCGTAACGCAGGCCCGGCTGAAGGAAATCGCCGCATTAGATCGGGTCGCGCGGGAGATTGTGGAGGCTCACGCCCAGGTTCAAGCCCGCCGCCGGCAGATCGCCACCTCCCAGCGGGGGATTGAAGCCGCCGTGAAATCTTATGAACGCAACCTGGCCCGCATCGAGAACACCCAGAGTCTGCCGCTGGAAGCCCTGCAGTCCATTCAGGCCCTCACGCAGGCTCGCCGAGACTATCTCCGCGCGGTCAGCGACTTCAACGCCGCGCAGTTCCAACTCTTGCATCACATCGGCGGCGACGGGGGTGCTTTCATCTCCGAGCGATAAGTGACCGCAGTCACGGGCAGCCCGTCACAGTGCTAACTACCGACAGTTATCGTTATCAGGTCCGCGCCGTTCCACGCATACCCCGCCGGATTCCAAGCGATCGAGCCATCCAGCGGCTGGGTGCGGCCCTGTGCATCGACGGCGCGGGCGAGAATCGTCTGAGAGCCTTTGGCAAATTCGATCGTGAGACTCCAGGGATGCCAGGCAAAGGGGCTGGTGGGCTGCTGCAGTTTGGATTTCCGCCACGAATCGCCGCCGTCGGTGGAAACTTCGACCGCTTCAATCCTGGCCAGGCCGTCGTTCCAAGCGACTCCGCGGATTTCGACTTTCCCCGCGGCAACCTGCTCGCCATCGAGCGGAGCAAAGATCACGCTTTTGATCCGCATGTTCCAGTTAGGCTCGCTGTTGCCGAGCGTGGAGGTGAATTTGCTCCCTGGAGAAAGCGGTTTGAGCGGGGTGCGATATCGGACGACGTGATGATGATTCGTTGATTCCTGCTCTTCGAACCGGAGCCTGCTGAGCCATTTGACGTTCATCGTGGCGTAATAGCCGGGTGTAATCAACCGCAGCGGCCCGCCATGCACTTTGGAAATCAACTCACCGTTCATCGAAAGGGCCAGGATCGAGCGTTCCAATGCGTCGGCAAGCGGAACGCTGTGCTCAAAATCCGCGTCCCCCGCCTTGACGGGCGTGTCCTTTCCCTCGGCGGCAATGAACCTCGCTTCCGGCCAGACCTTCACCCTCAGGTGATCGAGTAGTGTCTTCAGCCGCACCCCTTTGAACTTGACGTTTCCCATCGCTCCGTGCTGCCACTGCACTCCGTCCGCCCTCACGGTCTTGGAAAATTTGCTCCGCCCGTTTCCGGAACATTGCAGCACCAGTTCCAGCTCTTCCTGCGGAAGCTTTCCGAGTTCAGCCCCCGGCACCGCTTGCGGCTTCTCGATCATTCCATCCAGTGCCAGTTGCCAGTCGCCAATCTCCGCTCCGTCCGTGGTGAGAGTCTCGGGCAGGAACTGGTTATTCCGGACGAAGAGCAGCTCTTTGGGCGTCAATGATTGCTCGCGCAATAGCGGCAGTGGAGTTTCGATTTCCCCCACCTTGGCATTGTGCACCATCAGCCGCTTGTCCTTCCCGCGAATGAACTGATCGGCTGAGGGCGTCCTTTCTTCGTCCGCTGCACCTATCGTCAGACGAGGGACCAATGCCGACCCAGCCGCGAGGGCCGAAGCCTGCTGAAGAAATCGCCGCCGCCGATGCAACTCAGTGAGTGTCATAACAAACCGTCTTAACAGGCCCTAGGAACGCAGTCCGCTCAATTATGCTCCTCCGCCCCATTCTCACAAGTCGCAGTGGAATTGGCCGGTCGAGAAATTCGCCAGCTAGAGAGGAATCACTGCTGCATCTTCAGAACTGCCTCCCAGGTAGCGGCTGAATCGGACGTTTGCCGGAGCTGCAAGGTTCCTTGCAGCAGTCCTCCCGCTAGTTGAATTCGCAGCAGCCCGGCGAACTCCGTGAGCACTTCATATTCCCCCTGCTCCACCCGGCTGACCGTGCCGCGGTTGCCGCTAATCGGCCCCTCGTATTCCAGATACGCCAGCCGATGGTCCAGCAGGGCCTCCGCCGAAACGACCTTTCCCACTGCCGGCAGCTCGGGAAGTGACCAGGTCCGCAGCGCGCCGGTAACTTCGAGCATCAAGTCGAAGTGTGTTCCCCGTTCGTGGCCGGGGGGTGTTTCGTGGCGGAGAATGACGAAGCGGGGCATGCCAACAATCTGGCAGCCCGCAACGCCAAACGCAAATAAATTCTGTTGTGCACATGAACAACAGAGACTGATCTCGCATTTACCGTTGGGCAGACTACGCGCAGATGCCTGCTTCGGCGAGCCAAGAGACTGCGATGACCCAGGATTCTCGGATACCGGCGGAGGCTAGGTAATGGTCCCCCCATGAGGTCCGAAGGATGAGGCATTCCAAGGTCGAAGCGTCGTCACGCCGGCCGCGGCTCACTTGCCTTCAGCAGCCGCTCTTGCAGGTAATCGATCGCCTTCCGCAGTTGAGGATCGGTGTAGGATGGAGGCTCCGATTCGTTCGTCTTCGCCATTGGTTCGTCTGCCGGAGGAATCGGCGGGCCGGTGGAGGGACTCGGCTCCTTGATGCTTGGCTCTGGTTTGTTCGCTTCTCCTCCTTTCTGTTCATCTTTGGGCGGAGTCAGCGTGATACGGGACTGTCCGGCATAAGTCATGATGTCGCGCTGGCGGCGAGCCTTAACCCAAGTTTCGAGTTCGTCGTTGGTCAGGTTGACTTCGAGCTCGCGATCCGGGCTCACCCCCCAGTCATCGGTATCCTTGGCATTGGCCGCCTTATGGATGTTCTTGCCGTTGGGCCGAGTGTACTTCGCCACCGTCAGTCGCAGGGCACTCTTTCCTCCTTCTAACTTGATGATGTTCTGCACGGTCCCCTTGCCCCAGGAGCGCTGACCGGCCACAACGGCCCGCTTATGGTCCTGCAGGCAGGCAGCGACAATCTCGCTCGCGCTAGCGGAAAACTTGTCGACCAGAACGACCATGGGAATTTCGGGACTGATTTCGACTCCCTCGGTCGCCAGCGGAGGATTGGAGCGATTCCCGCCGTTCCGCCCCTTGGTAGTGACAATGACTCCTTCGTCCAGGAACTGGTCGCAGATTCTGACCGCTGCGTCGAGCAAGCCGCCGGAATTTTGTCGTAGGTCGAGGATCAGTGCTTCCACGCCTTGACCTGGCTCGCCGTAGGTTTCGAGGGCCGTTTGCATTTCGCTGGCGGTTCGCTCGCCAAAGTTGTGGATTCGGATGTAACCGATTTTGGGCTGTTCTTGCAGGTGGAAAATCCATTTGCCGTCTTCCCCGCGAATGTCGCCATAGACCGACTCGATGGGAATCTTCGCCCGCTCCACGGGAATGTCCACATGATTGGTCTCCCCAGCGTGCATGATGCTGAGAGTGACGATGGTTCCGGCCTTCCCCTTGATGTGCTTGGTGGAATCCTTCAGGCTCATGCCGGTAGTGTCGACGCCGTCGATGGCCATGATGATGTCGTCGGGTTTGATGCCGGCCTTGAACGCCGGCGAGCCAACCAGAGGACTCTTAATCGTCAGCCGAGAGCTGGTGGGGTCGAGCTCGACGAACACCCCGATGCCGACAAAGTCCTGATCCATCTGCTCCTGGAATTGCTGGTATTCTTCCGGAGGAGAATAGCCGGAGTATGGGTCAAGTTGCCCGACCATGCCGTCCATCGCTCCCTCAAACAGCTTCCGCTGCTCGACGTCGTCGACGTAGTCCTCCGCGATGATGTTCATCGCGTCGGTGAGAGTGGAGACGTAGCGGTTCCGCGACGCCCGCGTATAGCAGGCCACCGACAGCAGAGCCGCGAGCATGATGATGGTGAGATTGCGAAGTGGCATGGTAAATTCCTGGTTCAGTCTTCATTTGGATTTGGTGCTGGCTCATTGGGCTTCGCTGGATCGTCCAACTTGATGGGAGCCGGCTTGGGAATTTCGTCCGGATCCAGGGCAAAGAACGACTCGAGCATTTCCTCGTTGTTCTCGCCCTCTTTTTCCAAGCCCCGCTTCTCGCCGCCGATGGCGGTGACATGCCCCACCATCACTTTTCCGTACAGCACCACTCCCTTCATCCCGACGCCGAGTTCGTCTCCTTCGTCGAGTGTGTCCGCGACGGTTTCCTGTGCCGCAACCCAAGCGATTTCCGCCAGAGATTTCTTGGCATCGTCGTCGAATTTCCGGTACTGGGGAACGTGCGTGATAAAGGCACAGCGGCCCTCGTGCAGCTCACAATAAGTGACAAAGTTGCCGCCACTCAGCGAGAACCCCTTCTTCCCTTTGGTGAACAGTGCCTCCCGCAGGGTCTTCATCGTCTGGGCATATTCCTCGGCCAGCGCTTTGGCTTCCGGCGTGTTGCCGTGCGCGACCCCGTCATTGTCCGTATTGATCTTGTTATCCGCCGCCTTCAACCGCCCCGCCGGCGTATTTGCCAGCGCAGGATCAGGCTTGCCAAGGTCTTTGGGAGCGAGCGTCGCGAAAATGATAAATGCGGAGAACGCCAGCCCAAACAGCAGTGACGGATATCCAACCGCCAGCCCCCCAATCGCCAGCCCGCCCCCCGACAGCGTCCCGCCAGATTTGCTGATGCGGCTCAACGCGATGTGCCCCATGACAATTCCGGCCAGCGAAAGGATGGCGGTCAGATAGGGAAAGCAGAGGCAGATGAATACGGGCGAGACAAGGCTCAAAAGCAAGCTGAACAGCGCCGACAGCGCCAAACTCGCCGGCTGCCGCGGAGGGGGCCCAAATCCGGTTCCTCCATACGGCTGGTTAGAAAAGGCCGCGTTCCCCGTTGGCGGGTTGTAGGCAAACGGGTTCGGGTTGTCGGGCAAAGGCGGAAACGAAGAGGACACGGAAATGGGCTTTCGAAAGGGTTGCCGAAGAATGCTGAACTGCCGGGAATGTGCAACTATCGTTCATGACCCAGGCGGATGCAATCGGCTGGCGAGAAATCCGTTTAGCTGACGCCAATCCGTGGGAAGCACTGATCGACCCGCCGCCTACTCAAAGAACCTTCCCACGCGAGAAGCAAAGCCGCTCGCAATGTCGGAATGGGCGAATTCGACATCAGCCCGGTGAACTTCGAGCCGGTCATGAGATGGGCCGGCTTTCTTTTATGATACTCCGGCGCTGGGGCTTACCACCCCATAACCATATTGGACTCAATCACCTTCTTGGCAATTTCCAAATCGCTCCCCGTTTCATGCATATAGAGCCGAATGGCGTGCACTTTGTCGCCGGCCGCTTTGGAGAGGCAGTCGCGGGCCACGCCGCAAACATCCACCTTTTTGTTGGACAGGCCAAGGGCCCCCTTGGAAATCACCCAGGTATCGCGGGGGCGCTTCGTCATCCGCACGACCTTGTCATGCGGATACGCCTCTTTAACGACCGCGCCGGCCGCCGGCTCGTCGCTGGCCCAGGTGATGATGATGTGTGCGTCGGTTTCCACCTCGAAGAGCGGCATAGAAAACTCCTTCCCTCAAAGGGCTCACGGGGAGTCACCAGCCAGGCGCGAGCCCGGCTGGTGGCATGAAGAAAAAAGAAAACACAAGAGAGGAGTGACGACTCTGGCCGCTCGCAGCACACGGGGTGTTGCGGAAAGCAACATGCCGGGAGCGAGCGGCCAAGACTGACCGTCAGCGTCACTGCCTGAATCTACCACGATGCAGCCTCGAAAACGGGCTGAAGTGAACGAACAACTCTCACACCGGTCAGCATGCCCCAAAGCACTCCGTTTGGCAAGTGGGAAGTTAAAAAACACGCCCTTGCACACTGGGGAAGGGCCTAGCTGATCGCAATCGTCTGTTGCAGCGGGCGGAGCACATTCTCCACGATGTAGTTATCGATGATGTCTCGGCACACATCCGCCAAGCGGTTCATCGCCGAGACAAACGTCTCGCCGCTTTGCAAGCTGCCGTAGCGGCGGGCAGTGAAATACACGCTCAGTTGCTCCTCCGGATACTCCTTCATCCTCACGTGATACGCACTGGTTCGGCTCTCAATCGACAGCCGGCACTGCGTGCGGCATTCCTCGTCGAGGGCAAACTGGATGGAGGGCTCGGCCGCCAGAATGGTCGCTCCCGGCATGTGGGTCATCTTCTCGAACGCCGGAAGGATTCCCAAAGCATCCGCCAGCAGCTGATTGTGATTGCCGCGAAAAATGAAGTCGAATCCGTACATGACGTTGAGCGACTCGCAGTCCAGCGGACTCATCGACAAGGTGTAAGGAACCAGGTCTAGAATCAGGGCGTGCTGCTTCAGGGCCTCTTCGGGGTTCGGCGGATTCACATACCCCGAACAAACTCGACGATTTTCGATGCTCGCCCAGCGGTATTCTCCCTTGTCCTTGTCCTCTTCCAGCACAAACTCTCCGCGCTCGCGGCTGCAAAAGTTCTTCATGCTGGGATAGGACTTTTTCACCTGCTCGAAGTAGTGTAGCACCGTCTCGCGGCTTTGCGGCAACTCCATCTCCGTGTTGAGATTCATGTTGACGTAGTAATCGTCACTCACGGAGTTGTACCGGCCCATGCGTTGTTCCTTTCGCTGGTCGAGCGGCTGTTTTGCCCCGTGGCCAATCTTGTATACTGACCGTGTGCCGAGGGATCTTGGGCTGGCAATCCTGGCGAGAGCCCGCGCGGCACGGCAACTATCAGTATAATTTGCCAAGTTGCAGTTTCAAAAGGGGTCTGGTTTTTCAGAAGGAGTCATTCAGATGGCAACCACAACGGTGAAAAGTTCCAGCCAGGGAGCCGTAGGAGAGACCGCCAAATCAGTTTTTGGTTCGCGAAACGCTCGCGAGTTGGAAGCATGTTGTGCCTTTCCAACCGACCTGGGGGCAATGGCCCTCTCCTGGCGCGACAACCTCGTGACCCGAATCTCCATTGGACACCGCTCCGAAGCCGCCGCTCTTGCCGCGCTTTCGTCGCAGAATGCCGAGCCGACAAGGAATCCGCCAGTGTTTGTCCAGGAACTCGTCCAAAGGCTGCAATCCTATGCAGCCGGCGATAATACAGTCTCGTTTGCCGACGTTCCGCTCGAGCTATCCCATCTCAGCCCATTCCAAAGGAAAGTCGTTGACCGCTGCCGCCGCATTGCCGCGGGGGACACTCGCACCTACGGCAAGATCGCCGACCTCGCCGGCTTTCCAGGGGCGGCCAGGGCCGTTGGTTCCGTGATGTCCAGCAACCGCTATCCCATCGTCATCCCCTGCCACCGCGTCGTCGGCTCATCCGGCTCCCTGGGTGGTTTTTCCGCGCCGCAAGGCATCAGCCTCAAACAGCGGATGCTGGCACTGGAAGGCGTAGCGATCAAGTCCACCAGCCGCTCGCGCAAGCCCAAATAGGCCATCAGCTTGCATCCGTGAACCGCCTTGACACTCCCCGTGTCTCTCCTAAGATTACAGACACGCCTGGGCCTGCTGTTTTGTGCTCCCATCGCGCACCCATAGCTCAATTGGATAGAGCATCGGTCTACGAAACCGAAGGTTACAAGTTCGAGTCTTGTTGGGTGTACTTTTTTCTCTGCCCCATCCCTGGGGTCATCCTCAAAACGGCCCGGACTTCCCACTAGCGAGAGTGGCGGAATTGGCAGACGCGCTGGACTTAGGATCCAGTGGGGCAACCCGTGCAGGTTCAAGTCCTGTCTCTCGCACTGTTCGTGGTTCAAGCTGCCAGCTTGTCCGAATCACCCTGAAGGGCCGCTCTCGTGAATGCCGCGGCGATGATTGCCAGAAAGCGGGACGGCGCGGAACATTCATCCGCCGAGATTCGCTGGCTCATTGAACGGTACACGGCCGGCGAATTACCCGATTATCAAATGTCGGCCTGGGCGATGGCCGTGTTTCTCCGCGGGATGAGCGTGGCGGAAACCGCGGCTCTGACCCAAAGTATGCTAGCCTCGGGGACGACTCTTTCCTGGAGCGATGGCCCTGCGGTGGTGGACAAGCATTCGACAGGCGGTATTGGCGACAAGACCTCGCTGATCATCGCCCCGTTGCTGGCAAGTTGCGGATTGCGAGTGCCGATGCTTTCCGGGCGCGGGCTGGGTGCAACTGGGGGGACGCTCGACAAGCTGGAAGCGATTCCCGGCTACCGCACCGATCTTTCGCTGGTGGAGATCACGCGAGTCGTGGACCAGGTCGGCTGCGTGATCACTGGAGCGTCCGCGGAGCTCGCGCCGGCGGATCGAAAACTGTACGCGCTGCGGGATGTAACCGGAACCGTTCCTTCCATTCCGCTCATCACGGCCAGCATCATGAGCAAGAAGCTGGCGGAAGGCCCCAGCGCGCTGGTGCTCGACGTGAAATTCGGTTCCGGGGCTTTCATGAAGTCGCTGGAGAAGGCTCGTGAGCTCGCGCGGTCCCTGGTGGCGACGGGTACACGCATGGGAGTCGCCACGACCGCCCTCATCACGGACATGAACCAGCCGCTGGGACGCCTGGCGGGCAATGCCGTGGAGGTTGATGAGTCGCTGGATGTGCTGCGCGGCTCGGGGCCGGCGGATGTCCGGGAGCTCTCGCTGGCGCTCGCCGCGGAAATCTTGGTTTCCGCCAAGTCCGCTCCCACACTCAGCACAGCCAGGAGCGTCCTGGAAAAGTGCCTGGCCAGCGGAGCGGCGTACGAAAGGTTCCGCCAGATGGTTGCCGAGCAAGGTGGCAACCTGGATGCACCTCGGCCGCGCGCCGCTGCTTTTATCATCGAAAGCCCAACCGCCGGCTTTCTGGCAGCCGTGGACGCCGAAGCCATCGGCTACGCCATCATTGAGCTGGGAGGGGGCCGAAAGAAGCTCGGACAATCCATTGATCTCGCGGTCGGGATTGAAATGCTCGTCCGGGTCGGCGACCGCATCGAGCGCGATCAGCCTCTGATTCGAGTCTTCGCCAGGCCGCCGGAACAGCAAGAGACTCGCCACCAACTCCTCTCAGCTTTAACTATTACTCCGGCAGCAGCGTCACCCTGGCCGCTCATCGTGGAGAGAATCACGGAGACCCTATGATCGATCCGCAGATGCTGGTTCGCGCCGCCCTGGAAGCTCGCCTCAGGGCCTACGCCCCTTATTCCAAGTTTCTCGTGGGAGCGGCTTTGCTATCCGAATCCGATCAGCTCTTCACGGGCTGCAACGTGGAGAACGCCTCGTATGGAATGACCGTCTGCGCGGAAAGAGTGGCGGTGTTCAAGGCAGTGTCCGAAGGCCAGACGAAATTCACGGCCCTGGCCCTGGCCACAGCCGGTGGATTCACCCCCTGCGGCGGCTGCCTGCAGGTGCTGGCGGAATTCTGTGACAACCTGCCGATTTACGTGGTGAATGTCGGGGTTGGCGAGCAATTCTCCGTGCTGAACTTCAGCGACCTTCTCCCGAGGCGGTTTCGACTCTGAGTCGGGAGCCTTTTCCACCAGCAACACTCCCGCCACACAGGCCGTCATGCAGCAGGCCAAAGTCCCGCCGAGCATGGCCCGCAGCCCCAGCGACGCCAGGTCGCCGCGGCGGGAAGGTGCCATGGCCCCAATGCCCCCAATCTGAATGCCAATCGAGCCGAAGTTGGAAAATCCGCACAAGGCATAAGCCAGGATGACTTGCGTCCGTTCGCTCAAAGCATAAGGCTGGCCGGTTTTGTTCCACTCGGACAGTCGTTCATAGGCGATGAATTCGTTGGCAACCATCTTCAGGCCGAGCAACTCGCCGGCCGGGCGGCACTCATCCCACCGGACTCCCATGCACCAGGCCAGCGGCGCGAAGGCCAGCCCCAGCAGCAACTCCAGCGACCACGTCTGGCCAAAGAGTTTTCCCAGCTGGCCGATGCCCAGGTTGAAGACCGCGATGATCGCCAGAAACGCCAGCAGCATGGCCGCGACGTTGAGAGCCAGCTTGAGCCCTTCCGACGCTCCCTCCGCCGCCGCCTCAATGATGTTCCGGGCGTCGATTTTCACTTCCGTTTTGACCACGCCGCGGGTCAGCGGCTCTTCGGTTTCAGGTTGCAGGATTTTGGCAATCAAGAGGCCGGCGGGCGCGGAAAGCACGGAAGCCGTAATCAGATGGCCGGCGTTGATTCCCATGCCCACGTAGGCCGCGAGCACGCCCCCGGCGATCGAGGCGAAGCCGCCAATCATCACGGCCATCAACTCGGAGCGGGTCATCGTTTCCACGTAGGGGCGGACGACGAGAGGGGCTTCGGTCTGCCCCACGAAGACGTTGGCCGCGGCGGCCAGGCTCTCCGCCCCGGAGAGGTTCATCGTTTTCTGCATCACCCAGGCCATTCCCCAGACGACGGCCTGCATCACCTTCAAGTAGTAGAGGATCGACATCAATGCGGAGACGAAAATGATCGTGGGCAAAATGCGAAAGGCAAAGTAGTGTTCACGAAAGCCCTTGCCAAACACGAACTCCGAACCGGCATCCACGCAGTCGAGCATGGAGGTGACCAGATCGCCTAGCAGCGCGAATGAACCGCGGCCGGCAGCCGTGTTCAGCATCAGGGCCGCCAGCGCGAATTGCATCAGGGTGCCAACCAGGACAATCCGCCAGGGGAACCGCCGGCGATTGGAGCTGAGCAGCACGGCCAGGAGGATCATCACCGCGTAGCCGAAGAGACTGATCCAGCGTTCCATGACATTTCCTTTCGCTTCCAGAGGAGGCGCTGACTACCGCCGTGTGCGGGGAAGCGTGCTGAAGATGCGGTCGCCGGCATCACCCAGGCCGGGGACGATGAATTTGTGCTGATTGAGGTCGGGGTCGATAGCACAGACATAGAGCTGCGCCTCCGGGAATTCGGCGAGCAGCGCTTCCACACCGGGCCGTGCGGCGATGAGCGAGCAAACCTTCAGCCGCCCCACGCCCCATTTCCGCAAAGCGGCGAGCGCTGCCATCACCGACCCTCCGGTGGCCAGCATCGGATCGAGGACGATGGCGACATCCACCGGTTCGTCGGCGGGGAGCTTGCGGTAATACTCCACCGGCAGGGCCGTCGCTTCGTCCCGATAGAGCCCCAGGTGCCAGACCTCTGCTTCGGGGAGCAGATCGAGCACCGGATCGACCATCCCCAGGCCGGCCCGAAGAATCGGCACCAGGCCAACGCGCGCGTCCAAGCGGACGGCAGCAGCTGCCGCCAGCGGAGTCTGCACCGGCGCGGCCGCCAGCGGCAAGTCGCGCGTGGCCTCATACGCCACCAGCGCCGCCAAGCGGTGCGCGAGCCGCCGGAATTCCGCAGGGGGCGTGGTCGCATCGCGCAGGCCGCGGAGATGATGCTGTACGAGCGGATGGTCGACAACCAGGCAGCGCGCCATGGAAAATCCTCCTGCTAGAGATGCCAGGGGCTGAATGAGCCGCGTGCATTCTACACGAGGATTCCCAAGAGGATGGCCTTCTCGGCCAACCATGTTTGACTATGCCGGAACTCGCCGGGCCGAACCGCGGCCAACGAGCCAATTGGTGAGCTGGCAGATGCCGAATAAGCCCAGTAGCAGGCCGGCCAGCGGCAGGATGTGCGCGATCAGCGCGGCGATGCCCAGGACAATGCAGGCCAGTCCCACGATTGGGGAACGGGCGAGGGCATTCAGGACGTTGCGAACGCCGCGGCGAGTCAGCACCCACCCTATGCAGAGGATGATCGCCAGCCAGACGATTCCCGCCAGCCGCGTGGTGAGGAAATTAGAAACGGGCCGGGCGGTAATGGTCAGATCCTTGGCACCTCGCGGAGTGGTGAACAGGAACTCGTCGTACTTGCTGGTATCCGTGGGAATTTCCACGTCAAGACTGGCAAAGCCGGTTGGGCTCGGTTCGCCCGCTTGCGTGACGAGTCCCTCCAATGAATCCATGTCAGCCACTTGAGCAGTCGTGGCTGCGGCCACGGGTGGACCCATCGTCCCTGGCGCAACGGGCCGGGAAGCGGGTCGCGGTCCTCCGCCTCCCATGCCGCCCCCTCCCATGCCCCCTGCCATCATGCCACCTGCGCCGGGCATGCCGGGCATGCCGGGCATCATCCCTGCGCCCCCTTGTGCCTGACCTCGGAAGCCGGCGTATGGTCCAGCCGGTCCGCCACCGGGCATCTCCCCGCTGCCGGAATGCAATCCGGATTGGCCTGGCATAGCTGGCTGTTCGCCGTTCTGGGTCAGACTCTGAGGATTCTGCACCGATTGCGGCCGGCTGGATTGCAGATCGTCCAGTTGCTGCTGCTGCTGTTTGGTCTGGGCGCTCAAGCGCGCGCTGTAGCGCTGGATTTGCTCCTTCTGGCCGTCTCCCGGCTGGCCGCCATAGTCTCCAAGCGGCAATCCGTCCCGGCGTCCTCCCAGTCGCTGATAAGACTCAAAAGATTGCTCTCCTCCTTGCTGCCCTTGTGCGGGAACTCCCTTGCGGCTGTAGTCGTTCAATTCCAATTGCTGGGCGGCTTCCTGCTGGTTCGCGTTCTTTCCGTCCCCCTTTCCTCCCATCATCATGCCTTGCATTTCGCCCTGCAATTTGCCTTGATTAAAAGGCTGGCCGGAGGATTTTCCCTTTCGCCCGACCGCGACGCGGGAGTTACTCACCTCATCACCTTCCTTGTCTCCACTCTTCTCTTTGCCGGCGATTTCGACAACTCGCGCCTTTTGGACCAGCGAGTTCTGGTCGAGCCAGGCCGGATTAAAAGTCTTGTCCTTGCCCGAAGCCGGCTGTTTCTGGGGAGGCTGGTTGGGCATGTCGAAATTGCTCGCCAGGCCGGCGGCGTTGTTCTTGGTCCGTTCCTGTTTTTGGGCGGACCAGAGGTTGTTCAGATTGGCCCGGTTATCGGTCCCGTCGGTTTGCAAGGCTTGATGTTGCTGGACAATTTCATCGTTCCCTTCCTTCAGCAGCCGTACATTGTCGGCGTACAGAGCCGTCGTGTCGTTGGGATTGGCGGCCCGATAGCGATTAAAGTCCAGCTCGATTTTCTTCAGGTTGTTGCCGGCCCGGACCTTGGTGTAATCATCGCCGCTCGCTTGAAGCTGGCGGGATTCAACCAGTTGCTTGTTGAAATACGTGGCGTCTTCGGCCACGATGACCGTGCGCGGCACCAGTTGCAGCGTCCCGCCGAATTCCACCCAGTTCCAGCGAAACGTCTTGGGAAGATACAAGCTGACGTGGCTCTGCTCGACGCTGAGGTTGACGACCTTGATCAGCGGAAAATTGACCTGCGTCAATTCATGGACCTTGGTGATCCGGCCACCATACTTGAGAATCACAGGATAATCTCCCTCGCCCTGCGCGGTCTTGATGAGGGGAATGCGGATGAGGCCGGCTGTGGCCGTTGTGGGCTCGACCGGCTTGACGGGCTCGCCGTTGACAATGGCGACCCACAAACGGGCCCCGGCGGGGAGTTGCACGTCCAGGAATTGTTCGGTTTCGTTGGTGACCTTGAACTCCACCTGGCCGCGATAGGTGCCGAATTCATCGACGACGAGCAGGTGCTTTGCCCGGCCGATGCTGGCCTGTTGCTGCTGGGCCCGCTGGCGGACCTGCGTCTTGAAGATTAGCTGCGGGGCGGCGACACCGGGCGAAACGATGAACGCCTGCGTGATTTTGCTGTTCTCACCAAGGAACGACGTCACATCGTCCCACGCCTCTTGCCCTTCGTCGAGCGGATCCAGGCCGGTGGACGTATCGACGAGCACTTCGTCGCGGCCAGAATTCTCCAGCACAATGAGACGCTTGTCCAATCGCCCGCCGACAATATCGGGAATAGCCACTTCCTGTTTCTGATCCGTCAGCAGGCGGTCGTAGGTCAGGCCGACGTCAATCTGGCCAAAGAAATATTCCGGTAACACAAAACGGACTTTCACCCAGCCCGCCAGCGGCTTGCCGTCCGCGCCGGTGGCCGGCTCGACGAGTTTTTGCAGCACTCGGCCGCTCTGGCGAATAGCCTCGGGCAGGCGGGCCTTTTCGAAAGCCTTGGGAACCAGCACGGAAACCTCGCGCACGCCCGCATCTTCAACCTGGAAGCGAAAGGCAATCGTCTCCTGGATTTCCTTGGGCGTAATCTTGACGTTGGTCAGCGTCGTGGCCGTGATTTTGGGCGTGCGAGCGGTGAACTTGAGCGTGGCCCCATAGTTCGCAGAGCGGAAGCGAAGGGCCAATTTCGCCAGCGGCCGCTGCTGCTCGTTGAGCCAGCCGACCACTTCCATGCCGGGAACGCGCTCCAGGCCCGTCAGGTTGCTGGCGTCCACATCCACATCTTTGTCCGGGGAGACCGCGATTTCTCCCTCTTGCCGCTGGACGTCGAGCACTTCCAGCTTCGGGATCAACAGGTCGGCTAGCTTGGCTCGTTTGCCGAGCTTGCCCAGCAACTTGAGCGACAAGCGCTGTTGCTGACCGACGGGCAAATGCACGGTCAACAGCTTTCGCTTTTCCTTCTTGCCCGCGACATCGATTTCTTCCGTCGTGACGGCCCATTCAATCGTTACGTCAGCCCCCACGGCATCCACCGCGCTGAGCCGATCGATCTCGAGTCCGGCAGGGAGATAGATTCGGGACCGATAGAGAGGTTCCCCTTTGACCTGATAGTCCACTTGGGCATCCAGGGAGTCGCCATCGTCCTGCGCATGGAGGATCATCTTCACCAAGCCGGCTGTCTCTTGCGGCAGTTTGCCGGCGGAAAGGGTGAGCTTGAATTGTTCGCGGACGAAGCGGTAGGACTGGAACGGCACCAAGTCGATCCCCGCGGCGTCGGTGGTGTTAGCGAGCTGCTCCACGGCAGCGGTTTGCCCATCGGCATCGGCCCGGGCCAGGTCGGCCACGGTGATGCTCCGCACATCGAGCCGGCGGCTGCGGCGGATGGCGATTTCCCCTTGATGCAGGGCGGCGGATTCCACCCGCAGGTCGGGAGCGGCGAAGCTCGCCAGCTCCCCTTGCCCCACGAGCCCGCGGCGGCTGATTTGCACGGTCAGCCCTTCGCTCCCCGTCGCCGCCTTGAGCAGCGTGATGTCAATCGACTGCCGTCCGTTCTCCTCCTTCACTTGCCAGCCTCGAATGTTCGCACCGGTCACCTGCTCCACCAGATATCCCGTCGGCACGGTCAATTTGAAAGCATCGCGATTGCCGCGGCCAAAGTCCAGCTTCACTTGCCAGACCATCCGGAGGGCATCTTCGCGAATATCGATCACGGCAACGCTCTGGGCGGTCAGGCTCTGATCTACCATTCCCTCGGCCACCTTCGGCCGCCACTGCAACAGCAGCGAACCATCGGCCCCGAGGGCAGTCTGCACTTCGTCATTGGCCTTCATACTTTCAAAAATCCCCTTGTCGGGCAGTCCCGAAAGACGGACCTCCGTCTTCTCGGCAGGAACGGTAAGCGTCAGGGCCGTCGCCGGAGCCGCGGGCAACCGGCCGGCGACAATCCGCCATCCGCCACGGCGCTCCAGTCCCATACGGATGGAGATTTCGAGCTTCTTGCGCCCCTTGCCACTGGCATGCAGGAGCGCGACCGCTTCGGGAACAGCGCCTCCTGGTGGGTTGGGCATTTTCGCCTGTTGCTGCGCGGGTGGAGCATTAGCCGCTTGCGGTACCGCGATAGGCTGCACCACTTGAATCCTGGCCGCCTGGCCGTCCAGCGTTGCCTTCGCCAGCACGCCACCGACAAGCGTAAGCGGAATGGTGACGGGCTTGTCCGTGTACAGCTCGATTTCCATCGTGCCGGTGATGAGCAACGCATCGCTTTCGTCCAGTCGCGTCTGGTAACTCGCGCCGGCAAGCGCATATGCAGCGGGGGGAGCCACCGCGGTGAGCCTTTTGTCCGGATTGGCCCGATTCCAAAGCTCGACATATTTCTCGTAAGGGACGAGAACCTTCTCCGCGTTCTTCAGGCCGTCTTCCTTGTCGGCGTCATACGGAATGATGATCGCGTCCTTGGGGACCATCACCGGTCCTCCCGCGTCCAAAAGTGGGATCAGATCCTTGAGGTTCTTGACCTCAATGGGGAGTTGAGCTTGGAGGGCGGAAGGCGCGAAACCGCCAGCGAGGACCGCGACGAGCAACATGGAAATGACGGTCGCTGATGCAGTCGAGCTTGCCGCGTCAGATTCAGCCCGTTCTGCGAACAAGCTCTGCACCTTCGGCGCGACCCATTTCCAAACTCGGCAGACAACCCACGCGGCGAGATAGAATGGCACCAGGGCCAGCGCCGCGAAGAACACGGCATCAAACACCCCGCTGAGCGTGTCGAGCATCGAGGTCACAAGCAGCGGAATCGTGGCGGCAAGCATGGCGACGATGACAAACGCCGCTTTCTGGCGGCACGGCTTTTTCGTCTGGGCGACTCCCATCAAAAACAGCAGCATGCCGATGCCGCAGGCGGCCCAGTCCATCCGCCGGTCGTTCACTACGTACGCTCGCAATTCCGGCTCTTCGCCCAGGCTATGGAACGAGACGGCGGGGGCGCTAGTGTCGTTGACAACGGTGATTTCCAAACTGCTCAGTCCCTGCTCCGCCCATTGCTGGGATTGCAAACGAATCTTTTCGTGAGCCTGGGCCTCCCTCTCTCTCTCTCGGGCGGTGCCTTCGTAGGCACTTTGCTTCCATTCGTCGGCGTCCTCACGCGCTGGGACTCTTGCCGGCGATTGATCTGCCGATGGGTCCACCACGGGTGCCGCCGGCTTGGCGGGTTCCGCGGCGGCGGGAGGCGTGGCGGTCGGAGGAGTCGCGGGCGTGGGCATCGCTTCGCCCTTGGGTTCTTCCTTCATATCTTCCGCAGGCTTTTCCTCGGCCTTGGCTTCTGGCCTGGGGGCACTTTCTACCGTCCGCTCTTGCGGCACTTCCATCGACTTGGCAGCTTCCGCATATTGCGGCATCGATTCACTGTCATCGATAAGCGCTGCCGTCGGAGCGGCTGATTTTCTTGCATAGAACGACGTTCCGCCAATCACGTCCACTCCTTCGGCATATCTGCCTCCCGGCAGCGGACTTGTATTCGCCAGTTTCCACAGCCACTTCGCGGCCCGCACCGCGGCGACTTCCCGCGGCTGGACATCCTGGGTGAAGACGCTGCCGGCGCTCTGGCGGATCTGATACCCGGTGGGAAGAATCAAGGTCCAGACCAGGTTGGCCTGGGGAACTTCCACGGCGCTCTTGCTGCTCTCCGCTCGGACCAGCAGCTTCGGGGCCTGGGTTTGCACCTCACCGGCCGCGCTCATTCCACCGGGCGTTTCATAGACAATCCGCAAATCCCGCCGCACCGCTTCCGACAGCGCCGGCAGCGTTAAAAGTAGACGGTCAGAGACAGTTTTTGCGTCGCCGGCACCGGCCGCAATCTCCCGCTGCGGCTTCGTCGGGCTGCCATCGAGATAGACCGACCAGAGGGTGGAACCCTCCGGCAAGCGGATTTCCAGCAGTGAGGCCTTGGTCATGAAGGTGTACCGGGCGACCGACTGGCTCTTGCCGCTCTTGTCGACTCGCGTTACCAGCTCGGCCCGCTCGACGAGCGCGGCAGGCAGAGCGTACTGCGCGCGGCGGAGCACATCCACTTTCACTTCTTCCTGGCCGCCAACATATCCAAACGCGCCGACGATGCGGGGAGAAGGAATGTACTGTGACGCGCCGTACAGTTCTCCCACGTCCACACCCCGCGGATGGGCCGTCACCTGAATGTCCAGTTCCGGAGTTCCTTCCACGCCGACCAGCACCGACTGATGCTCCACTCCTTCCGCCCGGAGAAGCGGCAGCGAGAGTCCCTTGGGCTCCGGCTTGTCATAGGCTTTGGTGAATTGCACGGCCAGGCGAACGAACCCCCGCTGACGCTCGGCAAGTTGCACCACCCAGCGGTTGCGGCCTCCTTCGGTGGTCATCGTCGTTTCCTTAACAACCGTGGCATCAATCCCCGTGATGGCCACTTCCTTGGGCGTCCCTTCCGGGAGCGAGAAGACGACCTCGCGGGTGCGGGCGTCCCGCACCTGGTAATGAATTTCGTAAAACGCCTTGAGGCTGTCGGTTTCCAGCGTGAAGAAGGCATAGATTTCGGCAGCGAGCGAAGCCGCGGTCCGCTCGACCACCAGCGAAGCCGCGAACGGGCGGGCCTCGAACCGGTAGGCCAGCGAAAGCGATTGTCCGGCTGGGACGAGTGGGCGGCGCTCTTCATCAGAGAGAGGCGTGAGCCCTTCCAGCTTGTCGGGGCGGACGGTCAGGTCATCTTCGACAGCGATGCCGACGGCTCCAGTTTCCGTGGTGGACCCTTCCACCGTGAACTGCGGGAAAGCGAGCTTCTGGCTGCTCCAATTTTCGAGCCACGACTTGGGCGTGCTGACGGCGAGAAAGCGGACCGCCCGCGTTTGACCGGCGACGACACCTCCCGGCAGGCGGACGCGATAGCGGTTGGCTCCCGCCGCCTCTTCATACTTTTCCATCGCCAGCGGATTCCCCGCGGCATCCATGACGCTAGTCACTTGCCAGCCGGCCGGCGCATTGAGGCGAATATCGTACAGGTCTTCGGCAGCGGGCGCGAGAATGAACTGCCCCGACAGCCGCAGCTCCTTGTCGCTGACCACGAGCAGGGCGCTAGTCGTTACTTCCATCTCGGCCGGCGGCTTGGTGATGCTGGCGGAGAGGGAATAGTCCGCTCCCGGCGCGAAATACGTTACCACCTGGCGAACCTGTTTGGGTGCGCCCGGCTCGGCTTTGTTGACAGTCTCCGGAATGGCAGCGGCCAGCACGGCGGCATCGAGAGACAAGAGGCCTGTCGGCGTGATTTTTTCGGACTGCAGCCGATCTTCGACGAGCAGGCCGACAACGGCGACCTGGCCGGCGACATCGAGCGGAATCAGGCGGGGCAGAGTCCAGTTCTCGAACACCGGCGGCGAGCGAGTGGCGGAGATTTCCAGCGTCACACTCTCGGACGAGGGCTCGCGAAGCTGCGCTTCGAGCACGCGGGTCTCCTTGCCGGCGACCATTTCGGACTTCATTTCCCAGCGAGCCAGCAGCGGCGAATCGACCCGCGTGACTTCGAAGCCAGCAGGAACGCTGAAGCGGAACTTATCGACCGCTCCATGCAAAATGCGGTGCGTGACGCGGGCGTGAATTCGCTCGTAACCCTGGGTGACTTCGGTCACCAGCACGCTGTTGGCAATCACCACCCGCTGGTCCTGCAGCGTCTTATTGTTGAGCGACATCACTACCGCCAGTCCGCCTCGCGGCGGCAGCAGTTCGAGCTTCGTCACATTCGCCGCCATGTCAAAAGAGCGGGTGATGACGGAAGCGCCGGCTTTCACCTCGACGTTCCCCGGCACGGAAAGCGTCAATTTGGTCGCTGCCGTCGACGGAAGCGTGAGTTGCAACAACTGCGTGGCGGCCGAGGTTTGCAGGAGAGCGGTGAGCGAGAGCTTGAGCTCGTGCTTGCCCTTTCCTTCCACAAACAAGACGACTTGCCCGTGCTCGTTCCGGCCCAAAGCTGCCGGTTTGCCGTCCAAAATGGCGCTGCGAATGCCGACGTTGGCCAGATCAATCGCAATCGCCTGAACGCCATCGTTCAAGACTTCGATCTCAATCGTTCCTTGAATCGTCGCACGCCCATCTTCCAATTTGCTGTCATACGTCGCGGCCAGAACCGCAGCCGAATGGGGCGCTTTTACATCGGGCTTGCTGACCGCTTTCGCGACCAGCTCGTCATATTCCTTGCGGCTCAGAAAGACCCGTTGGTTGTCGCTTTCGAGGATGATGTTGAGCTCCTCGAACGGGACGAAGATTTCGCGAACAAGAGGTTCCTGGGCGAAGGAGTGGGACGCCAGCAGCATCGAGGCGAGTAGAGTGCAGGAACGAGAATTAACCATTGCTGCCACCCCCTTCCTTGCCTTCACCGGATGGACCCGGGGGTGGTGGGGTTTTCACGTCGCCAAAGCGAATCTCATTGGGGCCCGTCGCAAACGGCGAACTTCCAGGCGGTGGTACTGGCGAAGCACTCGCGGCCGGCGGATTCGCTGCGGCCGCCGCCATTGCCGAAGCCATGGCTGCCGCTCGCGCGGTTTGAGCGGAATACCAGGTGCCGGCCTTGGGCAGTGCCCAGATGAAGAACTGTACCAGCCAGACGAAGAGCACCAGGCACAGGGACCAGCAGAACACATTGTTGAGGACCGCTTCGGCGAATGTCGGCGCGAACAAAGCCGAGAGGACGACGGCAACAATCAGCGCGGCCAGCCACCAGAGCCGAACTCCGATGGGCTGCGTCGAAAGCCCCAGGCCAACTCCGGCCACAACGAGGACAATCAACGTCCAGAGTACGTAGCGGTGGGCACTGATGATCGTCAGACTGCCAGCAGACCCTCCCGCCGGACGTAGCGACGAGTAGAGGTAGCGGGTCCCATCGGCGGCGAACGTATCCGCCCCGCGGCCCGGTCCAATCCCCTCATGGACCCAGTTCAGTAGAAAGTCGTCCTCATGGGTGTTTTCGATCACTTTCTGGTTGGATTGGTCGTTGTAATGCCACCGATACTCCTCGGTCCATTCCCCCCGTACGCCAAGCAGCCGCTGCTCTTCGGGCATAAAGGCCGCCAGGTAGACTTGCTGAACGGCAGGATCGTCGGGAAACTCCGGCAACTCCAAGGTGGCGGTCTTGGGGATCGAAAAGCGCAGCTCGACGAGCACGTATTGTTCGGCCGTGAAGCCGATGAGCGGAATGAAATACTGCTTCTGGTCGGTTTCCAGGGAGACTGGCTGGTTGTTGACCTTGAGCGACTGGCGGTCGAGCGCGATCTTTGCAGGATCCCCCGGCAACTTGATGGCAATCCGTTGCTTGGCACTGCGAATGCGGTACAAGGCCTGAACCGAGGTTTCATCTCCGCGGGTCATCACCATCCGGATGAACGCCCGATCGATGCTGGTCGGCTTCACCTTTTCCATTTCGTAACGAGTAGCGATCAGCGTCAGCGACCAATCACCGACAAACTCAAACGCCATTGCCGCGGGCACCGGCACCTTGCCAGCCGGCAAGTCCCGCTGCGGGTCGATGGGTCTGAGGCCGGTCTGCTTGCCATCGACGCGCAGGTCAATGGCTTCCGCCTTCGCAGCCGCGATTTTGCCCGTATGCCGGTCCACGCCGTGCGGCTTGAGTACTGGCAGCCCAAAATTTACTTCCTTGCCGACCTGCAAATCGGACAGTTTCCGCTCGCCGGTGAATTTGACTTCACTGGCTAAGTAGAATTCGCCATCGCTGGAAACTTCCAGTGCCACATAGTCCTTCGCCACATCCTTAGGCTGAGGGTCCATCTTCTTGACAAGCCCCGGCGGCGGCAGCAGTTCCTTCTTCTCGTATAAATCAGCCGGCACATCTATCCGCAGCGACTTCACGCCGCTGTATTGCACGTTGTAGCTGATGGTCACTTCATACTTCACCAGCCCCGATTCCACATTCACAAAGACAAGCTGCTCGGCGGAAATAAACGGATCCCGCCGCCCCGCCTCAAGCTTTAGCGTGACCGGTTCCTGAGTATAGGCGTAGGCCAACAACTCGCGAGTTAGCGGAAACCGCCCTCCGCGTGTCGATTCCACTCCGATCAGCGCTTCCGCAGCCGACGTGCTTCGCAGTCCCTTGGCGTCGGTCGGCGTCACTCGCAGGCTCTCGGGAGCGTACAGAATGAAACGCCCAGTCACGCGATTGACCTTCGCCGGGGCGACGCGGGGAATCTTGATATCGATGGCCGTCGTCTTCGAAGTCGGCGTGAGCAGCTCAGGCCGTTCCTGCCGCTGCTGCAATTCCACCCACAGGGCCACCTTGCCAATCGCCTTGCGGCTCAGGGTCACCACTAGCCGGGTCTTGGCTTTGACTTCCGGCTTGGCGGGATCAACCACCACTTCGTCCACATGATGCGAATCGACTGCAACGGCAGCGGCTCCCGCACCGCCACAATCTCTCCCTTGCACTTGGCGGACGTCATAACCTTCGGGGACATCGAGCTCAAGTTGAAAAACACCGGCCTTTTCAATGTTGAAGATCGCCAGCAAGTTAAGCGTGATCTGCTGCGGTTCGAGATAGACCTCGACGAGCTCATCCACCTCGATTTGCGGGCGGACCTTCTCGACGCTGAGCGTGAGTGCGTACGGATGAGCCGCATAGCGATAGGCAAAGGGCCAGTCCTGTCCTGCCAAGGGAGCAGGTAGGTCCGCGGCATCAATTTGCAACAGGCCACTGCGCGTGGCCACTTCTCCGCGAAGCGAGCCGGCGAGGCGGGCCACAACTACACCTTGCTGGCGGGCGACGTTCAGCACTTTTATGTCCGGGACAGTGAACTCCTTCCGCCCCATGTCCTTGGCCATTTCCTTGTCGTCGCTGAATTTTTCCAGCTCCAGTGTGACATTCTGCGTGCCCCGCACCGCCTGGAAGAGGGAAATGGTAATCGTCTGCAGCGGTCCTTCAATTTTCTTCTCCCATTTTTGCACATTGGGGTCGAAAACGTTGACGACGTTCTGATCGGCGGGAACCTGCACGGACAGCTCTTTCAGATCCGCTCGCGAAATCTCATACGCCAGATGCAGCCGCGTCCGCATCACCCCTTCTTCGATGAGCACTTCCTCGCGAACCTGTGCGGTGGCCAGGGCCATCTGTCCCGCGGCTCCTTCGGCCTTGGGGTTCCAGGTGATTTGCACCTGCGGAGCCGAGCCGACCAGGGCCTCGACCTTGGTTTCCTTGGGTTGCTCCTTAGGGGGATCTTCCGGCTTCTCGCCAGGCTTCATTTCCACTTTGACGGGCATCGAGTCCGTGGCGGAAAGGTTCGGCTGGACTTGGACCTTTACGCCGGGCTCAGGAATGGTAATTTGCCAGCGATTGATTGGGGCCTGCGGGGCATCAAACGTGACAGTGTTAGTCCCTGGCTGTTTGCTGAAGGCTTTCGAGTATTCCAACGTCAGCACAATCTGACTCACTTCCTTCCCCTTTTTCTCGTAGAGGAGCTTATAGCCCTCCGGCGTGAAGATGACCCGCGCCGGTTCATCACCAATCTTGGCGGAGCGAATGGCCGAGTCCGTCAGCCGCAGCGGCACTTCGTGCCAACCTTCGGTGAGCAGGTCGATGCTGATCTTGGCGGTGACGCTGACCACGTCCTTTTGCGTCGTGGCCTGGCTGTCAATTTGCGTGATGATGGCCCCCACCGGAGGCTTGAAATCCTCGATCTTGCGGGCCGCGGCCTGGGCCTGTTTCCAGAGCTCCTGGAATTTGTCGTAAGGCAGGAAGACACCGCGACCTTCCCTTTCGAACATCGCCCGGAGCTTGGCGTACGGGACGTAAATCGTCTGCTCCTTCAGGGGTGTTTCTTTCGCCGGCTCCATCGGCTTGGCGGGTTCCTGAGCAGTTGACAGCGAGGCAACCCCCACCACCAACAGAAGTGCAAAAACCACCGCACGGCGGATCAAATGGCCGAGAGGCATAGTGAAGTTCCCAGAGAGAATGGAGTAATCAAGGCGCGCAGACCTGCCGCGTTATTCTAGACGATTTACGCAGGCAATTCGTTTTCCGGCCACCCTAACGGTTGTAACGGCCTTGTAAAACTACGTCAGCCTTGCGGGGACGCAATCCGCCCTTGCCTCTCACTTGACGGGACAGACGGCAGAATCGTTACCACTTTCTGTCTCCTCAGTGTCATGAATCCGTGTCCGTCCGTGTTTCATCCGTGGCTTCCCTCTTTTGCCTTTGGTACGCTAGCCCCAATCTCCGTCTTCTCCTTGGTGGCAATCCATGACTTTCGTCCCTTTTTCCTGGTTTGGCGGCCGCCACGGCGAAGCCGCATCGCTCGCCGGCCTGCTGGCTCATGCCGGCGTCAAAAACCCGGCGACCGGCGAGCCTCTCTCGGAACCCCTCTGCTTTGGCATCGCCGGCGGCATCGGCGCGGGGTATTCCTTTTGCCCTTCCGTCGTCCGCTACGGCTGCGGCAGCGGTGTGAGTATCGTGGGGCGGCACTTTTCTTACGCGACGAGCGGCGTCTGGTATCAGAATGCCTGCGAACGACTGGGCATCAAGACCCGCATCACGGAGACGGCGGCTCCGAAAAAGGCCTATCAGAATCTGGTGGACGAACTTGCCGCCGGCCGCCCGGCCGCCGTCTGGTGCGCTGGCTCGTTGCTGCCGTTCATGCACGGTATCGAAACCTCATGCGGCCTCTGGATGCACTCTTTTGTCGTCTACGGAATCGACGCGGACCAGGGAATCGCCTCTGGAGCCGACCGAGCGCCTATGCCGCTGATGATTTCGCTCGCCGACCTCGCAGCGGCCCGCGCCGGCGTCTGTTCCCACAAGAATCGCACACTCACCATCGATCCGCCTACCAAGCCGCTAACGGCTGCAACCTTGAAGGCAGCCATTCAGTCCGGCATCCGAGCGTGCGCCGATGAACTAATCAAAGGGAGGATGAAAACCTTCTCGCTCCCTGGCTGGGAAATCCTCGCCAAAATGATCGCCAACGACAGCAGCAAGGACGGCTGGCTGAAGGTCTTTCAAAACGGCGTCCTTTATTACGCCCTCCGCGACTTGTTCGACTCTATCGAAACCTGCGGCAACGGCGGCGGCCTCTACCGCAACCTCTTCGCCGATTTCCTCGCCGAAGCCGCCGAGATTTGCAAACGCCCCTCCTTGAAAGTCCTCTCCGACGACTACCGCCACCTCGCCACCGGCTGGACCGCTCTGGCCACGGCTGCACTCCCCGGCAAAATCAAGCCGTTCAAGGAATCTCGCGACCTGCTTATCAAGAAGCGTGACCTTTTCGAAACCAAAGGGGCCAAGGCCGACAAGCAGATGGCCGAAATTCGCGAGAAGTTGCGAGTCCTCGGCAAAAATACCAAGGAGAATTTTCCGCTCGATGATGCCCAGTCTCGCGAGTTGCTCGGCAGCTTGCGCGAGCGAATTATCGCGCTTCACCGCTCGGAAGAGGAATTGGCGAAGCGGCTGGCGGCGGAAGGAAAATAGCTGTTCGATCTCCGATGTAAAGACTAACGTCACATGCTGACAATCCTGCTTGCTTTATTTGCATTCACCATCATTTCGGCAATTGGCAATGCCATCATCCTTTGGGGCTTGGCTCGCTTGCTGAAAGTCCCCCAGCCTCGCATCAAGTCGGCGTTCGTGGTGGCAGGCATTTATCCTGTCATTTCCGTGATCGTGGTTTCTAGTCTCTATCTCACTTACGAGCACTCCCACCTCATCGCCTCGTCACTTTTCCTCGTTGGCATACTGGCCTCTATGATCTTGCCACTGTTCGCAATTCGATACCTCTTTGCTGCAAAGTGGGGAAGGTCGATTGCCGTTTACTTGTCGTGGGGAGTTTGTGGTTCCCTATTCAGCCTGGTGATTACATTGGGCCTTCGTGCGACTGCTCTGGAGGCTTTCGTCGTCCCAACCAGTGCGATGGCTCCAACCATCGCAGGCTTTCACCGTTTGGGGACTTGCCCCCGTTGCGGGGAAGCGATGATGGTGTCGACCCCCTTGGACCAGGATGGACAACCGATGACCGAGAACAAGGAGGGGATTTGTGTGGCCTGTTGGAGGTTTGGTAAAGCCAATGAACTCAGTTCGGAGACTTCTTCAGGTGACCGCATCATCACGAACAAACTACTTCACCCCAAGCGGTGGGACATTGTTACTTATTATCCCCCCGATGCTCCCGCTGTGCTCTACGTCCACCGCATCGTCGGGCTCCCTGGCGAGTCGATATTGGTCAAAAGTGGCCAGCTTTGGGTTGATGGCGTCGCTCAGTCCCCTCCGCCCGCCTGGGAAAAACTCGTCTATGCCGGCATGCAGGAAATGGAAGAACAAGTTGGCATGTCCTACGGCTTGGAATGGGGCGTTGATGGCAAGCCGTGTCAACTCGCCTCCGACGAGTGTTTTATCCTCGGGGACAACACACTTCGTTCCAGCGATTCTTGCTTCTTTGGCCCGGTGAAAATGGACCAGATAACCGGCGTGGTGACGATGCGGTATTGGCCCCCCAGCCGCGTTGGCTCATTACGGCACTGACGCCAATCCTCTTGCCAGCGCTTCTCGGATAAACCCTGCTGACTCCGTCCCCACCGACAGCCGAATCGTGCCGCCGGTGATGCCCAGGGCCGCCCGCTGCTCGGAAGTCATGCCCCGGTGGCTGGTGGTTTCGGGATGGCTGAGGGTGGTGGAAAGTTCGCCGAGCGAAGGGCAGAAAGGAATGTCCTTTGCGCCGCGAATGAAAGCATCCGCTGCCGGGCGTCCGCCGCGGAGCGTGAAGCTGACCATTGTACCGAATAGATCGGACGAGAATTGTTTGGTGGCCAGGGCGTGGTCGGGGTGGTCTTTCAGACCGGGGTAAAATACTTCCGCCACTTGTACGCTCGACCTAAGGTATTCCGCGGCCACTAGGGCATGATGCGAGCCCCGTTCGATTCGCATGTGGGCAGTGCAGATGCCGCGCGACGCCAGCCAGCAGTCAAATGGGCTGCTGGAGAATCCCCAGGCGGAAATGACCGGGCCGATGCGACCCCAAAGCTCTTCCTTGCCGCAGATCAGGCCGAGAATCACGTCGCTGTGCCCGTTGAGCGTCTTGGTCAAGCTCTCCATCACCAGATCGGCCCCGAAGTCGAGCGGGCGGCAGACAATGGGGGAGGCGAACGTGTTATCGACAAGCAGTTTCGCTCCGCCGGCGTGGGCAATCTCCGCCAGAGCCGCGATATCGGCGACTTGCAAGAGCGGATTGGCAATCGTCTCGGCCACCAGCAGCTTCGTGCTCGGCTTCATTGCCGCTTTCGTCGCCGCCAGGTCGCAGGTGTCCACGATGCTAACGTGAACTCCGAGTCTGGCCCCTTCATCCCGAAACAGCACCTGCGTCTTCCCATACAGTTTGCTACCGAGGATCACGTGGTCTCCCGATTTCAAAAGCGCCAGCAGCGGCACCGAGAGCGCCGCCATTCCGGTCGAGGTAATTGCCGCCCGATCCGCCCCATGCAGCTCGCGACACTTGGCCGCCAGCAGGTCGGCATTGGGATGGCCATCCCGCTGATAGACATAGCCGGCAATTTTTCCCCCCAACATGTCATCCGCCTGCTGGGGGCTCTCACACTCCCAGACCGAAGCGGGATAAATCGGCGGGGAATGGGGCGTCGTCGCCAGCGGCGGCAACGATTGCGGTCGAGGGCAGATGTCGTCGGGAGACATGGGAATTCCAAGGGCAGAATGCGGAAGTCAGATTGCAGAATGAGTATAACCGTTCGTCGTGAAGGCAAGCTTCGAGTATGCTTAGAGGGAGCGAGAATGACGAAGTCCGAATGGCGAAATGGTTCTGAATTCCATTCGCCATTTGGAATTCGAATTTCGACATTTCCGATGCATTTCATCTCAAGACATTGATGTCCCGCCGATTCCTCCTATCCCTGACCGCCCTCCTGGCCTTCAGCCACTCCCTGGCCTCCGCCGCTCCCTTTGTTCCCAAGCGCGACCCTCAGTGCGTCGCCGTTTCACCTAGCGGAACCATCGTGGCGACCGCTTGCTCGGGGATGTCCGACGACACGTTTCCTCCCCGGCCGCATCCCGATGTCCGCAAGTGCGGCGTCATCGCGGTTTGGGACGTGGACAGCGGCAAGCGACTCTGGCGGGCGGAGACTTTTGGCGACATTACCAAGCTGGCGTTTTCCGTCGATGGCTCGTTGCTCGCCGCGTCACGAATCTATGTCACCAGTGACGGCATTACCCTCAACGAAGTCCGCCTCTGGGATGTCACCAGTGGCAAGACAGTGAAAGTTCTCGACCGCTGCCAGGCATTTGATTTCTCTCCCGACGGCCGGGCTCTCGCCGTCCTCAGCCGCACTCGCTGCGTGGTTTATGCTATTGGCGACTGGACGAAAGAGACCCAAGTCAAACCACTCGGCGGCAGCCTGGCGGTCGCGTTCGCGGGGGACGCCAATCTTCTCTGCGGCATCGTCAAAACCGAAGGACAATACGCCATCCGCCTCTGCGACATCGCCAAGGGAACGCTCACCAGCGAATCCCGCCGACTCGACGACCCGTTCTACGCCCTCGCCCCCTCAGCCGACGGCACCACGCTCGCCAGCGGCCACGACGGTGGCAACGTCGTCCTCTGGAATCTCCCCTCGCTCGAAGTCCGAACCCGGATGCAAACCGGCGTCAAAGGGCATGTCCTCCCCCTCCTCTCCCCCGACGGCCGCTACCTCGCCGGCGGCTGCCAGGAAAACGGCGACGTCATCATCTGGGACGCCCGCACCGCCCAGGAACTGCACCGCTACACGTTCGAAAAGGGAGCCCTCCGCACTTACTATCCCCGCGGCGACAAAGACCTCGTCCGCCCGGAAAAAAACCCCACCCGTTTCGCCTTCCTCCCCGACAGCAACTCCCTCATGGCCGGCTGCTACGGCGGCATTATTCGCTCGGTGGAAAGCGGGCAGGAGCTGAAGCGGTTTGGGGATTGAGAGCAGTTGTTTCAGTGGCGACTTCTCCAAGTGCATTGAGTGCAACGGCCGCAATTGAGTTGCTTGTGATTCCGCGCTCTTCGCAGTATCTCGATTTGAGCCACTTCTCAAGTGGTTTTGTACCCTTGCTCGCGTTGCAGCCAACGCAACTGAGCGCGATGTTCTCGGCGCTCACAAGCGATTCGTCGTTGACAATATGTTCCCAAGAAGGGCAATCCGCTCGCGAACGCAAGGAGCCCCCAAATACTCGGCGGCAGTAAATACAGCGATCGTCACGAGTGATCACTGCCAGAGCGAGGTCGCGAGGGATGTTCCAACGCGAGGCTGTCCGGATGAAGAGCGTATGATTCATGACCGCAACAACTAATTATGCCGCATCTCGTCGACATGGAACTACCGCAATTTAGCGGCGTGATTGGCGACAATCAACTTTTTTTCCCAGTTGCACTTGATTAGCCAATTCAGCAATCTTCTCAACCGTCCGATAGTTCCGCGCAGTCGCCGCGACTCCCAAGTGTCTTTCTGCGGTGGCAGCCAGCTTGGAGCGCCCGACTCCTTCGGGTGCATGCAGGAAAAACACAGAGCCGTTCAGCACGTAAGACTCAGTGGGAGCTTTGGCCAGGTCGAGCGCTGGGATATTGGCCTTCGGAGCCGGTTTTTCAAGAAAGAAGAAGTGGAGCGATTTCGGATCCGATACAGCGTGGGGAAACGGATTCGCCTGGATTGCCTTTTGCAGTTCTTCGCGGCTGATGAGCAAAACCTCTGGTCCAAAGCCTTGCTCCCGCTCGATCCGCTCTTTGATCTTCTTCGCCAGGGACTTGGTGTTTTTTTCGTCGGTGTCGAAAACGACGTTCCCGCTTTGGATATAGGTGCGGACATTCTTCAGCTTGAGGGCTTCAAGGTGGCCCACAAGCTCCTTCATCGGCAGGACGTTGTTTCCCCCCACATTGATCCCGCGAAAGAGGGCGATCCATCTGGGCATGCAAAACTTCTCCTGAGTGGATTGAGCGAGATGGCAAAATGTCACCGAACCAGAACCGCGTAAATGACGTCGATGTCAAGCGTCTGATTCACGGCGGCATTGTTCTCCAAGCGAACAAAGGGAACGAGATGCTGTGTCTTGTGGCTGTGAGTCACATCCGGAATATGCGAGGTAAGCGTGGCCTTGCGTTCCAGAACGCCACCGTCGGTCCCCACGTAGAATTCGACCTCCCCTCCCTGTCGATTCAAGGCGTCCTGGGACTTGGTAATGTTGATGCAAAATAGTCGCCGAACATTGTCTCCGCCTGAAGCGGCACCGACATGAGTGCTGATTTCCTCTTGCTGACCCTCTCCGTTGGAAGTCCGTGCCAGGTAATCGCCGCCGAGTGCACTCGCGCCACCCGAATCGGTGCGAGTAAAGCAAATATTCACGTTTTCCTGCGCTGGATGCCGCAATCCGAAGGTGAGCTGGAGATTGCCGGCTGGGTACGTGCGCAAGTAAAAGTAGATTCGTTGACCTGCGTAAGCGGGAGCGCTCACATTGGGCAGCGTAAGCTCGCCCCGGCTTGCGAGGAGCTTTCCCGTCTGGATCCGCAACATACCCATCTCCGCACTGAATGTTGCGCTCACCGTTTTGTGAAAGTGACAGCGTGGGTCAAAGCCGGTTGCCTCTTCAAAGTCCAGAAACACATGGCGGCGGAAGAGATTGATCGGAACGTTCGCCAGAATCGTGGTGCGCGGATCGCTCCCCGGTCCAAGAAACATCCCGCTGTCGCCGTCATAGTAAGCCAGGTTTTGCGAAACCCCAAACGAGTCCCGCTGAACGATGGTGTTGACATTGTTAGAAAAAACGAGCGGCTGTTGAGAGGATTCCCCTCCTTGGCCGACGGCGTGGGCAGATTCCCGCGGACCATAAAGCACCAATCCCAAGCAGACGCAGAGGGCAACCACCGCAATCAGAACGATCCTGGTTTTCATTCTTCACCTCCTCAGTTCGGTATTACTGGCCGAATAGAACCCTCCCTCGCGAGAATGTCAAGTTTCCGCTGGACCCCGCTCGGCCCAGCCGCTTACTTGGGGGAGGCGTCTGCCGAAAGTAGAATGAATCCCATGTTGCGTTTCGTCCGCGATCAGCGACTCTCGTCCGGCCGGTTGGCCCGGCGAGAATGGTTGCGCCTCGGCGGACTAGGACTGCTTGGCCTGGCTGCGAGCAAGGCGAGCGCGGAGACGGCGGAGAGACCTCCTGGTTTTGGCAGAGCCAAGTCGGTCATTCTGGTCTTTTGCAACGGCGGCCAGAGCCAGCTCGACATGTGGGATCCCAAGCCCGCTGCGCCGCTGGATGTGCGGGGAATCTTTCGCCCCATTTCGACAGCGATTCCGGGCGTGCAGTTTGGCGAGCACATGCCCCGGATTGCCAAGGTAGCGGATCGGTTCACGGTCGTCCGCAGCATGTCGCACGAGGATTTGGATCACGGCTCCGCGGTCTATTTGGCGCTGACCGGTCACTATCATGCTCGCCGTTCGGGAAATCCGCCCATCTCGCCCAGCGATGCTCCCACCTTCGGCGCGATTCTCCGTCGGCTTAGCAAAGGTGGCCGACTGGCGGATGCGGTGCATCTCAATGCGCCGGCACTGGTGCCGTTCATCCCCTCGCCCGGTCAATACGCCGGACTCTTGGGAAGGGCCTATGAGCCGCTGGTGGTCGGCAACGTGGCGCAGTCGGCGGGGGCGATTCCTGGACTTGAACTGACGCAAGACGTCCCCACCGTCCGCATGTCCAGCCGTCTGTCGCTGAAGCAGTCGCTGGACCAATTCACGGAGAATCTGTCCACTAACGAGCGAGCCCTCGACATGAGCCGGCTTTACGGCCAGGCGTATCAGATGCTTGCGTCTCCTCAAGCCCGCGAGGCCTTCAACCTGGAAGCCGAACCCGCGGCCATTCGCGACCGCTACGACCGAAATCGCTCCGGCCAGGCGCTGCTGCTCGCTCGGCGACTCGTCGAAGCTGGCGTCCCGTACATCAACGTCATTTGGAATCATTCCAACCGGGGCCAGGACAAAGACCCCAGCGATACCGACGTTTGTGGCTGGGACACGCACAACGACATTTTTGACTCGCTGCAAAACCACCTGCTGCCGCGGTTTGACGAGAGCTTCTCGGCACTCATCGAAGATCTGGATCAGCGCGGCCTGCTGGAGCAGACTCTGGTCGTCTGCATGGGTGAATTTGGCCGCGCTCCGCAGGTTGCTCTCGAAAAAAGGTTCGCCGGCGCGACTCCCGGGCGTAAGCACTGGGCCAACGTCTATTCGCTGGTGATGGCCGGAGCGGGGGTGAAGCGGGGAACGGTCGTCGGCTCGTCTGACCGGCTCGGCGGGGAACCGACTTCGCAGCGCTATGGTCCTTGGGATGTTTCGGCCACCATGTTCAGCGCCCTGGGCATCGACCCCCACGGCACCTACACCGACGCCTTTGGCCGGCCGTATACCATTACCGAAGGGCGGCCCATGGCGGCCCTCTACCAGGGCTGATGGAAGCGGCTGTCAGACCGAGTATAATTTGACCTTCCTGAAACTACCCACCAATGTGTCGCTGGCGACAAATTCCAGCGACGACCTCGGAGCCTCTCTCATGCCTCGGACTATTCAATCTCTGTGCTGCATCCTGCTGCTGGTGCCACTCGCGTGTCTTTCCGTCTTCGCCGAAGAAGAGCCTGGCTTTACGCCACTTTTTGACGGCAAAACGCTCGACGGGTGGGAAGGAAACCTCGATTTCTGGAGCGTGAAAGACGGCGCGATCACCGGCCAGACCACTGCCGAGAAGCCGACGAAGGGGAACACTTTCATTATCTGGCGCAAGGGGGAAGTGAGCAATTTTGAATTGCGGCTGCAGTTCAAGATTGCAGGCGGCAACTCCGGCGTGCAGTATCGCAGTCAGGAGGTCGATAAGTGGGTCATCAAGGGCTATCAAGCCGATTTCGACGGCGCTGGCTCTTGGGCCGGAACTCTATACGAAGAGAAGGGGCGGGGGGTGCTCGCCAAGCGCGGCCAGAAGGTGGAAGTGGGAACCGACGGCAAGCCCAAGGAAGTGGGCAAGACGGCCGAGGAGAAGCAAATTGTCGATTCGCTGAAAAAGGAAGACTGGAATGACTATGTCATCATCGCCGAGGGAAATCACCTCGTCCAAAAACTGAATGGCGTCACCACGGTCGACCTGGTGGACAACGATCCGAAGGGGCGTCGTGCCGAGGGTTTGCTGGCCCTGCAACTCCACGCCGGCCCGCCAATGACCGTGCAGTTCAAGAACATTCGGATCAAGAAACTCGGCGATTCTAAGCAGGAAGAAAAGAAAGACGAGAAGAAGGGGGCAGGAGGCGGAGCCGACCAGGCTAAACCAGGTAAGAAGATCGTCTTTGTCGCCGGCAAGCCCAGTCACGGCTACGGAGCGCATGAGCATAACGCGGGTTGCTTGCTGCTGGCGAAGGAACTCCAGGCGGCAATGCCGGACTTTAAGACAGAGGTCGCGCTGAGCGGCTGGCCGAAAGATGCGAGCATCTTTGATGGGGCCGATTGCATCATCATGTATTGCGACGGTGGTGGCGGGCACATGGTGGTGCCAAACCTCGATGCGGTCGATGCCCTGGCCAAGAAAGGGGTTGGCATCGTTTGCATCCACTACGGCGTGGAAGTGGAAAAGGGGAAGGCCGGCGACAAATTCCTGGACTGGATCGGCGGCTACTTTGAAATGAACTGGTCAGTCAATCCGCACTGGACGGCCAAGTACGAAAAGTTCCCCGACCATCCCATCAGCCGCGGCGTAAAACCGTTCGAGATCAACGACGAGTGGTATTACCACATGCGTTTTCGGCCCGAGATGAAGGGGGTCACGCCGATTCTCACCGCGCTTCCGCCGAAAGATACCCTTAGCCGTCCCGACGGCCCGCATAGTGGCAATCCGGCCGTGCGAGAAGATGTGGCGAAGGGCAATCCGCAGCACATGGCTTGGGCTGCGGAACGGGCCGGCGGCGGCCGCGGCTTCGGATTCACGGGCGGACATGACCACTGGAACTGGGGCGATCCCAATTTCCGCAAGGTGATGCTCAACGCCATCGTCTGGTCCGCCCATGGCGAAGTGCCCAAGAACGGCGTGGAGAGCCCGGCGGTGACCATGAAGGCCCTGGAAGCGAACCAGGACTACCCTGTGCCGGCTGGCTTCAGCCGCGAAGCGATTATCAAACAGAAGAACCTGCCGGCTGAGGGGGATGGCGAAAAGAAGGCCGGAGTCGAGAAGTCTGGCCAGGCTCCTGGCCCGAAGGCGTCTTTCGTCGGCAAGTTGCTTGACTCGCGTACCCCCGGACATGCCATCGAAATCGAAGCGGATATCACGGGTGCGAAGGAGCTCTATCTAGTTGTCGCCGACGGCGGCGACGCCTTTGGTTGCGATTGGAGCGACTGGTGCGAGCCACGGCTGATTGGCCCGAAGGGAGAGAAGAAGCTGACGGAGCTGAAATGGAAGTCCGCCAGCAGCCAGTTTGGCGAAGTTTCGGCGAACAAGAATTGCAGCGGTGGGGCGCTGAAGGTGAACGGCAAGTCCGTGGAGTTCGGCATCGGCACGCACGCCAACTCCGTCATCGCCTTCGATCTGCCGGAGGGATACACCAAGTTCAAGGCCCGCGGCGGCCTCGATAACGGCGGCACTGACCAGGGCTGCGGCTCGACAGTGCAGTTTCTCGTTTATACCCAGAAGCCGCCGGCGACAGCCACCGCGGCAGCCGGTGGTGCGGGCGCGTCGCGCGAAGCGGCCGATGCCGTCGCTAACCTCGACATTGCGGACGGCCTGGAAGCGACCCTCTTTTCCAGCGAGCCGCAAATCTCCAACATCACGAATATCGACATCGACCATCTCGGCCGCGTCTGGGCCGCCGAAGTGAAGAACTACCGCAAGTTTAACGGCAGCCGGCCGGAAGGGGACCGTATCCTGGTTCTGGAAGACACCAACCAGGACGGCAAGGCGGACAAGCAAACCGTTTTCTATCAAGGGCGGGACATCGACTCCGTTCACGGCATTTGCGTGCTGGGAAATCGAGTCATCGTTTCTGCTAATGACAAGGTGCAAATCTTTACCGACGAGAACGGCGACCTGAAATCGGACAAGAAGGAAACACTGTTCAGCGGCATCTCCGGCACTCAGCACGACCACGGCATCCACGCTTTTGTGTTTGGCCCGGACGGCAAGCTGTACTTCAATTTCGGCAACTCCGGCAACCAGATCAAGGACAAAAACGGCAAGCCGATTGCTGATCTGGCGGGCAACGAAGTTGTCGCCAATCGCAAGCCCTATCAAGAGGGAATGGTCTTTCGCTGCAACCCTGACGGCAGCGGCCTGGAAACGCTCGGCTGGAATTTCCGCAATAACTGGGAAGTGGCCGTTGATTCCTTCGGTACCATCTGGCAGTCGGACAATGACGACGACGGCAACAAGGGAGTTCGCATCAATTTCGTCATGGAGTTCGGCAACTACGGTTACAAGGACGAGTTCACCGGCGCCGGCTGGCAACAACCGCGGGAGAACTGGGAAAAGGAGATTCCACTCCGCCATTGGCACCTGAACGATCCCGGCGTGGTGCCGACGCTGCTGCTCACCGGCGCGGGTTCGCCAACGGGCATCTGCCTGAACGAAGGCTCTCTTTTGGGGAGCCCATTCACAAATCAAATGATCCATTGCGATGCTGGACCGAGCGTGGTCCGCGCCTACCCCGTGAAAAAGGATGGGGCGGGCTACCAGGCGGAGATGGTCAACATTCTGGAAGGGAAACGAGACAATTGGTTCCGCCCGTCCGATGCCTGCATCGCCCCCGACGGTTCATTGTTCGTCAGCGACTGGTACGATCCCGGAGTCGGCGGCCATAATCAGCAGGAAGTGGACAAGGGACGAATCTTCCGGGTATTTCCTAAGGGCTCGTCCGCGTATAAGACCGCCAAGCTCGATCTCTCGACACCGGCAGGGGCGCTCGCGGCCCTCGACAATCCCAACTTGGAAACCCGTTACCAAGCCTTCACGGCTCTGGTGGCGATGGGGGACAAAGCCCATCACCCCATTGAAGAGCACGCCGAAAAGACCAAAGATTCCCGCAGCAAGGCCCGGGCACTTTTCCTGCTCGCGAAATTGCCCGGCGAAGCGGAAGAGGCTGTGGAAATCGCCTCAGCGGACAAGGACCCCGACGTGAGGATCGCCGGCATCCGCATTGCCCGCGAACAGAAGATCGACCTGACCAAGGTCGCTGTGCTGGCCGGTGACAAAGCACCGGAAGTCCGCCGCGAACTTGCGATTTCTCTGCGGCATTGTAAGTCGCCGGAGGCACCGGCTCTCTGGGCCAAACTCGCCGCGCAACACGACGGCAAGGACCGCTGGTACCTCGAAGCCCTCGGCATTGGTGCCGACAAGCAGTGGGATGCGTACCTCGCCGAGTATCTGAAGCAGGCCGGGGACAGCGCCCTCACCACTCCCGCCGGCCGGGACATCATCTGGCGGAGCCGAGCCAAAGCAACACCGGCGTTGCTCGCCAAAATCCTCAAGGATCCCGCCACCAAGGAAGCCGACCAGTCCCGTTACGTGCGGGCGTTCGACTTCCTCACCGGCCCCGAAAAGGAAGCTGCCCTCAAGAGCCTGGCGGAGTAGAATATTGTCTACGGGTTCGTTTGCCCAAAACACTAGCCCGACGCGCGAGCGAGGGAAATGCGGAGTTCCTCGCATGCGAGTCGGGCTAGTATTGTTGTCTCCACTCGCCAGATTCATGATCCGATACTTCTTGCCGACGTTCCTTATCGCTTGCTTGTCGTTAGTAGACGCCTGCGCGGATGAAATCGACGAAGCCACCCGCGCCAAGGATGCTCGCCGGGTGAAGGCCCTGTTGCGGCTGGAGAACCCGCAGCTTTCAGAGGATGCGAAGGGGTCAGTACTGCGGTATTTGCAGACAAAAAAGGGAACCGATGAGTATCTCTCCATTGTGGCTAAGTTCCAGCTCAAAGAGGCCAAGGACGAATTGGTGCGACTGGCGGTCGAGGATGCGGACGGGACGCTGGGCGTCGATGCGGTCCGGCTCCTCATGAAACTGGGTCAGCAGGAGTATCTGGCGATGGCGCTGGCCGACAAAGACGATGCCGCAGCGACTAAGCTCGCCGCGGCCCTTGGTCTGCTCAGCGACCACAATACGAACTCTCTTCTGCTACCTCTGGTACCTTCGGAAAAAAGTGTTGGCCTCCGTGCGGCAGCGGTAACGGCTCTAGGCCGAAATCTGCCGGGACAGAAGGAATTGCTCGCTTTGGTGCAGGCGGAAAAACTCCCCGCGGACTTGAGCTTCTCCGCCGCCAACGCCCTGCTTACCTCTAGCGATGCCCACATCAAAGCCGAAGCGGGAAAACATCTCAAGCTCCCGGCCACGGCTGACGCCAAGCCGCTCCCGCCGGTGGCCGAGTTGGTGAAACAGTCGGGTAACATCGAAGAAGGGCGCAAGGTCTACGCCACCGTCGGCACCTGTGCCAAGTGCCACAAGGTGAAAGGGGAAGGGAAGGAAGTCGGCCCCGACCTTTCCGAAATCGGCAGCAAGCTCGGCAAGGAGGCGCTCTATGTTTCCATCCTCGACCCCAGCGCCGGCATCAGTCACAACTTTGAGACGCACCTGCTCTTGCTTGAGGATGGCACCAGCGTATCGGGCATCCTGATCAGCCAGACCGAGCAGGAGGTGAGCGTGAAGACCGCCGAGGCCATCGTTCGCAAAATCCCGCGGGACGAAATCACCGCCATGAAGAAACAGCCAGTCTCGCTGATGCCCGCCGATTTGCAAAAGAGCTTGACGGCGAAAAACCTGATCGACGTCGTCGAATTCCTGACCACTCTGAAGAAGCCCTAACGTTGCGCACCCGCATCATCATCGTAGTGCTCGGCATCTCCCTCGGCCTGGGTGCCCGTTTCGGCTACGACTTCTATCGGCAGTGGAAGAACCCCGAACCTACCCAGCCCGGAACTCCGACGGACAAATCCACGCCGGCACCCAGCGCTATTGCGGCCCCAGGCAAGTAGCGCCAATCCACCGCGGCTACTCGTCGCCCCCCCGGCCTAGATTTGCATTCCGCGTCCACTTGACGCTGAAGTGCTTTTCCAGATCGTCAAAGAGGGATTGCATTTCCCCCTGTTTCTCGAGGCCCGCAAAGCGCATCAAATCGGACATAGAACCTCGCTGCATGGCGCTCAGGAACATTTCCCGGCGAATTTCCAGCGAAGGCTCATCTGCTAAAACGTGGATCACATAGACGACGTTGTGCGGCTGGTCCAAGGCGACTCCTGCTTCGCCCGGTTTGAGGCTAAAGACGACATCCATGAATTCCTTGCCGGCGAGGGGAATGCCATTGGGCTGGCTGTACTCCGGTTGGCCGCCGAAAATGAGCGGCACGCCGTTGCTCGTGAACATGGAGAATGGCACAGGCTGCGCTATCTTGGCTTCTTCGGTTTTCCCCACGACTCCCCGCAAGGAGGTTCCCTTCACCTTGGCGGCCAGTTCTTCGGCCCGTTTTTTGGCGGCGTCAAACGCCTTCTGCTTGAGCCAGGCTTGTTCCACCTGCGCTTTGACAGCCGCGGGAAGGCTGCCGTCCTTTTCCAGCTCGACTGCCTGCTCGGGCTGGTCATCGATTCGCCAGTAAATGTATTTCGTATCACCGACGAAGGAGGACGCCTCTTGGGGGTCATACAAATTGGCGCTCACAAAAAACGCCATCTGGGCGAACGTGATGGAACCTTGCGGTCCCTGCTGCAGAATTGCATTCTGGCCGAGGACCGTGCTGGCCGCCTGATGTCGGTCCACCAGGTTGGTCTTGCCCCAGGCAAACTTGTGCTTGTTGGCGAAGGCCACGGAGTGGAACTCACCGGGATCTTCGACGACTACCAGTTTGTCTTCCTGGCTCTCGGCTTTGCTCTCCTCGAACCGCTTGAGTTTGGTCGAATATTGCCGCAATTCGTCCATCGCGTCCCGGACTGCCGCGTCGCGAAGCTGCGTGGCATCCGCCTGGGCGAGCTCCGTCAGGATGTCGTCGCGGACTTCCTCGTAAGTCTTGTGCAGGATTTCCTCCGGCTCTTCCTTCTTCTCGGTCTTGGCCGGGTCTTCGGTCTTTTCGCCGGCGGGTTTCTCGGCGCTGGGTGTCTTGTCCTGATCGGACTTTGTCGCTTCCTTGGCGGGCGTTTTCTCTTCAGCCGGCTTGGGGTCGGCGGGGTTCTTTTCCTCTGTCTTCGTCTCCTTGGCCGGTTCCTCCTGGCAAATTACGGCAACGCCAGCGGGCTTTTCCTCAGCGGGTTTTTCGGCAGGCTTCTCCTTAGCGGACTCGGGCTTCTTTTCGGTCGGTTTCTCAGCAGGCTTCTTTTCCTCCGCGGCCGGCTCGCCCGGTTTGGGTTCTGTCTTTTCCGGCTCAGCGGGCTTCTTTTCTTCGCCAGGCTTGGTCTCTTCGGATGTCGTTTCCTTAGCCTTCTCTTTGACGGGCAGTTTTGGCTTGCGGAAATCCCCCTGGGCAATCCCTTTCGTGTACCGTTCCACGGCCTTATCTTCGGGGACTTTGGCCTTGGCGTTCTTTAGAAAGACTTCGTAGTCCACTGTGCAATACCCAAAGGCGATGCGGTGCGGCGTCTTGAAACCCGGTTCTGGCAAATCGGGGTTGGGAACGCGGTCCTTTCCCTTATTGAACAGGGCCATCAACTCTTCGGGCTTGGCGTCGGACGCCTTGAAATCCGCCTTGAGCTTCTCCACATCGATCGGAAAAGCTTCGATTCTGTAGCGCAAATTGAGTTGCTTGTGGAGCTCCCAAAGTTCTCCCGTGGAGACGTTCGTAACGCTGGCCGCGAACATGTACTGGGCTTGCTGGGAAACCAACTCCTTCCGGAGCGCGGCGAGCAGGCTGTCCACGCTAAGAACCCGGCCGCTCTTGTTAACCGCGTCGCTCACGGTTTCTTTCGCGACCTCCAGAATGTCCCCTTCCTTTTCCAGGCTGAAGCCGCTTAGGTTCTTCAAATAAGCTACCATCGCATCCTTGTCGACCCGCACCCCCAACTCGTGCCCCAGTTCCGCAAACAACAGGATGTTGACGACGGTAGCCTCGCTGTTATCCATCGGCAGACCTAGTGAAATCTCTCCTCGCTGATTCGGTGTCAGATTCAGACCAGGGGCCTGCGGCCGAAAACCTCCGTCCACGGCCTTGGTAACCACTCGTTTCACAAAATCGAGCACCGCCATGTGCTCCTGCCGCAGGTGTTCGAGGTCCCCCTCGGTCAGGAACTGCGGCCGGCCCGCTTTGTTCCACTGGACCACCGGCGGCTGGGCCGACTGGCGGCCACGGGAGCTGCCACCACCACCGCTAAAGAAGTCCATGGCGGCAGGTCCGATGACCCAGGTAATAATGAGAACGACCCCCATCACCGCCAGAACATAACCCTGGTTGCGGCGGAGAGTACTAATAATAGGAGTTGCCATCGGGGACATGCCGCCTTAAAAATGGGCCGCGCGGCAAAACGGTCTGTTTCGCGCGGCGGGATTTTGTGGATTATGTGGGCCGCAAAGACTCCGCGGTCCTAGACTGTCAAATTGTAGGGACAAGCGACGTAAATTCAATGCCAATCAGGGGCTAGGGTGGTCGCCGCGCCTCCAGTCGGTGGTCGGCCGACATCAACATTGCCGCATCGGACGGCTCCACTTTCTCGATCAGACCGCTTGACACCTTGCCCGTAAAGACCGTACGAATCGCCAGTAACGACAGCAAAGCCTTTAGCGGCTGGACCGCCCGCGAACGGCCGGCTTCAGGTTTGTCCCTGCCGAAACCTGATAATGCAGAGACAACTTGGTCCGACACGGCATTTAGCCAAAACCCAGCGTTTTCCGAAAGCACAGGTCAAAGCGGATGGCCAAACGAGCAAGCAGCAGCGGCAAATCCCTGGTCATTGTGGAATCGCCGGCAAAAGCCCGCACGATTTCCAAGTTCCTGGGTCGCGGCTATACCGTGGAAGCCAGCATCGGCCACATCCGGGATCTGCCGTCGGGCTCCAAGGAAATGCCCGCGGAGCTGAAGAAGGAAAAATGGGCCTACCTCGGCGTGAATGTAGATGACAACTTCACCCCGGTCTACATCATTCCCCCTGGTAAAAAGCAGCAAGTCGCCAAGCTCAAGGCGTTGCTCAAGGACGTTGACAATCTCTATCTGGCGACGGATGAGGACCGCGAAGGAGAAGCCATCAGTTGGCACCTCGTGGAGGTCCTCCGCCCCAAAGTGCCCATCAAGCGGCTGGTATTCCATGAGATTACGGATGAGGCCATTCACGAGGCCCTGGCCAATCCCCGCGACATCGATCAAGACCTCGTTCGGGCTCAGGAAACCCGCCGCATCTTGGACCGGCTGTTTGGCTATGAGGTCTCGCAGCTACTGTGGCGAAAGGTGGGGCCCAAGCTTTCGGCCGGTCGCGTGCAGAGCGTGGCCGTCCGCCTGATTGTGGAGCGGGAGCGGGCGCGGATGGCGTTCGTCGCCGCCGGCTGGTGGGATTTGCTGGCGAAGTTTGCCACCAGCGAGGCCAAGGAGTTTGACGCGGAACTGGTTTCCGTGGGGGGCCGCAAGATTCCCTCGGGCAAGGATTTTGATTCCAACACCGGCGTCATCAAGGACCAGCAACTGTTGCTGCTCGACGAAGCGGGGGCGAATGGCCTGCGGGAACGATTGCAATCCGCCGCGTTCCAAGTCAGCAGCCTGGAGGACCGCCCCTACACCAGTCGGCCGGCGGAACCCTTCACCACAAGCACCTTGCAGCAAGAGGCCAACCGCAAGCTCGGCTTCACCGCCCGCCGCACCATGGATGTGGCCCAGAGCCTGTACGAAAACGGCTACATCACTTACATGCGTACGGATTCGACCAACCTCGCCCAGGTCGCCATCGATGCCGCCCGCGAGTTAGTCCGCACCGAGTACGGCGAGCAGTTCCTGCCCGATTCGCCGCGAGTCTATAAATCGAAAGTGAAGAACGCTCAGGAAGCGCATGAAGCCATCCGCCCGGCGGGCCATCCGTTCAAGGTTCCAGAAACCCTCCGTGGCGAGCTCAACTACGACCAGTTCCGGCTGTTCGACCTGATCTGGAAACGGACCATCGCCAGCCAAATGGTGGACTCGCGCGGACACACTATCACGTTGCAAGTGGAAGGGGACGGCGCGATCTTCCAGGTCTCTGGAAAGACCATCGAGTTCCCCGGCTATTTGCGGGCCTATGTCGAGGGCTCCGATGACCCCGATGCCGAGCTTGCCAATCAAGAGCGGCTGCTGCCGGCAGTGAAAGTCGGAGACCCGATTTCCCTCCGCGACTTGACTCCCAAGGGGCACACCACACAGCCGCCGTCCCGCTTCAGCGAAGCGGCTTTGACGAAGGAATTGGAAGCCAAGGGAATCGGCCGTCCGAGCACGTACGCTTCGATTCTCGACACCATTTTGGCCCGCCAATACGTCTTCAAAAAAGGAACGGCTCTCGTCCCAACCTGGACGGCGTTCTCGGTCATCCGCCTGTTGGAGATGCATCTGACCAAGCTGGTTGATTATAAGTTTACTGCGGACATGGAAGACTTGCTCGACGCCATCAGCCGGCATGAACAAGGTTGGGTCGAATACCTCAGCGACTTTTATTTTGGGAATAATAAAATCGAAGGAGCCGAAGGGCTCAAGCCGCAGCTAGATGCGAAAATCATCGAGATTGACCCGCGGGAGATGGGGCGATTCTCGCTCGGTAAGCCGAAGGAAGGACATCATCGCGAAGAGGTTTTCGTTCGGGTCGGAAAATTCGGTCCGTTCATCGAGCAGGGGGACCGCAAGGCGAGCATCCTGCAGGACATGCCTCCCGATGAGTTGACAATGGCCAAGGCGCTCGAAATGCTGGCCGCGTCCAGCAAAGCCGCTGAGCCGCTGGGCATCGACCCCGATACCCACAAGCCGGTGTTTCTCAAACAGGGGCGTTTCGGCCCGTATGTCATGCGGGGGACGATGGAGGATGAGGAGAAGCCCAAGAACGCTTCGCTACTCCCCAATATGAAGCCGGCGGACGTGACCTTCGAGGTTGCCTTGCAGTTGCTGTCGCTGCCGCGAACCTTGGGAGCAAACCCAGTCGACCAGCAGCCCGTGCTGGCGGCGAATGGGCGGTATGGTCCGTATGTTCGCTGGGGAAACGACTTCCGCTCGCTCCCCAAGGAGCTTTCGCCGGTCGACGTCTCGTTGCAGCAAGCGCTCGACCTACTCGCCCAGCCCAAGCAGCGCGGCAGAGGCAGGGCCGCGCCGAAAGAACCGCTGAAGACCTTCGAGGCCTCGCCGGTGACCAAGCAGCCGGTGAAACTGCTGGAAGGAAAGTACGGTAACTATGTGACCGACGGCGAGACAAACGCCACGGTCCCCAAGGATGTCACCATCGAAGCCCTTTCCTTTGACCAGGCCCTCAACCTCCTCGCCGAACGGGCCGCCCGCGGACCCAGCAAAAAGAGCCGCCGCAAACCACCTCGCGCATCTGCTGCCCCCAAAGCGGCGCGTGTCAAGAAAACGGGCAAGGCCAAACTACCGGCGACCGAGAGCGGAGCCAGCGCGGCACCCAAGAAGAAAGCCCCCAAGAAAAAAGTGGCCAAGGGAACAAAAAAGGTCGCTCGCAGTGCGGCCGTGGAAGGGCCGATCGACGACTCGGACGTGGACGCACCGTTTTGACATTCCCCCTGGGCTATCGACTCTAGGTCCTTGTGGGATCGAATCGCTTGGCCGCTCGAATTCTGCGAGCAGTTCCTTCGCAATGCTCGACGTATCGATGCTCGCGCGGAAGCCAGATGCCTCGCACTGGTCCCAATTGTCCATTTTCACCCCAACCGGTAGACTGGACCCTTAAATCAACCGTTTGCCCCCCCCCTACAAGGTCCGCCATGAAGACCCGCCCCCGCACCAAATTCACCCGCCAGGTCAATTCTCGCCGCTGCCCCAAGTGCGGTGGCAAAATCAACAACCAGCGGGTCCGCTGCAAAAGGTGCAGCCAGGCTCTCACCCGCCCCAAGAAATAGCCCGCCGAAAGCCGTTTATGCGCTATGTGGTGAAGCAGGATCTGTCGGCTTGGGGGGATGACTTTCACATCTTCGATGAGCAGGGGATGGAGGCCTATTATGTCGATGGAGCGGGGATAGCCCTCCGCAGCCAGCTCTCCTTCCTGGATATGCAACAGCGGGAACTGGCATACATCGCCCAGACCATGTTCAGTTGGGGGACCGAATACACCATTAGCCAGAGGGGCCAGGTGGTGGCAAAGGTCTCTCAGCAGTCGATTTCTGGTAATCGGTGTAGCTTTCATATCGATGTCCCCGGCCCTGACGACCTCTGTGCCGAGGGGGACTTCTATAACGACAACTACGCCTTCAAGCGGGGCGAGATCATCGTCGCCACTTCGACGAAAGAGCCCAATAGCCAGGGATTCGGCGTGAAGATCCTGGCTGCCGAAGACCCCGTGTTGATCCTCGCCAGCGCCGTCGTCATCGACCTCGTCACCCGCGACAGCGGTGGAAGAAGCTCGTTGTTCAAGTAGAATCAAACCGTAAATCAGAATGACTAATGACCAAATCTCAATGACCAATAACTTGCCCGTTTTCATTGGTCATTGGTGCCTGGTCATTTCCCCCAGGGC
>SXOA01000111.1 GCA_005778405.1 Planctomycetaceae bacterium
CCGCCTTGAAACGGTGCAGGGCGTAGCGATCCTCATGGGCGTAAATAGCGACCGTGCGAATCCCCAGCTCGTGGGCGCTGCGAAAGACGCGGATGGCAATCTCGCTGCGATTGGCGACAAGCAGCTTGGTGATTTTGGGCATAAAGACAGTAGCGACCGCGTGCAGGAGAGGTCAGCGGCCGGTGGGGCGTACAGGACCAGGAAGCGAGAGGATAGACCTCAATTTACCAGTGTGCCACGAAAAGCGGCAGGGTGCAGAACCGCTTCACCATCAACCCTGCCTACATTCCACTCGCGGCCTACAGTAGACTAGGCACTTCTCCGATCTCCTTTGGCAGGATGAGGTTATGAAAGTCGATCGCGGCGCGGGAATGGCCTGGTGGGCGGCAATCTCCATCCTCACCAGCGCCTTCCTGCTGTTCCAGGTTCAGCCGATTATCAGCAAGACGATTCTCCCTTGGTTCGGCGGCAGTCCGGCGGTCTGGACGACCTGTGTGCTGTTTTTTCAGGTGCTGCTGCTCGGCGGCTATGCTTATGCGCACATCCTGACGAAATGCACTTCGGCACTGTGGCAGGGGCGAATACACGCGGCCCTGCTGGCTCTGGCCGTACTCACGCTCCCCATCGTGCCGGGAGAAATGTGGAAGCCGACCGATGGCAACCTGCCAGCGCTCCGGATTCTGATGCTGCTGGCAGTAAAAGTCGGTGCGCCCTACTTCCTGCTCTCGTCGAGCGGGCCGCTGGTACAGGCGTGGTTCGCCCTGGTCTATCCCGGGCACTCGCCGTACCGCCTCTATGCCCTCTCCAACATCGGCTCGCTCGGCGCGCTCCTCAGCTATCCGTTTCTGTTCGAGCCCGCGTTCGCGGTGAACCCGCAGGGCTGGCTCTGGTCGATTGGCTTCGCCCTGTTCGCTCTCCTCGCCGGCGGCCTGGGGATCATGGTCTGGCGGATTGCCAGCGAAATGGAAATCGAAGCCGCCGCCCGCTCCACGGAGCCAACGTCGGCCAAGTCGGCGATACCGGCGAAGGTGCTGGACGACTACGGGAAAGAGGGTCCGCAGGATGCTCCTCCCCCCTGGTTTCTGGAAGCGGCCTGGGTGATGCTCGCTGCCCTGGCGTCGCTGACACTGTTGTCGTTTACCAGCTACCTTTCCACCGACATCGCCCCCAACCCATTCATGTGGGTGGTGCCGCTAAGCTTGTACCTGTTGTCGTTCATCATCTGTTTCGACCGCGAAATCTGGTACTTTCGCCCTCTCTGGGGAACGCTGGGGGTGCTGCTCATCGGCCTGGTTTGTGCGCTGGACCAGGCCAGCGACCTGGAGAGCTACGCCACCAAGGTGCGGGTGTTTCTGCATCTTCCGGCAATCCAGTTTTCCTGGAGCACCTTCACCGAGGACTATCGCGAGAGCATCAAGTCGCAAGCCATCATGTATATGGCCATCCTGTTCGTCACCTGCATGCTCTGTCACGGCGAGATTGTCAAATCCAAGCCGTCTCCCAGGTATCTGACCCGTTTTTATCTGATGATCTCCGTCGGCGGGGCCCTGGGCGGCATCTTTGTCGGATTGATTTGCCCGCTGATCTTCACCAAGCCCATCGAACTTTCCATTGCCGTCGTGGGGACGTTTGTCGTTGGCTGGGTCGCCCTTCTCAACGCCAGCAAGTCAACCTTCCTGGCCCGCAAGGAGGTGTTGCAATGGTCGAGCGCCTTCATCGTCGTCGGCTTCGTTTTCATCGTCGCGGCTGCCCAGTTGTCGGGGCTGGAATCGAGTTCGGGCGTGATTTTGCAAACGCGCAACTTCTATGGAACCATTTGGGTCAAAGAAGAAATCGATTACGATGCGGAGGGGAACGACACTTCCCGCCGCTCTCTCTATCACGGCCGCATTCTGCACGGCACCCAGTACCTGGCCAACGACCGGATGGACGAAGCGACGACTTATTACGACGACGCGGCCGGCCCCGGCATTGCCGTGCGGGACTATCCGGGCCACCGCGACGGCCAGCCCATCCGCGTGGCCGTGGTGGGGCTGGGAACCGGCACCATGGCGGCCCACGCCAAGAGCGGCGACTACTACTGCTTTTACGACATCGACCCCAAAGTAGTCGCCCTGCACGAGCAGCTCATCCAGATTGGGGACAAGAAGGAGCATGTCTTCAAATTCCTGGACCGGGCCAAGGAGCGGGGCGCGACGGTGGAGATCACGCTGGGGGACGCCCGCATTCAGATGGAGAAGGAATCCAAGAACACCGCCAGTCCCAAGAATTACGACGTCCTGGTGCTGGACGCCTTCAGCGGCGACGCCATCCCGGCCCACCTGCTGACCGTGGAGGCCCTGGAAATCTATGAAAAGCAGATGCGGCACGTGAACGGCAAAAACGTCGGCATCCTGGCCATTCATATCAGCAACCGCTATCTGGATTTGGAGCCGGTCGTCAACGCGCTCGCCAAAAAGTTCGATTACCAGCAGGTCCCCGTCCACTACGACGGCTCCAACGACGGCGTCGGCGACACCTCGTCCGACTGGATTCTGCTTACGCGGAACGAAGAGTTCCTGGGAGACCTCACCATCCAGCGGTACATCATCGCCCGCGAAACTGAACTCGAGGAGGAAAAAAAAGCCGACCAAAAGGCCATTGCCGCAGGAAAGAAGCCCAAAAAGCGCTACCGCGAAGTTCTTTGGACGGACCAACGGAGCGACTTGTTTAGAATACTGAAATGAAAGTAGCCGGCACACACCGTGTGGCGGCATGACTGCCCACAGAGTCAGCAGACTGCTTAGTCCCACAGCGGTCGCGAAAGCATGTAGGCCAGCGGGCCGAAGAGGAGGAGCGGCAGCCAGGCGGAGAGGGCGGGGCTGAGGAAGTAGTTGGCTCCCAGCCAGTGGCTCAGCATGGTCACGAAGTAGAATCCGCCGACGAGCGCGAATCCCAGGATGCCCGCCACAAAGACATTGCGGTTCCGACGTGTCAGGACCAAGGGAACTCCCAAAAAGAACAACGACATATCCAGTAGCGGCTGGACCAGCCGCTTGTGCAGCGTGACCCGGACGTTGGCGCCGTAGTCGAGGCTGCGGTTGCGGAGTCCGCGGATGAGTTCCCCGGTGCTGAGGTATTGTTGCCAGGCCGTGCCGACGGTTAACTGCTCAAAGTTTACGCCGGTGGCGACGAAACATTCCCGCGGCTGGAGCCAGGTGTTATCGGCGGGGCTGAACACCAACGGTTGGCCGTCAAGGGCGAGGGACTTCATTTCGGCCAGATTCGCCGGCTGATGAACGCCGCGAAGCAAATAGCCGCCGGGGTGCTGCTTCGTGGCGGAGACATAGTAGGCATTGTCGGCGCTGATCTGGCGGCCCCAGGACTCGAGTTCATCGGGCAACTGGCTGAACTTGGCTCCTTCGATCCGCTTTTCGTTGGCGAAGGTGAACTTGCCGGCGATGAGCAGTCCGCTTTGCATGTCGAACATAGGGCGGCAGGGCTTGGCGGTTTCTCCCAGCCAGTCCTGAGCGTTCTTGGCCAGCCGCTCGCGGATTTTGGGGAGGCAGATTTCGCGATTGCCGACGCCGAGGGCGGCGACGAGGGCCGCCGCAAAGGCGAGCGGGCGGACGATGCGATTGGGTGGAATGGCCGCGGCGGCGAGGGCCGTCATTTCATTGGTCCGCTGCATCCAAGTGACGGCAAACAGCCCGGCCAGCATGGCGAGCATGCCGGCAGTGAGGTCGAAGAACCAGAACATGCGAGCCACATAGTATTGGGCCAGCACTTTGGCGATGCCCCCTTCGATGCGGCGGCCGTACGAATTGAATTCCTGAAAATTCCCGAAGCAGTCAATGACGACATACAGCCCCGCCAGGCTGACGAAGCAGACAATGACCAGGCGGAAGAACATCCCCAGGGCGTAACGGTCCACCACCCAGGCCCGGTTGATGGCGTAGTAGTAGGGGGAGAAAATCAGATCAAACAAAGGGAAATCCTTTTCCAGGGTGCTGGCGGCGTGTGATACCATAGGTTTACCTCGCGAGTTCCGTCAAGACGAACGCCGGGTGCTAGCATGAGTCGCACTCTCACACCACCGCGTTGGCTGAAAAGTTGGACAAGCGCTGCAGCGGACCTGGTCTTTCCCCCGACCTGCGCCTACTGCGAAGAGCCGAGTCCACCGCGCGAAGACGGCACGCTGCTGTGCGAAACGTGCGTCATTCGCCTCGCTCATCGTCAGAAGCATTTTTGCCCACGCTGCGGAATGCCCGCTCCCGCAGCCGCCGAAGGGGACGGCAAGTGCGCCGAGTGCCGCGATCGGAAACTGGGGTTCAGCGCGGCGCGTTCGCGAGGGCTTTATGAAAACGACGTGCGGCAGGCCGTGCTGCGGATGAAGCATCATGCCCACGAACACTTGGCGATGGCCTTGGGCCGCCGCCTGGCGGCCGTGCTGGCAGAGCGGCCGTTTCCCGAGCGGCCAGAGTTGGTCGTGCCCGTTCCCATGCACTGGTTGCGGCGGCTGGTGCGGGGGACGAGCGCCGCGGAGACGCTGGCCCGGTCGCTGGCCGCGGCGATGTCCTTGCCCTGTGCCGGCGATTTGCTCCACTGTCGCAAGATGTTCATGAAAAGGCAGGCAACGCTTATGGGCGCGGAGCGGCAGCTGAACGTCAAAGGGGCCTACGCCGCCAGTCGCCGCTATGACATTGCGGGCGCTCGCATCCTGCTGGTGGACGATGTGATCACCACCGGCGCGACCTGCGATTCCGCGGCCCGCGTGCTGCTTCAGGCGGGAGCCGCGAGCGTCTATGCCGTTTCGACCGCGCGGGGAACCGGGATGAGAAAATGAAGGGTCGCCTATGCCGGGGTCTCCAAAATCTCCAGTCCGATTAATGTCGTTGCGCTATCGGTGCGGCGGATTTGGCGGACGATGGCGTCGTGCAGACGGAAGCGGACCAGCACGCGAACCAATTCCCCCATTTTCACGGTGGGTTCATCGGTGAACTCGGCCCGGATGCCGTTGGGGGAAGTGTCGATGAAGTCTCCAAAGAAAACATCCTGCCCGGCAAAGAGCGAAACCCTTTGGCGTTCTTGAGTTTCGCAGAAATGCTGGCGGCACTGCGTCGAATCGAAGGCTGTGTTCATGAGTCACAATTTCAAGAGAAACGAAAAAATGTCTCCCAACTCTGCCGCACGCTCGGCGAAGGGCAATGCGATTAACTCGCATAGTGGCGAATTCGTGCGGCCAATGGTGACGGCTGAGCCAACTGTAGCGGCCAGCGGCGATTCATCGCCGCATGGTGGCGCCGGCAGAAATAATCATGCCACCGTCGACAACGATGGTCTGTCCCGTGATGAGCTGCGAGCCGGTGATGAAGCTCATGATGGCAGCCGCCACGTCCTCGGGAGAACAAACCCGGCCGAGCGGCGTCTTTTCCTCAAAGGACTTGAGTGTCTTTTCCCAGGCTGCCTGGCCCAGGTTTTGCGCCACCCAGCGGCTGGAAATGAGGCCGGGGGCGACGCTGTTGACGCGAATATGCGGAGCCAAGGTGCGAGCCATCGACACCGTGAGATTGTCGAGCGCCGCTTTGGTACAGCAATAAGCGATGGAACTGCCGTTGGCCGTGCGAGCCGCCACGCTGGAGACGTTGACGATCGCTCCGCCGCCTGCCCGCAGCATCGGCTCCTGGACCGCGCGGATGCAGTGAAACGGACCCAGCACGTTCACTTGATACAGCCTCAGCCAGACGTCATCGGTGACAGCTTCCAGGTCGTCCGCCGCGATGAACTTGGTCGTGCCAGCGGAATTGACGAGCACATCGACGCGGCCAAATTCTTTTTCCGCCGCTTGGGTCATGGCGCGGCAAGCAGCATCGTCGGCCACGTCGGCTTGATAAGCGAGGCACTTTACTCCCAGTTCGCGAACTTCCTCAGCGGTCGCCTCCGCTTCGTCCCGCGAGCGGCTGTAGTTGACGAGGATGTGGCAGCCCTCTTTCGCCAGACGCAAGGCAGTCGCTTTGCCGACTCCCGTGCCGCCACCGGTGATGATCGCGCCTTGGCCGGAGAGTGTGAGCATGGGAATGGTGAGAGCTTAATGACCAATGACCAAATCCCAATGACCAATGGAAGGATGTCTTCATTGGTCATTGGACATTGGGACTTGGTCATTCATCTTTCTTCTCGGCGGGCTTCACCGGAGTTGGAACAGCCGGCTTCACCGCCTTGGGAACTGCCGGTGCTTTGGTCTTGGGTTCTTCCTTAGGAGATTCCTCTTTCGGAGTCTCGGCCGCCGGTTTGTCGAGACCAGGCAGTCCTTTCAGGTCCAAAGGCAGAGTATCGAGCGGAGACGGTCCAAGCGGCGAGCCTCCCTTGGGTCCATCCAGCTTCATCTCGCCGGGGATGCTCAGGTCCGGTCGCTCTGGCAGCGGTTCCCGCCGTTGGCCGAAATCAAACGGATTGCCAGAAGACTTAGAATCGGGTGCTGCCACTTCTTGCGTGTCGAGCCACGCCAAAAGTTCCGGCACATCGCTCCCCTTGTCCAGACGTTTCAGCGACTTGGTCGCTGCCTTCCCGAAGGTTCCGTCCGGGTCATCCTTGGTCGCGACCAATTGATAATACTTGCGGGCCTGCTCAATTTTGTTCGCGGACTCGCTTACCTTGGCCAGGCTGGTATGGACGCGGGCCAGAAACGCCTTGTCATTGGATCCGGTCTCGGCTTCGATAAGGATGGTCTCTACGCTAGCGAGCTTGGTTTTGGCCCCTGTGGAATTCTGCACCAGCTCCTGCGTCGCCTGTCGCATTTGCTGATCGGCCAGTGCCAACATTGCCCAGCGGCCGGCCTGGGTTCCCTTTTGTTTCTCAGCGACGGTTTTCAGGGCATCCTCGACCTTCGGATCCCCAAAGGCGGAATGATAGGCCGCCCAGGAAGGCGCGCTGGAGTTGTCGTCCCCCGAAAAAGCGAGCAGGTAAATAATGGCCCCCAGCGCCACGATGACGGCAATCCCGCCGATCAACGGGAAGTGGGGCTTCCACTCTTCGAGATGTGCACCCAGCCACTGGGCAAGTTCGTTAGTGACCGGCTTGTGATGGCGACCTGACGATTTCATGGTAGTTCCCTGGGCAAAATGCCCGCTGGCGCTGGGCAAAATGCCCGCTGGTTCCTCGCTGGAAGTATAGGAGTGCCAAGCAAATAGCGTCAAGGGCGACAAGGCTTTGCGGCTCTGTGCCACCAAGTCGCTCCTGGTCAACGGATCCTGGCAAAAAGGCCGCCAGAAATGCGTTGACTTAGCACCGGGGATGCTCACAATGAAAGCTGGAGATACAGGGGCGCGCGGATTCGTGGCGGACATCCCGGTGACGACTGGGTGGTTCGGCGACTGCGCTGGGTATAATTGCTCCAGCCGCGCTTGCGCTCGCAAGCCCGTGAGACTGGTGCTTACAAGGAACAGCTCCATGATTCGTCGTCTCGCCCGCAAGCGGCTTTGGCGAAGTTCACTCGTCTGGCTCGCCATCTTGGCGCTCCTCTCGCCCGCTCCGCTGCGGGCGGAGACGGTCACGCTCAAGAATGGAACGGTGCTGGAGGGGGGATTCGGCGTCGTTGCTTCGCTCAAGGTCGATATCACCAGGGCGGCCGGCCCCGCAGGCATCAAACAAATTGGCCTGGTGGACGACGAATTACGGCGGGTCTTCTTCGGCGAGAATCAACGCGCTTCCGAGCCTGCCGCCACGCCGCGCACCATGGAGCGAATCAAGATTTCGCAGCGTACCGCCGAAAGTGCTCCGAAAGAGATCGTCACCGTCGGCCCGATTGTCCGCATCCAGCCGTTCGACGAACGGGGCCGGCGGATATTCACGATGCTCGGCCCGAGCGGCAATCTTGAAATCATTCAGGGGATCACGGAGATCACGCCGAACTGGACCCAGCTTGAGGCCCTGCAACGGCACGACAACGTCGATTCCTATAAATGGAAAACCAAGATTGCCACGAGCTCGATTCCCCGCGAAACACTTTCCAAGATCTTATACACCTACATCGATCCCAAAAACTCCGATGACCGGCTGCGGATTGTGAAGCTGTACGTGCAGGCCAACCGGAACAAAGAGGCCCGAGACGAACTGGCAAAAGTCATCGAGGACTTTCCTGAACTGGCGATCTTGAAGGACCGGGAGCAGGAACTGTTGCAGGTCGCGGCCCAGCGGATTCTGAAGGAAATCGAGCTCCGCCGCGCTGCCGGCCAGCCGGAACTGGCGTATGCGATGCTCAAGGGATTCCCCGCCGACGGGATTGCCGGCGAGACGCTTCTGAAAGTGCGGGACATGATTGCCGAAATGGACGGCCAGGTGGAGCAAGGCCGGACCGTCATCAAGTTGATGAAGGAGAACTTTGATGCGGTCAAGGATGAAAAGATTAAGGAAGAGATTGGCCCGGCCTGCGAGGAAATCGCCGCCGAAATCACGGTGCACACACTCGACCGGATGGCGGACTATATCCGACTGGCCGGCGACCCGGCTCTGAAGCCCGAGCAAAAACTCTCGCTGGCCATCAGCGGCTGGCTGCTGGGGAACGGGGCGGGGATCGACAATCTGGCGGTCACGCGGTCGCTGTTCAAGGCCCGCAATCTGGTGCGGGTTTACCTGGCTTCGCGCCTTCCCGCCGAGCGGGAAGCCGTGCTCGAGAAGCTCAAGGAACAGGAGGGTGGCACGCCGCAGTTCGTCGCCAAACTGATCGCCCACATGAAGCCGCCGCTCGACCCGACTTCCAAGGTGGATGCCGCGCCGGTCGCCGTTCTGGGTGATCCGAAAGAGCTATTGGGACTCAAGGATCGGGATCCCGTCAAGGAAGCGATTAAGACCATCGAAGGGAATCGCGCAGGCAAAGACGTTCCTAAACCCAAAGCGCCAATGATCCCTGGCCGAGCGAAGGAGGCGAAGCCAGTTGCCGAGGAGGCTCCGTGCGACCCGAAAGAAGCCGCACAAGACGACGACCTGATCCTGGGGAAAAAGGACGCCCCGAAAAAGAAGGAGGAGATTCCCGGTGCTGCCGAGTTTGGCGGAAAAGTGCCGCTCCCCGGCGTAAAAGTAAAGAAGGAAGAAAAGCCTCCGGCCAAAGTCGGAGACGAGCCCGCGAAAGAGCCCGTTAAAGAACCCGCCAAGGAGCCCGCGCCCGGTCAGGCCGAAGGGAACGATCCGCCCCAGCCGATGTTGGGCAACACGGGGATTCCTGGCTTGTACCTGCTGGAGGCGAAGGGGCCGTCCGAGCATCCGAACATCAAGTACCTGGTGCAACTGCCGCCGGAATACAATCCCTACCGCCGCTATCCGGTCGTCGTCACGCTCAACGGTGCCGGCACTTCCCCCGCGCAGCAAGTTGACTGGTGGGCCGGTTCTTATTCCCAGGAGGCAGGCACCCGCTACGGCCAGGCGTATCGCTATGGCTATATCGTGGTCGCGCCGATCTGGCAGCGGGAATATCAGCGGAAATACGAGTTTTCGGCGGGCGAGCACGCGGCCGTGCTCAATCCGCTCCGCGAGGTCTTCAAGCGTTTTGCCGTCGATACCGACCGGGTCTTCCTGAGCGGACATTCGATGGGGGGGGACGCGGCCTGGGACATTGGCCTGGCACATCCCGATCTCTGGGCAGGCATGATTCCCATCGTGGCCGAAGCGGGCAAGTTCATCATCCGCTATCCCAACAACGGGGCGCTGCTGCCAATGTATTTCATTTGCGGCGAGCGGGACGGCAACAAGTGGGCCCCCAATGCCGTCGAGTGGGACCGCTACCTGAAGCACTCGGACGCGAACAACTGGGACGTAATGATCGCGCAGTTTCAAGGGCGTGGTCACGAGAGCTATCACGACGAAATCCAGAACCTGTTTGAGTGGATGGAGCTTCCCTCTCACCGGCGGGATTTCTTTCCCAAAGAATTCGGTGGGCCGGCCAACACGGAAAACAAAAACTACCAATCGCTCCGCACCTGGGACAACTTCTTCTGGTTTGCGGAGTTCAGTAACATGCCGACCGCTTCCATCATTCATCCAGTGGAGTGGACCGGCGACAAGCCTCCGCGGGGGAATGCCTTGCAAATCCGCGGCTCCTATAACACCGACAAGGATGGTAACGGTGTTGTCTGGGTGAGTTGCGGCGCGGGAAAAGTGACTGTTTGGCTGGCCCCGGAGATGGTGGATTTCTCCAAAAAGATCACCGTCTACGTGAATACCAAGAAAGTGCCCGGAAGCATGGCTCCGAATATCGCGCACTTGCTGGAAGACGCCCGCACCCGCGGCGACCGGCAGCACCCGTTCTGGTTGCATGTTTCGCTGCGGGGAGAATGATGCGAAGGAGCACGTCATGCGGGTTTACTTGCTGGCCATCGCCCCGTTGCTCTTTGTTTTGACGTTGCCACTTTCGGCGGTCGCTCAGGTTCGCAGCAACGCCTATCGCGCGGTGCTTCCCGCCGGCTGGCTGGTTCGCAAGGAAGTTGACCCGCAGGACAGCAAGGTTCGCTTTCTGCTACTGGCGCCCGGTGGACCAGTTCTGATCGAGGCCCAGGTGACGGTGGATGGCCAGCCGTATCCGGCCCTTCTGGAACGGCAACTGGACGCAGCCATCAAAGCAGCCGACACCATTGGGGGCAACCAGATCGAATGGGCAACCGAAGGAGAGAAAATTCGTTTGCCCGGCCGAGGGGCGCTAGTGCGCGGTGCGCCACAGGGAAAGATGGGGCTGGCGTTTGACCTCGACCTGGACGGTTTCGCCAGCCGGTACGAACTCCGCAGGATGGCGTGCGTGATGACTGGTGGGCCACCGCTGGTGGTGGGGCAAGCGTATGCCGGCCCGCTTTCCTGGGAAACCTGCTTTCAGCAGCTGGCCGACCAGGACCGGGACGGCACGATTTCCAAGTCCGAGCTCGAGAATCTGCCGCACCGCTTGCACCTCCGCGACGCCAACGACAACGAGCTTGTGGAGCCCTATGAACTGCTCGAAGGACGTGCCGCCGCCTATCCCACCCGCATCCCGGCCCGGGCGGCTCTGGTGCAACTGGCGGAGGAGACCGACTGGGAACACCTGGCCAAGGAATTGGGGACCAAATACCCCGCCCAGCGGAGCACACTGGGCAATGGCGAACCGCGATTGGGGGAGCTGAAGCGCGATCTCGATGCCAGCGGCGATGGGCTGCTGGATGCGACAGAGCTTCGCAAGCTCTTGGCCGCCGAGCCGCATGTTCGGGTGGAAGCGAATCTGGGCAGCGCCGCACCGAAACCCTCCGGGGCGTTCATCACTTCCGTCAGCGATGCTCTGCGAGAATCCGCCCGCTTGTCGGCACTGGTTGACGACAAGGTGCCCGACAAGCGCCAGTTCAAGCTGGAAATCCCCGGCCTGCGGCTGGCCGTGAATGGGCAATCGCCCGGCCGCATGAGTCTCAACAGCAGCGAACTGGCTCGTAACTACATGCTGCAATTCGACCGCGACCAGAATGGTTACCTCGATGAGAAGGAACGCAAAGTGCCGAGCGTCGCCCGCCTGGCCGCCCAGTGGGATCGGGACGGCGACGGCAAGGTGATTGAGTCGGAAATCCGCGCGGCGCTCGACGAGAGCTCGCTGCTGGAAGGCAACCGGGTTTTTGTGGACATCATGGACGAGCCGAAAGAGCTGTTCAAATTTGCCGACGTCGATCGCGACGGCCGCCTGGGACCGCGCGAGCTGGTGGGTGTGCGTGAGCGGCTGCTGCTGCTCGACGGCAATCAGAGCGGAGAGCTGGAGCCGGAGGAGTTTCCCAGCCTGCTGCGGATTACTTTCGTCCGGGGACAATCGCTGAATGACCCGCGCATGAACCGCGCATTCGTGCAGCGCGGGACAGCTGTTCCTCGTCCGGCCAGAAGCTGGTTCACCGACATGGACATCAACGGGGACGGCGAGCTGTCTTCCCGCGAGTTTCTCGGCACAGCCGAACAGTTCGACAAGCTCGACGCCAATCATGACCACCTGCTGACCGAAACCGAGGCCGAGTATGCCAAATGAGGATTTCGATGCTTGAGCCGCGAATCATCGAGAAGCCGGCGATGACGATCATCGGCCTGGAGGCGTCATTCCTCCACGGGCTCTCGCCCCAGACCAATAATTTTCAGGTCATTCCGCCGCTCTGGGACCGGCTTTGGAAGAGGTCGAGCGAAATTCCCGGACGAATCGGCCACGCCATGTACGGCATTATTTACGGCCGGCCAGAAGAGCAGCGCTCGCACCCCGACGAGTTGCAATACATCGCCGGAGTGCCATCACTTCCTGCCGCGGCGGTGCCGGAAGGAATGGTCTCGCGGACCATCCCCGCCGGAACATTCGCGGTGTTCTTGCATCGCGGTCCCATCCAGAAAATCGGCGAAACCTGTCACGAAATCTACCGCGTCTGGCTGCCGCAATCACGCTGGCAACATGCCGAGATTGCCGACGTGGAACTTTATGACGAGCGGTTTGACTGCGAAGGGAAAGTGTCGGAAATGGAGTACTGGATTTCGGTCGGGCCACGCTGAAAGTCCAGCAGAGGGAAGCCACGGATGAAACACGGATTGAACACGGATTTTTGAACTCAAGTCAACCATTTGCGTCGCAGATAATTTCTCGTCCGTGTTTCATCCGTGTTCCATCCGTGGCTAACAATCGGTTTGCTTCTCCTCGTCTGTCATTTCCCCTTGCCCGCGGCTGGAGCCGCCTTCGGCACCAGCGGCACGCGCTCCATGAAGGGGGAGGGCAGCGTCTTGTAATCGATGGTTCCATCCTTGAGTCGCTCTTTCCATTTGTTGATGGTGAGCTTGCTTTCGTCGGGGCGTCTTTCGGGGCGATAATTGTGCGGAGCGCCGGTGATCCGCCGCAAGTTGTCGCTTGCCAGAACGCGGACCTCCACATCCGAGCTTTCCAGCGACTCCACCAGTTCCGCCGCGCCCACGTCGGCCAGTTGCTCGCGACTATAGCCCCACAGTAGTCGGTAAATCGTTTTCCCCTGTTTCAGGGCCGCCAAGTTCTCCTTGAGTCTGCCCGCAATCTCGGGACTGCGGCTGAGGGCGTGACGGAGGGCGTCGATTTCGGAAGTCCAAAACGCCTTCTGCGACGCGCTGCTCAAGTCCTTGAGCAACGGCTCGAACTGGTCCAGGTAGCCCAGGCAGCGCGCCGCCAGCGCCCGCACGTCCACAGCCGGATCGCTCAGCAATTCTTGAAAACGAACGTCGAGCGGCTTCTGGGGTTCGAGCATCTTGAGGATGTTTCGGGAAGTGACCCGGTCGATGTCCGACAGGCTGCTCGCGTCAATCCACGCGGGAGCCTTGAACGGTCCGGCCAGGTCCGGCTCCTCGTCCGCCCCCACCACATAGGTCAGCAAATGACCGGCGGGGACTTCGATGGCTTCCGCCGCGCCTTCGACCTGCCAGGTCGCCCGGCCGCTCGTCGTGAAGATTTCCACCACGCCGAAGGCGGGATCCTTCTCGGGGTCGGAACCGGGGGGCAGATAGCGACGGGAATCAATCGCCACTCCCGCATCGGCATCTCTCAGGATCAACGTCCCCTTCAGGCCGGAAAGGTCCAGCTCCAAAGGTACGCCGGGCATCCCCACCGTGACCACTACCATGCGGGCATATTGCACCGTCATGCGGCTGGCACCGGCCTTTTTGGCTGCCTCTAACTGGACGAGAGATTCCCCGGCAAACGTGATTTGCGCGCCGGACGAAAGGGCGATCTGCGGACGATAGGTCGGCAGCACTTGCAACTGTTCGTCGGCAAAGATGAGATCCCGCGTTGGAACCATCTTCCAGACCATCTCCTTGGCGTCGTACCGGGCCAGCACTTGCTCGTCCGAAGTATAGCGGCCTAATTCCGGCCCTTCCTTTTTCACGACGGGAACCGGAACCGTCTTCACGGGAATCTTCGGTCCTTTGGCTGGATTGGGAACCGTCTTCGCCGGTTCGGGCACGGTCGTGGCCGGTTCGGGGACAAGCTCCGCGGGAGTTTCCGTCATCGGCGGTTTGGTGGCAACAGTTTCCTTCTTGCCCACCGCCGCAACCGGTCCCGGCTCGACACTATTCTCCTCGGGAACGTCAGGTGCGATTGCTTCGGGCTTTGTTTTCGAATTCTTCGCTGCGTTCTGCTCTTCGCCCGGCTCCGTGCCCCCGGTCTTCTGCTCGGGAGTGACGGGGGTTTCGTTCTGACCTGGTCCGGCATCGACAATTGCTTCATCCGCGTACATCCAGGCCAGCGCCGGATTAGTCCGGTCATACGGACCGAGCGTCCTGATTCCCGCGGCGACGACCAGGAACGCCAAGAGGGAAGCCGCGATCATGGGAACCACGCCTAATCGAGAGCCTTCCTTCAGATATTCGGGAACTTCCGGCACCGGATGCGTGGAGGTTGTTTTCACCTCGGCCTGGGGACGGGAGGCGTCGACCGCTGCCGTGGCCGCCTTCACAATGCGGCTGCGGATGCGGGATTTTTCGGGAGACACTTCTTCTCGCGAAGGGGCGAGAGCATCGGCCTCCTCGCTGGGCAGGTTATAGATCCGCTCCCGCAGCGGAGGCGGAACTTCCGCCGGCTTCCCCAGAACCATCGTCAGGATTTGATAGCTGCCCGCGACCTCGGCGAGGTGCATGTCCGATTCGAGGCATGTCCGCTCAAAATCGCCAACGCGGTCATCCGGCAGGACATTGTCCACGTACTCAGCCACATTGTTGGCATCGTCGGTCAACCCTTTGGCGTCAATCCGCGGGGCCGTCATCCGCACCTTGTGCGTAATCCCCCGAATCCGCTGCGCCAGCCCCTCCACATCCGGGTTCTTCTGCATCTTAGCGGCAAACTCTTCCGCCTCTGCCGGTTCCAGCACGTTGTACAAATAGGCCAGCAGGGTTCGCAGGGTCAAACGCATGGCAAATCCTCCGCATGGGAACTCCAAATCTCAGCTGTCACCTTTAATAGTGGGAAGCCGGGATGGATTTCGTACAAATTCGTACAAGAATTTGGGAAATCCTCGACCAAGGTTCGTCACTGCGCAGCCGCAGAAAGGATCTCCCAGGCCATCCAGATTGCGTCCCCGGCGCGAACCCCCTATCATGCAATCCGACAGGGGCGCTCGTTGGCAGGCAAAACTCATGGCCTCTTCGCAGCGCAGGTGACCGCACGCTCGTCAGGGCAAGGCGGTTTACCTCTCGGCAATCTCTTTGATCGCGCCGAGAAATGCCGCCATTCCCCCTGGCTCTCGCTTGCGGCTATCGCGCCGCTTCCCCCTGAGCTTTCTTTGCGCCAACTCGGAACTTGAGGAGACGCTGTATATGTGCAGGTTCATCAATCTTGGCGTTGCTATCGTTTTGATGCTCACGTCCCAAACCGTGAGGGCTCAGGAGAATCCCCGCACCCGCGAATTGCAGGAACAATTGCTGGACATCCAGGAGAAGCTCCGCGTGGCGGCGCGGAGCTCCGATCCCAACAGCAAAGTGACCGAGCTCGGCTCCAGCCGGGCCAGGTTGCGCGAAGAGGAGACCCCGCGCATGGTCATTCGGCTGTATGACCTGAGCGACCTGTTTGCCGTGGCACCGCCTTATGTTGCTAGGGAAGGGGGCGAACTCGACCCGGAGGCAAACGAGGTATTCTCGGGCGATGGCCCTTCCGCTTCCGCGACCGGCCCCAATGGCGGCGGCGGCATGGGGGGTGGCGGCGGAATGTTTAACGTGCCAGAGACGATTGACAAGGAACTGGCCGCCGACAAAGGAACCCAACGTCAGTTTTCCTCAAAACGCGGCAGCGGCGCTGGGGCCTCTGCCGGTCCACGGACCAGCATGGACGGGTTAATTGAAGTCATTACGACCACGATTTCACAGGACGACTGGGACACCGTGGGCGGGCCGGCTTCCATTGCGTCGATTGGAGCCTCGCTCCTCATTTCCGCCGACGCCGAGACGCACGACAAAATCAGCTCGCTGCTGGATCTGTTTCGCAAGCGCTGGGGTACGCTCCGCACCGTCAGCGTGCGGGCCCACTGGCTCTGGCTCAGCGAAGCTCAAGTCAGCGACGCACTGGCCGCCGATCTTCAAGCCGCCGGTGTGGGCGCGCCTTACGGCGTCCTCTCCGATGCCACCTGGAAAAAACTCCTCGCCGCCGCTGCGGAAGGGAAGAAGCGAACGCCGTACCACGCCATGCTCACCTGCCACAACGGCCAGACCGTCTTCACGCGGGCGGGGGGCGAGCGGCTGATCATCAGCGGCGTCACGCCGATTGCGGGCAAGTCGGACAAGGAGCAGGCCCTCTATCAGCCGATCGTCCGCTCCATCCAGGAAGGGGCGGCGCTGCAAATCACGCCGGTTGTCACCCGCAACGCCAAGTTCGTGGTGCTCGACGTTCATAGCCGCGTCAACCTGTTTGGCGAGTCCCCCCAGCCAGCCCCGGTGAAAGACCGGGGACTGTTCGGCGGCAGCGGCACGACCATCGAGCAGATCATCGCCGCCATCGACCGCCCCGCCCTGCAAACGCAGCGGCTGGCCACGACGCTGCGCATTCCCGTAGGCAAACCCTCTCTTATCGGCGGCATGACTTTCACCACGGAAGGAGAAGGCCCGGCCAATCTGTACCTGTTTGTCACCGCCAACGTCCAGGAATTGCGGGACGACGAAGGGCTGCTGGTCAAGCCGGACGAAAAGCCGATTGCCGGTGAAGCCCAGCCAAAGGCCACCGGCGCCAAAGCGGGGGAGCAAAAATAGTCCCGTCCCGCGGGGAGTGCAAAACAAAGCTGCCCGGCCAATTACTTTGGCCGGGCAGCTGTTGGTTTGAGTGGAATCATTACCTCGTTCCCAAGCGGAGCTTGGGGACGAGTCCACGATTATTTATCGTCGTCCTTCTTATCTTCTTTCTTGTCTTCCTTCTTGTCGCCACCTTCCTTCTTGTCGCCATCAGGCTTCCTATCGCCATCGGGCTTCCTGTCGCCGTCGGGCTTCCTGTCGCCGTCGGGCTTCCTATCGCCGCCTTCTTTCCTATCGCCTTCCTTCTTCCCCGCGGTAATTTCCTTGAGCCTGGCGTTGAGCTTCTCAATCTCACGGCGGATATTGGCCTCGTCCGAACCACCCCCCTCGCGAGCGAACTTCCCTTGTTCGGCTTTGAAGCGCCGTTCCATTTCTTCCTTCATTTTTTCCGGGCTGATGCCACCGGGGTTGCCTGAACCAAACTTTTTGGCCATCTCTTCCATCTTCTTTCGATACTCCTCGGAATTGACGGCAAAGCCGGCACCACCGCGGAGGCCCCGGACTTCCTCGCGGAGCTCATTCACCTGGCCGGCGAGTTGCTTGACCAATCTGGCGAGTTCCTCAATGTTTTGCCCCTCTCCCTTGCGGGGCTCTTCCTTGCGTCCCTCTTCTTTCCGGCCTTCCTCCTTGCGACCTTCTTCTTTGCGGGGCTCTTCCCTGCGAATCTCCACTGCCCGAGGTTCTTCCTTTCGCTCCTTGTCCCCTTCTGCCTTCACCTTGACGACGCGAACTTCTACCTTTTCGTCGTCGGCTCCGGCGGGAGCCCACAAACCAAACAGCCCCACCGTAATGCCGGCGGGCACGAGCCATTTCCAAAACCGAACTGCAAATTGACTGGACATAGCAATCTCCTTGAAATGAAAGAGCGGGCTTTGCGGACCCTGAAACCCCAGGTGCCAAGAACGTTGTCATTCTAGGGGGGCAGCTAGCAGAAAAAAACAAGGGTGGCAACTCCACGGAGAATTTTGGGAAATCTGGCCGCCAGGGGCTTGACGGTGCCAACTGAACAGGCGTATCCTTCTGGAACTGTCTGCAAGTGTTGGTGCGCTACATTTCAAGATAAGTGCGATGATACTGAATGACAATTTTCCGTCTGAGACTGGGAAACGAGCCCGTTTCGGATTTGGGGTTTCGGATTTCCGAACCAGGCGGGTGTTGGTAAACCCGGGGGGTTTACCAACACAAATTGCGCCACGGGGCCGGGGGGGTTGTTGTTTTACCAGGGGGGTTTAACAACAGCTATTGAAGTGGACTCCCCGTAAGCCGATGATAGTGATAGTCCTTCCCGCCTGACCAATATTCCCACCGATGCTCGAAATCCTCACTTCCAGCCGCCGCGAGGCCGGCCCGAAAATGTGCGACCAGCTCAGCCGGCGGGCCATGTTGCGGATCGGGGCGCTCGCGCCGCTGGGTTTGAGTTTGCCGGCGCTTTTTGCGTCCGAACGACAAGCGGGTGCCGCTGCGGGGAATGCCGGCGCTAGTTTCGGCAAGGCCAAGCGGTGCCTGCTGATCTTTATGTGGGGCGGGCCGGCTCATCAGGACTTGTGGGACATGAAGCCGCTTGCGCCGGACAACGTGCGTGGCGAATTCAAGCCGGTGCCGACGAATGTGCCGGGAATCCAGATTTCCGAGCTGCTGCCGCACGTCGGCCAGCAGATGGACAAGATCGCCCTGGTCCGTTCGGTGACGCATTCAGACAACAACCACTCCACTGGTGCTCACTGGATGCTCACGGGGCACAAGCACCGGCTCAGTGCGGAGAATTTTGGGGCCAGCCCCATCGACATGCCGCATCTCGGCTCGGTGATCAGCAAGCTCTTGCCGACGGAAGCGGCCATGCCCTCATTCGTCGGCCTGCCCGAGCGAATCGGCACCACCGCCGGTTTTCTCACTCCGGGCCAGTTCGCCGGCGTGCTCGGCAACAAATATGACCCGTTCACCATCGACCAGCATCCCGATGAGCCGAATTTCAAAATCGACATGCTGGCTCAGCGCGAAGGGCTCGATCCAGTCCGTGTCGCCGCTCGCAAGACCTTGCTGGAAACCTTCAATGCCGGAGCGAGCGGGCTGGAAGTGAGCACCCGCGTCCGGCCGATGCAGGAGTATTATCAGAAGGCGGCGGACCTGGTCACTTCTAGCCGCGCTCGCGACGCCTTCAACCTGTCCGCGGAAAGCGACAAGGAGCGGGACCGATACGGCCGCGGCACGTTCGGGCAAAGCATCCTGCTCGCCCGCCGGATGCTGGAAGCGGGCGTCCGCCTCGTCACTGTCTACTGGCACCGCGACAAGCCGGGGGTCGATACCACCTGGGACACGCACGCCCAGAACTTCAAGCAGCTCAAAGAGCGGCTCGTTCCGCAAACCGACCAGCCGGTAGCGACGCTGCTCGCCGACCTCAAGGACCGCGGCCTGCTCGACGACACGCTCGTCGTCTGGAGCAGCGAGTTTGGCCGCACGCCCAAAGTCAACGGAGTCGCCGGCCGCGACCATTGGGGAGCCTGCAACACGATTTGGCTGGCCGGTGGTGGCGTACCGGGGGGCCAGGTCTACGGCTCCTCCGACAAGCAAGCCGCTTTCCCCGCGGACAATCCCGTCGGGCCGGCCGATGTAACGGCGACGATATTTCATCTGCTCGGCATCCAACCTCACACGTTGATTCACGACCGCGAAGGGCGTCCCCATACGGTTTCGCATGGGTATCCGCTGGATGTGGTGCTGAGCGGGGATTCGAAACCCAAGGCTACGTAGAACGAGGTGAACCACGGATGACACGGACTGCACGGACAAGATGAGCAGAGTATCAAGCGATTTTCTTCATCCGTGTATTCCGTGAAATCCGTGGTTGATTCATGTAGGTGATACAATGAAACCTATGAAATCGTCATTTTCACGCCGCACTTTCCTGGCCGACATCGGCATGGGTTGCACCGGCCTTGCGCTTGGCTCGCTACTCATGCGGGATGGGATCGTCCGCGGTGAAGAGACACCTGCAGCGTTGCATCATCCCGCCAAGGCCAAGAGCGTCATCTGGATTTTCCTCGTCGGCGGGATGAGCCAAATGGAGAGCTTCGACCCCAAGCCGGAGCTCACCAAGTACGGCGGTAAAACCTTTGAAGAGACGCCGTACAAATCCGTCCTGGAAGCCCCGCATCTAAAGAAAAATCTGCGGGAGGTGATCGAAGGGTTGCACAAAGTGCATCCCAAGATTTACCCGCTGCAAGTCGGCTACAAGCAATACGGCCAGAGCGGCTTGGCGATGAGCGATTGGTGGAGCAACTTGGGTCGGATGGCCGATGACCTCTGTCTGGTCCGCGGAATGTGGACCACCGACAACAACCACGGGGCCCAGCTTCAATTCCATACCGGGCGGCATGCCTTGGAAGGGAACTTCCCCACCATCGGCTCCTGGGTGCATTACGGACTCGGCTCGCTCAACGACAACCTGCCGCAGTTCGTAGTCATGGGAACGCCGATTGCCGACTGCTGCGGTGGGATTGGAGCACATGGGGCCAACTATCTTGGTCCCAAGCACGATGGCGTACAGCTGGAAGTCGATCCCAAAAATCCACTGCCGTTCGCCGCTCCAGGAAGCAGCGTCTTCCGCGAAGAGCAGCGAGAAGAATTCGGCCTGCTCGACAAGCTCAACAAAATTTCCGCGGTCGAATACCCAGACGACCCCGCCCTCGCCGCCCGCATCAAGTCCTACGAGCTAGCTTTCCATATGCAGACCGCGGTCCCCGACGTCGTCAACTTCGCCGCGGAAAGTAGCGCGACGCAAAAGCTCTACGGCCTCGACCAGGCCGCGACCAAGACTTTTGGCGGCCAGTGCCTCGCCGCCCGTCGCCTCGTGGAGCGCGGCACCCGCTTTGTCCAGCTCTTCCACGGCTCCAACGGCGGAGCGGGAGCCTGGGACGCCCACGGCGGCCTGAAAGCCGGCCACAACAGCCTCTGCGGACAAGTCGATAAGCCGATCGCCGGACTGATCGAAGACCTTAAAAATCGCGGCCTCCTGAACGAAACCCTCGTCGTTATCGGCACCGAATTCGGCCGAACTCCGGGGGCCCAGGGCTCCGACGGCCGCGACCACCACCCTTACGGCTTCTCGGTCGCCCTTGCCGGCGGCGGCATCAAGGGGGGCCTCGCCTACGGCGCGACCGACGAGCTTGGCTTCCACGCCGTCGAGAAGCGACACTATGTCACCGACCTGCACGCCACCCTCCTCCACCAGCTCGGCCTCGACCCCCGCCGCCTCGAAATCCCCGGCCGCAAACGGCTCGACGTGGATTTTGGGACGGTGATGCGCGAAATCATCGTATAATGGAGTGCATAGGAGTTGCCACGATGCTCGACGAACCTAACACCCAACATTCCTCTCCTTCAACTTCCGATCCGTCCACTGAAAATGAGGATCGTGTCTTTGAAGATTATCGCGTCTTTGTAAACTCTGCGGAGTTCACTCGCCTGATGTGTGAGCACGTCAAGAAGGCGACACGTCGTGCCATTGAAGAAGGCCGGCAGTTAAGCGTGGAGTTTGGACCTAGGGTCAATCAGTGAAACCCATCTTGTGGATCGTCGCTGGGCCCAACGGTGCAGGAAAGACGACCTTAGTTTCCAGAGAACCAGTCGCAAGCCTGTTGCCAAAAGTTGCCTTCTGGAACCCGGATGCCTTGGCAAAGCAGATTCTTGCCGATCGCGGTTTCTTGGGTTTTGCGAATGTACCCCAAGACCAGCTCCGTGCGGCGTTCGTCGCAGCTGCCGATGCAACCTTTGCGAATTTGAAGGACTGTATTTCACGAGGGATCCCTTGCGGCGTTGAGACCGTGCTGAGCACTAACAAATACCGCGAACTCGTCGATGCGGTCCTTGTTGAGCGAGGGATTTTCGGATTGCTCTACGTAGGGTTACGATCACCGGAAATTGCCTGCCAGCGCGTGGCTCGACGCGTACTCGAAAAGGGGCACGACGTTCCCCAGGAGAAGATTGTCGCTCGCTGGTCCCGCTCGCTCGAGAATCTACTTTGGTTCGCCGCCAAAGCGAGTCCACTCTTAATCTTTGACAATTCAGATGACGACCCACGCGGTTCCGGGAAGTTGATTGCCGAGGGACACGATGGCCAGGTTCGTTGGCACGACACGAACGCGATTCCAGAACTATCCGCAGCTCTTCAATCCCTATCAAGATTTCCAGCTTGAGATCGAGTCGAATTCCTCATGCCCCGTCGCTCTCTCTCCAATCTCCGCGTCCTCGTGACCGGAGCTTCCAGCGGTATCGGGCGGGAACTGGTCTTGGAGCTGGCCCGACAAGGCTCACGCGTTGTCGCGATGGCGCGGCGCGAAGAGCGACTATCCGAACTCCAAAAAGAAGCCTCTTCTCGTGGTCAATCCATCCACATTTTTCCCGGCGATGTCACCGACGCACGCTTCCGGCTCGCCGCCCTCGACTTCTGCCAGGAAAAACTCGGTGGACTCGATGGTCTCGTCAACAACGCCGGAATCGGGGCCATCGGTCCCTTTGAACAGGCGGACGAAGAACGCCTGCGAAAGATAATGGAGGTCAATTTTTTTGCCCCTGTCGAGTTCAGTCGCGCCGCGCTCCCAATGCTGAAAAGAGGTAACAAACCGATCATTGTGAATGTGAGCTCCGTCCTCGGCCATCGGGCGGTCCCGTCTAAGAGCGAGTATTGCGCCAGCAAGTTCGCCCTGCACGGATTCAGCGATGCGCTGCGGGCAGAACTGAGTCGCGACAAGATGGATGTTCTGCTCGTCAGCCCCAGCACGACCCACAGCGAGTTTTTTGATCACGTCCTTGGCAATAAAGGGAAGCCCCGTGGACGACTGGGCGCAATGACACCGGCCAAAGTTGCCAGACGCATCGCCTGGGCAATGCGGAGCGGCCGCCACGAAATCATTCTCCCGGTCGGCGGACGGCTGCTCGTCTGGCTGGACCGGCTCTGCCCTCCTCTGGCGGATCGCCTGGTCGCCTGGTTTGGATAATGTACTCCTCGCCGATATTCCAAACGACTGCTATCTTGTCCTCATGTCTTTCACGGTCCTGTTTATCATCCTCGCCATGCTCCTGCTCAACGGCGTCTTTGCCGCCTATGAGCTGGCGCTCGCTTCCGTGCGGACGGAGCGTCTCAAGCAAATGGTGGAGCAGCGCCGCCGCGGAGCGGCTATCGCCCTGCGGATGAAGAACAGGATGGAGGCCAGTCTGGCGGTTGTACAGCTCGGTATCACGCTGGTCGGGGCCATCGCCGCCGCTGCCGGCGGGGCCGATGCGGAAGAGAAGCTGGGCCCGTTCATCGAAAGGCATCTGGGACTCTCTCCGTACCTCGCCGACATCCTGGCCCTCACCTGCCTGGTCATACCGCTTGCGGCCATCACCATCATTGCCGGCGAGCTCATACCCAAGGTCTTTGCCCTGAAGAACTGCGAGTTGGTGGTCACGCTCCTCAGCCCGCTGATGTGGGTCTTTGGACTGGTCGTCTATCCGGCCGTCTGGCTTTTCGAAGCGATCACCAAAGCCGTCGTCGCCCTCTTCGAGCGGCTGCTCCCTTCCGGCAGCGGCGATCAGGAAGTGGGCCTGCACGAATTGCGGGCCCAGGTGAACCTGCTGCGGGCCGGCAAGGTCATCGGCGTACAGGAAGAACGGATCATCATCCAGGCCAGCCGATTGTCGTCCATCAAGGTGGGGGAAATCATGCTGCCGGAGGACGACATTGTGATGGCCGTCGCCGATGCCCCGCTCAGCGAAAACCTGATCATCGCCCACATGGACTTGCACACTCGGTTCCCCGTCACCGCTCGCAAGGGAGACCCTCAAGCCATCATCGGTTACGTCACGTTTAAGGACATGGTGCTGCTGGCCAAGACCCATCCCGGCAACCCCGTCCTGCGGGAAGTGGTCCGCTCGCTCATCAGTTTGCCAAAGGAGATGACTCTCAGCGACGCCCTGCGGCGGATGACCGCGGAGCACTTGCACCTGGCCCTCGTCCGGGGCGACGGGGGAACGGTCGTCGGCATGATCACGCAAGAAGACATTTTCGAGGAGCTGGTGGGCGACATCCAGGACGAATTCGACCGGCTCCCCAAGCACATCAGTCCCTCCGGCCATCAGCTTGTCGTGGGTGGCGGCGTGACACTTAAGCAACTGCGGGACCATCTCAAGCGGCAGGATCTGCGGGCCGACCTGCCGCCGCAGACCACTCTCAACGACTGGCTGAACCACGGCCGCGAAGACCCGCTCAAAGGTGGCGACACAGCCGTGGACGGCGGCATCTGGGCCCAGGTCCGCAAAGTCCGCCGCCGCCGCATCACCGAAGCTCTTCTCGACCCCAGTGGCAATCCGTTTGAAGCCCGGTAGCGGGCGGCTGCGAGGAGACGAAGGGAGTGAATTGAAATCCGCAGGGATACCGCTGCGCTGATACCTGCTTCAACTATTGATCGATGCTGGGCGCGACGATCTCACTGAAACAATCCCGTTAGCGGCTGGCCTTCGGAGAGGCGAATGGGGCGGCCGGTTTGGTCGTGGACTTCGAGGGAGGGGTTGATGCCGAAACGCCAGAGGAGGGTGGCGGCGAGGTCACCGGGGGTGACGCCGTCCCGGTCGGGGTAGGCGCCGATGCGGTCGCTGGCACCGTGGACCTGGCCGCCGCGGATGCCGCCGCCGACGAGCGTGATGGTGTAGCAATCGGGCCAGTGGTCGCGGCCGGCATTGCCGTTGATCTTTGGCGTGCGGCCGAACTCCGCCATGCCGATGACGAGGGTCGATTCGAGCAGGCCGCGGGCTTCCAAATCTTCAATGAGAGCGGAGTACCCTTCGTCGGCGGGCGGGATGAGCTGCTTGTGGCGGGGGAAGATTTTCTCGTGGCTGTCCCAGTTGGCCTCCTGGCCGTTGCGCTCGCCGTCGAACACGGTGACGAAGTTGACGCCCCCTTCCACCAGGCGACGGGCGAGCAGCAGGCTCTGGCCAAGCAAGTGCCGGCCGTAGCGGTCGCGCGTCTTGGCCTCTTCCTTGGCGATGTCGAAACTCTGGCGGAGCTTGTCCGAAGAGACGAGGGCCAACGCCCGCTCTTGATAGCTTCGCATCTTGGCCAGACGGCCGTCGACGGGAAGCAGGTCGAGGGTGCTCTTGAGCTGTTCGCGGAGGGCGAGGTCGGGTGCGGCCCGGCCGGTTGGCGGCTCCAGGGACGAGATGCGGAAATCGGGATTGTTGGGGTTGCCGCTGACCTGAAATCGGTCATAGCCGCCACCGAGAAAACCAGGCGTCTGCCCCGGCAGTTGCACAACGTTGTAAATCGTGTACGGCAGGGCGACATACGGCAGCAGGTTTCCCCGCGAGCCAAGGCCGTAACTCACCGCGGAACCGATATTGGGATACGAGCGGACGTCGTCGGCCAGCAGTTCCTGATCACCCCCTGCCGGCGTGCGCCCCGTCAACACTTCCGCCGCCGCGGAATTGTGGTTCCGCATCGGATGATGCATGGAGCGGACCAGCGCCAGGCGGTCCATGATTTTGGCCACGCGGGGGAGATGCTCACCGACCTGAATCCCCGGCACGACCGTCGGAATCTGCTTGTACTCCCCCCGGATATGAGCCGGCGCGTTGGGCTTGGGATCGTAGGTTTCAAACTGGCTCGGCCCGCCGTAGTGGAATACGAGGATGCACGACTTGATCGGTTCGGCGGCTGCGAGCTTGGACGGTTCCGCTGTCCTGCCATTCAGCGGCAATGAAGCGGACAAGAAGCCGAGGCTGCTGACGCCCAGCCAACGGCGGCGGGAGAGGTGGGAGAAGGGTGACGGGGGCATGGGTACATTGTAATCGGAAGGCAAGAACCGGTGGAACCGACAACATGCCGAGTCCCTCTCTCCGCCTTGCCACCGCCCCATTTTCGGCTAGATTTGAACGTCCGGCAGCGAAAGAGCGAACCGCTTTCTCCCGCCGGTTGTCTCCAAAGACAAACGTCCGTTTGGGAATTCGTCATTCGGAATTCGAATTTCGTCATTCCGCCGCGGCGGGGTAGCTCAGTTGGTTAGAGCAACGGCTTCATAAGCCGTGTGTCGGCGGTTCAAGTCCGCCCCCCGCTACTTGCAGAAAAAGGGCTAAGCCAGTCCATCGGGCCAGCGCCTGTTCCTATCGGCCCTCGCTCGACGTTCGGCCGAGTGGCGAAATGGCAGACGCACAGGATTTAAAATCCTGTGTCCCGTTAGGGACGTGCGGGTTCGAGTCCCGCCTCGGCTACTGTTACAGGGTAAGGGTTTAAGTCCGAATCATCGGCAGCTTTTGCCGCCGTCATTCGGGCGGATGTACCTAGGTACATAGCGATTCGTTGGGCTTGGTCCTGTACCTTGTCACGGAGATAGTAGGCTTCCGTGGTTGTGATGCTTGCGTGCCGCATGATTGCTTGCAGATCTCGGGACGGCAAACCAGCGTCCGCCATCCGCTGCCCGAAACTTCGCCGCAGATCGTGAGCCGAGGCCGCCTTCGCCTTGGCGTTGACGACGATGCAGGCGGCTTTCCCCATGAGGGTGATTGTCCGCCCTACTTGTTTTGGCGTTAGCCGTCCCTTTCCCCTTCGTGCCCCTGGATGGAATACCCAGCCCGTTCGCTGTCCCTCTTTCGTTTCCAGCAGCAGGGAAGCAAAAGCTGGCGTTGTTGGTACGTCTTGGGATTTACGGCTTTTCTGCATCTTGCCAGGGATATGCAGGTGGGGCAGTCCCTTCTTCGGGAAGACGGGCGTAATGGCTTCGCCCTTATCCCAGGAAAGCATCATTGCCTCGGTGAGACGCAAGCCGCTTTCCCATAATCCACGGAGCAGGAAACGCCAGCCTTCCACGTCCGCCTCTTCCATGATGACCTTTGGCACCGCTGCCAAAAGGCGGTCGAATTCTTCCCCGCATAATGGACGCCCCTTATCGGCTTCGTCGGCGTCCATCTTGTCGAAGCCGATTCGCTCGGACAGCCACTTCATGGAGTGTGCCCAGTTGAGTGCGGCGATCAGCGTCATCATGTAGGACCGAACGGTATGGGCGGACCGTGCTTTCTTCCGTGGGCTTTCAGCACCCGCAAATAGTTCTGCTTGCAGGCGGGCGAGCGTTTCGGGTCGTGCCATATCTCCCAGCGTGCGAGGGTTCACAATCCTTTCGCAAACGTCCAAGCGGATTTCGGCTGTCTCTCGAGAGTTCTCACTGCGGAAGGTTGCCGCCTTCAATCGGCAGTAGGCATCACGGAAGTCTTCCCACGCCATCCCTGGTCCGTTCTTCGGCATCGCTGACCGTGGCTTGGCGTCGATACCGAGCAGCAGTTTCGCCAATAGCTTCTGCCGCTGTTTCTCCGCTTCCCCCTGGTCGTAGGTGTTAGCCGAGATGCGGATTTCCCGCCCTTCATCTGGGCAGGTGTACCGCAGTTGCAGGGGGCGTCCCTCGGGGGCTGCTATGCGAACCTTGGGAATTTTCCGGGCTGGTGTTTTGGATTTCATGACTGCTTCGTTCTTGTGATTGGACTCCGTTGACACTCATTTTACGCGCAAACAGCATGGTATACAACTGTTTGCTAATCGAAGGCTAATCGCACAGTAGACGAAGGCATCGGCACCCGCTTCCTCGCCTTGTACGCTTTGTAGACCCGATTCTGGTCCCACCTGCGATTCTCCGAGCCCCTTAGCGGAGCCCGTGGCCACGGCTCGCGGTTCTCCCTCGCTGCCCGGAGACTCTCCAGTTCGTCGGCGATGTCCGCAAAGCTCAGCCCGTGGTTGTCGCGGAGTTCCACTATCAGCCGAACCTCATGCCGTTCCTCCTCGTCGGGAATCATTCCCTCGCCATTTGGCGCTGCCTTCCAGCCGAAAGAAACGTGCCTGCCCATGCGGCGGCCAAGCTCCCTACCGCGGGACTGGGCCTCTTTAAGCCGCTCGCTCTTAATGGCACTTTCGAGCTGAGCAAAGACGGCTGCAATTTGGGCGAAAGCTTGGCCGTAAGCCGTTGTCATGTCCACCGAGGGGTTGATGAAAACGCAATTCACGCCCTGCTTGATCCATCGCTCCGTGGTGAGGGCGAAGTCGGCCAGATTTCTGAACGCACGGTCCAATCGGGCAAACACTACGACATCCCTTGGTTTGAGCACGGCTGCCAGCCGCCCACCTGCCGGCCGTTTCACCAGCCGGTGCTTGAAGGCGCTGACAGACTGGTCGATGAACAGGCCGCTGGTATTGGCGGTCCCCACGTCCTTCTCCCCATACCAGCCTTCGGTCCCCCACTCCGCGTCCTGGAAGGGAACCTGCGTCCGCTGGTATGCCCACCATTGGCTGATTGCGAACCTCTGGGCATCAATTCCGAGTCCCGACTCTGTGGAATCTTCGTGCGATACACGGCAATAACCGTAAGCGTTTGGCATCAAAGAATCTCCTTTTTGCAGTTGGCGCACAGCGGCATCCCTACCGCCGTTTGCTTGTTGGTTCCTGGGGGGTAGACCATCCTGGCTCCCGGTATGGGTTTCCCGTCGTCGACGAGCCTAGCGCCACACTGCGCGCAGCCGAGCAGGATCATCATTTCGTTGGCACACATGAAGATTAACTGGCGCTGTTGCTCGGTTCCCCCAATTAGGTCGTTCTCGGGGTCATCGGACTCGAAAATAAACCGGGACATAGCGGCCTCTAGTTGTTCTGGAATACATAGGTTCGGAAGTCGCTGCTTTGAGCGGTCCACACGTCGCCGTTCAGTTGGAGGTCACGGGCCATCGCTTCCCAGTCGATGTACCGAGTAGGGTGCCACCACTGGCGATGATCCTCTACGGGCTTCCAACCGGCTTGCTCCCAGAAATCGGTGACGTAGTCCGCCAGGTCGTCGTACTCGCCGCTGTAGGACTCCTGAAAGTCATCGGGGTCGCGGTTGTCGCTGGCGTTTGCCGCCCACGCCAGGAACGGCTCGCCATGCTCATCAATGGCAGCGGCCAGGGCAGCAACCTCTTCGATGTCGGGATATTCTCCGAGATTGATCTCGCCGAATCCCTCGAAGTCATGGACGGCCCACTCTTCGGCGCTGGCGACTTTGCCGGTATCTCCGCACTCCGTGCAGCCAACTCCGTCGCACTCAGGGCAATCCACTGTCACGTTAGGGAATTGAGACTCCCGCAGAATCGCGGCAATCTCGGATTGGATTTCGTCAGCGTCTTGGCCAACGTCAATCCAGCGGCCATGCAAAACGCCGTTGTTGTACGACGCGAGGCAGGCCACGTAGAGTCGCGGAGCGGTCTTGGTCATAGGCTATCTCCTTGGTGTAAATGGAAACGGTGTGTCATTCAGGGAAATAATCGCGGCGGCAGGGCTCGCACACGGCGGCGTGCTTCTCCGCGCAGGCCGGGTGATAGACGCCGCAATGACTCACTTCGCGCTGGCGACCAAGTTCAAGGTCACAGAGCGAACAATGGCTAGCCGCGGATTCCCTCGCCTCCAATTCCTCAGCTTCTGCCAACTCTTCGGCGGTGAGGAAGACAGGGACGACGAAGGGCCGTGCGACTTCCTTTCCATCCGTGGAAAACAAATCGGTCTGTCCGGGCAAGCAGTCCATGCCGGCAAACAGAACCGCCTGCCGGTTGTTCGGGTTGTTCTCGCCCTTGACCTTCTGGCGCTTAGGGCGGTAGTTGGTATCGAGAGTGAAGGGTTCACCGTGCATGATTGGACTCCGGTGGTAGGAATTCAAATCTGGAAATCGTTCGGCAGCGGCCAAGCCGGATCGAACTTCATAGCCTTGGCCAAATCCCAGGCGTCTTCCCACAGGCCATCGCCCGGTCGGTCTGTCCGCTCATACCAGGGCACTCCGGGAAACACTTCCTGAAAGGCGTCCTGCATAAGCTCGTTGGCGTCGATAAAGTCGTGGGTGTGACAGACGTGGGGATTGCGCTGGCGGCTGTTTCGCATGACCACTTCGGCAATTTCCTCTGGCGTGAGGAAGCTGCGGATCTGGTCGATGAACTCCAGCGCCAGCCGGCGAACAAGCGCCGGGTCGTGTTCTTTGCGCATGTCTGGACTCCTATAAGGGGCTATGCCATCGCTGCCAGCGCTGAGCGCTGTAGGCCGTCGAGCGCCCGGCGGACAGAGAACCGCTCCCCGTCCCATCCCCGCTTTTCCCAGCCGGAAGGCATCGGCATGTCGCCATACTCTTCCCGCCAGATGTTTTCCAGCCGCGGCAACACCGCCGACGCCAGGCTGCTGCCACCGGAGTAGGCAACCACGGTGAACCGCTCCACTAGCGCCTGTTGGAGCTTCTCCACGCTGTTACTCGTGGCGACAACGACGCACTTGCTTGGGAGCTGCCGCTCCAGCGCCACCTTCAAGTAGTTGGCTACCTTCTCATGGAGCAGGTCCAGCTCTTCAATGACCAGGACGTGCCAGCCGCTCCCTTCCATCGGGCGCAGTCGCAGCGTGGCCTGAAACAGCTCCCTCGTCACGTCGATGGAGAGATCGCAGGCAGTGACAGTGTGCAGGCCGCTGAACTCGTCATGGCAGCCCAGCTCATGCGCCAGTGCGTAGGCCGTGGCGCTCTTGCCGACTCCCGGATTTCCAAGGAGTAGCCAGCAGGACGGATAGGGCTGGCGGCAGAAGGCCCGTAGAAGGTGGACTGGCTGGCCGAGAATCTCGGTCAGCTTCTGCGGTTGATAACGCTCACATAGCTTCATAAATGCTCCAGTGATTGAGGGGATGTTCTGTTTTTTGCGCATAACCGCTGGGTCAAGTCCCGTCGCGGTGTGCGCTAGACTCCGCACTGGCGGGCACAGTCGTCCTCGTACAGTCGGTCCACGTCGATGAATGGGCTGGTGGGCGTGTTGTGCTTGGCGTGGCAGGCATCGCAGTACACGGGCGTCGCCGCCCCGTAGTTGCGAAAGAATCCCTTGGGACTCTGACAATCCCAGCACTGACAATCGGGCGTGCCGTTCTGGATGCGGATGTAGGCGTCGATGGCAGCGCAGCAATTGGCGTAGCCCGTAGCGCGGTGGGCGTACCAGACTTTGCTGGCTGGCGACCAGCGATAGCCGTAGCCCTTGAGGATGCTGCGGATCGCTTCCAGGGGCTTCTCAGCGAACTTGAACTCGGAGTAGCGGTGAGCCACTCGGGACTGATAACGCATGGCAGAATCTCCGTGGTAAGGGTTAGAAGTGCTTGGCAAAGGCAGCGGCCAGACGGTTGGCGGTGTCCCATATCTGGCGCTGGCGGTATTCGTAGAGCCGAGCAAGTCGGGCTTGTTCCTGGTGCTTAGCGGGGTTATCGGGGGTTTCAATCCGGCCCCCTTCCCAGTTCAGATTGCAATTGGCCAGACGGCAGCCGCAGCCGCCGAACACGGCAACCAGAATCTCGTCGCGGAGCAGCTTGGATTGCCGCGCTTCCCAGTCCAGGACTCGCCGATAGCCGTTGATTGCTTGCTCTCTTGTCATAGGCAGACTCCGAGTGAAGGGTGAAGGAATTGGGCTAAAAGTCGATGCGGAGCAATGCCACTTCATGGCCCTGCACGTTGTCGGTATCCACGCGCCGTCCATCGCTGGTGTAGCTGCCGCTGAAGTTCTCTCCGTCGAGGTAGTCCGGCAGTTCGTCCTCAGCGATGGCGATATGCCGATGCTCAGCCGCCCAGTCGATGTAGGCTTCATAGGCGTCCTCAAAGCTGTCCCCTCTCACGAGGTCATGCAGGGGGAAGTGGCAGTCCACCACGGCGAACAGAAACCACTGGCTCCCGTCCGACTCACTCACGAAGGCAGAGATCCGGTACGGTCCACCAACACGGTCCATCGGATCGTGGCACTCCGTCTTCCCTTCGCTGTCGTAGACGCACTCCGCATCGCCGGAGCGGACCCATATCCGCTTGGCCTTCTCACAGTCCACGTATCCAAGGTTCAGCACACTGTTCATGAAATAGCTCCCTATTGGCTTGAGCGCTCTGGCGGCAATGTGCCATACAAAGCACCCTCTTCCCATCGCTCTGGCGGCACTCGCGGTTCTTGTTACTCCCTCTCCCAACGGACAGGCCCTGCCCGGCTACCGTCGCCAAGCCAGGGGCCGATACGGCTCTACCGTGATGGTCTGGGGGTCAACGTGGGTGCGCAGCCTGAGCAACCAGGCAACGGCAGCCCCACGGTGCAGCTGGAGAGTCGTGGCCTGCTCCGTGCGGCCTGACTCCTGCCAGCGGACGATGTAAAGCAACGGGGAACGACGCGCCATAGGCACTCCAGAGCGGGCCAGAATCGCTTGCGGGGAGTCGGCGACTCCACAGCCGAAAGCAACGAACGGGACGCCGTAGATTCAATCCACGGCGGCCTATCGTGGCTTGCGGCCTACTTGCGGGAAAGCTTGCCGTTGTTGGCCTTGGCGAACTCCACGAGTTGCGGAATGTACTCAATCAGCCTTTCCCATTGCCCGACGTAGAGAGTCACCGGCCACTTGGCAGATAGGCCATAGACACTGATTGCCCCCTTCTCAGAGACCTTGCAGCGCAGGGCACTCTGTACGGTCTTGCTGGCGTCCCAGCGCTTGTAATCTTCCACGGTGATCTCCCCGGCCATGAGCCAGGACAACGCCTCATCCTTGGACGTGGCGGAACTCAGAACCTTTGCGTTAGCGGTAGCCATACTCACACTCCCTGGTGATAGAACTACACTGGCGAACTACCAGCGCTTCCGTTGTGCCCCTGCTCACACCAGGGGCATTGGGGGAACGCTGGGCTAGAACTTGCGCAGCGCCACCAGGGAACGGGCATCGTCCGGCTCAGGGGCATCGTCGAACTCAAACGCGTCGAGGAACTGGGCCAGCTCTTCACGCTGGCGGGCAAGTTCCGCTTGCCGCTCATGCGATGCCTTACGGCTTTGCAGTTCAGCTTGTCGGGATAGACTCTTGACAGCGGCAGAAGGCCGCACAGAATGCGGGGTAGCCATTGCTCATACTCCTGGTATGGGTGGTGGTTAGCCAGAGCTTTCCCTTGCCGGGGAAGGCTCTTGGCGTTTCGGGCCGCGACTTTCGGCCCGTCGCAAGAGTTCTACGGCGCGGCGTCAAGGATTTTTCGCGAAAGTTGCGTCGCAACTTCACAAGTCGAAACGAGTTGCGACAAATTTATAAAATTCTTTTCGCAAAATCGCCTAAGTGTCCAGTTCGCCAATATCGTCGCGGAAGTGCTTTTCTGGCCGCGACTTCCGGCGATTCGGCGAATCGCCCAGATGTCACATGGATTTTTCGGGCCGCTCTTTGTAGCCGCGCGACGCACGGGCGCGCACGCGTGAGCCTTGGGCCAGGCCATCCGAAAACCGGTTTTCATCCCACCGGTAGTTGGGAGCGCCGCAAGTGCTTTTCCCGAAAGAGCTTACAGCTCGACGCCGAAAATCGAACGCCGAAGGATAGAGCACGCCGATGGACAGGACGCATAGGACGATGCGCACGGTCCAGGCTGACAGGGACAGGCCGGGGGTAGCGCCCCCCAGTCAGACGCACCTCATGTGTATATTCCTCTCGGACTTTTTTTCAGATGCTGGGGACAAGCTGTCTGAGAGACCTCATCTGGCAAGTTGGCCATTCATGAAGTTAGCCACTTGGAATGTCGGCCTACGGATCTCTCCCACGCGCCGCAAGGCGTTGAGTGCGTTCACTGACGCCTAAAGGGAGACATCTTGATCCTCTCCCGCGATGGCTTCAATCCCTGGCATGCCGACTCAACTTCGTCAGCGGAGGCGCGATGGCATGTCTTTCGCCACCGTTCTTCAGAGTTCTGGGACAAGTTGCAAGAGTGTGCATTGTGAACAGCGTCGACGTGTCGGATCGACGCGCAAAACAACGGCTGAGACTTCCGCAACTTCAGCCCTGGCCTAAAGGCCGTCAACGAGCTCTCCACCCCAAAAGCTATTGACCAGCTCAAGTCCCACTGTGAGATTGCCTCCAGCAAAACACCGAGTAGCCCTGGGATGGGCTCGCGAAGCGCGGTTGCAGCCTGTTGGGCTCATTCGCCCATTCGGAAAAAAACTGCTTGGAATTTGGGAATTGTTGTCCCCGGAAGGCGTGCGGGCGCAGAATAATGTCTTATGGTCTCCAGCGATCCTCCCACCGTGGTCGATCCTCGCTTGGCCCGCGCAGGTCAGGGGGACCAGGCTGCGCTGGGTGAGTTGCTGGCGGAGCAGCGAGAACGTCTGCGGCGGATGATCGCCCTGCGGCTTGATCGGCGACTCCAAGGCCGGGTCGATGCTTCCGACGTGATCCAAGAATCGTTCCTGGAGGCCGCCAGCCGCCTCGATGAGTTTCTGGTGAATCCCAGCGTGCCGTTTTATGTATGGCTTCGGTTTCTCACGGTGCAGAAACTCGCCGAAACCAACCGCCACCACTTTGGAGCGCAAATGCGCTCCGTGGGCCGAGAAGTTTCCTTGTATCGCGGTGCCTATCCGGCCGCGACGTCGGCGGCCTTGGCGGCCCACCTGCTGGGACACTTCACCCGTCCTAGCGAAGCCGCCGTGCGGGTCGAGAACAAGCTCCAATTGCAGGAAGCCCTCAATAGCATGGAAGCGGTCGACCGCGAAGTCCTTGCCCTGCGACACTTCGAGCAACTCTCCACATCGGAAACCGCGCAGGTGCTGGGGATCAGCGAGGAAGCCATCAAGAAGCGGCATATCCGCGCGCTCAAGCGGCTCAAAGATGCACTGGCCCAGATGCCGGGCGGGAAGGACCTGCTGCCATGAACGAGAATCTGGGATGCGTCGAGAATCCGACCCGCGACGCCACTCTCGGCAACATCCACGACTCTCAATCCGCCGACAATCCATCGGCTGGGCTCGATCAGGTGATCGACCGCGTTATGGAGGAAGCGCGGGGGGGCCAGCGACCGGATCTGGAGGGGTATTATCGAGCCTTTCCCGACCTCGCCGAGCAGTTGCGCGATATCCTGCCGTCGCTGTTGATGCTGGAGGACCTCGGCTCGGTTGACGGCACGCCGCCGTTGGGAGGCGGGATCGCCGCCGGCAGTCTGCCACCGCTGAAGCAACTTGGCGACTATCAGATTCTCCGCGAGATCGGCCGCGGAGGGATGGGAGTAGTCTACGAAGCGGTGCAACTCTCGCTCGGCCGACATGTGGCGCTCAAAGTACTTCCTGCGCAACTCGTACGGAGCGCGAATTCGCTGGAGAGGTTCCGCCGCGAGGCGCAGGCCGCCGCTCAATTGCACCACTCTAATATCGTGCCCGTATTTGAAATGGGGGAGCACGAAGGGATCTTCTTCTATGCGATGCAGTTCATTCGCGGACAAACCCTCGATCAGGTGCTCGACGAAGTACGGCGGTTGCGGGGAATGAACGTCCCTGGCAATCCACCGTCATCCGAGGTCCGATTAGGCAATTCGCTGCTCACCGGCGAGTTTCTGGCGATGGCTGGCATGGCGACACCGTCGCAACCGCAAGAGGATTCTGGCAGAGACGCCACGCCCATCCCGTCGCCCGGCAACTCGACGAGCGTGTCCGTGCGGGCCAGCGACGGGTCGTCGTCACCGATCGTCATCCCAAGCTCTGCAAGGACAACCACGAGCGACTTGCAGTTCTATCGCAGCATGGCCTGGGTTGGCGTGCAGGCTGCCGATGCGCTGGCCTATGCCCATAAGCAGGGCCTGTTGCATCGCGATATCAAGCCCGCGAATCTGTTGCTGGATACGGCCGGCACGGTGTGGGTCACCGATTTTGGTCTGGTGAAGCTGAGTCAGGGGAGCGATCTGACCACTCCTGGCGACGTGGTGGGGACGCTGCGTTATATGGCTCCTGAACAGTTTGCAGGCGAGGGGGACGCGCGGAGCGACGTTTACAGTCTGGGAGCGACGCTGTATGAATTGCTGACGCTGCGTCCGTTGCTGGAGGATTCGGACAGGCTACGGCTATTGGCGCGAATTCGCAGCGATGCGCCGCGGCCGCCACGCCAGGCCTGCCCAAGCTTGCCGCGAGATTTGAACACCATCGTGCTCAAAGCCCTCGAAAAGGAGCCGCGGCTGCGTTATGCCTCGGCCGAGGCACTGGCCGCCGACTTGCGGCGTTTTCTGGGGGACCGGCCGATATCCGCCCGGCAAGCAGGGACGATGGAACGTGCCTGGCGCTGGTGCCGCCGCAATCCGTACCTGGCCATGCTGGCGACTTCGGTGATCTTGCTGCTGGCAATCCTCTCCGGGGGTTCGCTGGCGTCGGCGTGGGTCTATCGCGACCAGCGCGACAAGATCGAGATCAGCCTGGGCAGAACGAAAGACGCCGAGCAACATCTCGCGCTCCAACTCTGGGAATCGCGAGTAGCCAGGGCCGAGGCGCTGCGCCGCAGCGGAGTGGGGGGCCGCCGATTCCAGGCGCTCGCAGCGCTCCGCGAGGCGTCAGGCCCATCGCACCAGCAGCGCCCGGTGGAAGTGCTCCGTATGCGGAACGAGGCTTTGGCGGCGTTGTCGCTCGTCGATCTCGCGCCGGATGGGCCCGCCATCAAGATTCCAGATGACGCCACCGCCGTGGCCGCAAGTCGCGACGGCACGCTCTTAGCCTACGGCACGACCGATTCCCGCCTGCATGTCGTTCCCTTTCAAGATTCAACCGCAGCCAGAGTCCTTGCATTGCAGGGTGTTGCCCGGCACATGCGGTTCAGCTCGCAAGGCACGCTGGCCGTCTGGCTCGACAGCGACAAAAACTCGGAGCCGGGACGCCTGCAGGTGTTCCATGCGTCGAGCGAGCAGTCGGCCTATTGCACCCCGCCTTTGGCCCGTTTCGGATTTGACTTCGATTTCTCGCCCGACGGACATGAGTTATGGGTTGCCTACGACGATCACGTGATCGTGCTGAGCGCGAAAGACGGCACCTTGCTGCGCCGCTGGAGTTGCCCGTCGGGTACACGGTGCCTGGCGATCAGTCCCAGTGGAAAACAGGTAGCCCTGGCCAGGGACTTTGACGTGGCGGCTAATACGATCGAGATTCGCGCGACCGATGGCGGAAAATTGACCTCTTCATTCATGCTGCCCGCCAACATCACCAGCTTGGCCTGGTCGGCTACGGATTCGCTGTTGGCCGCCGCAGGTGAGGACAGCCGCATTTATCTGCGGGACGTGGCGGCCAAGCGACAACTTGCCCCCTTGCGAGGACACTCCTTGCAGGTAACGAGTGTCGCCTTTGGACCAGATCCCCATTTGCTGGCGAGCAAGAGCTGGGACGAGAGCGTGCGGCTGTGGGATGTTCGTAGCGGCAAGTCGTTGGTAGTCGCGACCGGCGCTTATTATAACTCCGAGCTTCACTTCTGCACCGATGGACGCCTGGGGTTCTCCGTCGGTGACGAGGGGGCACGGCTCTGGAAAGTGGCGAGCGGCAAGGAATGCCGTGTGTTTCGGCCCCGGGTTGAGGGACTGCCTTCGCTCGTCGGCGTTGCCGAGCTGCACCGCGAAACCGGTGCCCTGCTCGTAGGCAGCGAACAGGGCCTCCGTGTGTTCGACTTCCACAGCGGTGAAGAGCGCCTGGTGACTTATTTCTCGTGCGTACTCAGCGTGCAGCCCCTGCCGGGCCAGTGCCTGCTGACATGCGGGCACGCTGGGCTACGCTTGTGGCCGCTGGCCATGCAAAAGGACCAGGTGGTGATGGGTCCGGCACGGACACTGACCGGCGACCAGGTTTGCGACTTTGCCGCGGCCAGCCAGGATGGCAAGGTCGTGGCTTACGTCTCCCAGCGCGATTGGCAGCCGCATGTGTTGCGATTAGATGACCCCGCCGCCCAGCCGCAGCGTCTCGACCATATCGGCGGGCTGCGGCTCGACATCAGTCCCGATGGCCGTCACGTGGCAACGGGCAATTGGCAAGCCCGCGACGTGAAGATCTGGAACGCCGCCGACGCCACGCTGGTCACGACCCTGCCGGCCGACAACAGCACCAATGTTGCTTTCAGTCCGTGCGGAAAGTACCTGGCGAGCGGCGGCCGGTTCGAGTTTCGCATCTATCGCAGCGGCGACTGGAGCGAACTGTACCGCTTACCGCGCGAGCTGGCGATCAACTTGCCCGGGTTGATGGCGTTTTCGCCCGATGGCAAGCTGCTGGCTGTGAACCTCAACATGACTCGTATCCTGCTGCTCGATCCCGCGACCGGACAGCGATTGGCGGAGTTGGAATCGCCCGATTCGTCGTCGCTCGAGCGGCTTCGGTTCGACGCCGACAGCCGCTATCTGATCGCCGCTCATCCCAATCATGTGGTCCATGTGTGGGATCTGATCGAGTTACGGCGCTCGTTGCGCGAGCTCGATCTGGACTGGGCTGTTGAACCGCTGTCCCCCTCCGCTCCACCCAAGACAGCTTCTCTACCGTGGCGTGTTGAGCCGCAGCCGCGGCCTGCTGGTGGCGCTAGCACCGTGAAGTGACCCGGACGGCAGGGATTCACAGATAGCGCAGATTTGTCTGTCCCCATTTGGCGGTTGCTCGCAGTAAGTATCTCTAAGTCCGCAACATTTGCTGACTTGATAAAACCACTTACTCTCTTGGAGCATCGCCATGAAACGCCACACTTCTCCCCGTCGCCTGCACCTGGAGTCCCTGGAAACACGTGAAGTGCCAGCTTGCACAATCTCGCTGATCGCCTTCGACGGCAATCTGCTCAATATCCAGGGAACGGCCCGCGCCGATACGGCGATCGTCCAGCGGGTGGGAGGCGAGATTGTGGTCACGCACCGCTCGGCCGGCGACTGGTCCGACTCGGTCTATCGCATCGCCGCCAGCCAGGTACAGGGAATTCGCTTTCTGGGCGGCTACGGCAATGACCAGTTCTTGAACGGCACGGCGCTCGCCGCGACCGCTTTCGGCGAAGCGGGGAACGATACGCTCACGGATGGCTCGGCGAACAGCAGCCTGGTGGGGGGCGCTGGCGACGACACGCTCCGCGGCGGCAACGGCGCCGATCGCCTGACCGGCGACGCTGGCCACGATCAACTCGACGGCGGCTTCGGCAACGATACGATTGAAGGGGGCGACGGCGACGATTGGCTGTACGGCATGGCCGATAACGACCGGCTTACTGGGGGCATTGGCTCCGATCATCTGCTCGGAGGGACCGGCAACGACAAACTGTTCGGCAATGCCGGCTATGACTGGCTGTTTGGCAACGACGGCGACGATTTTCTTGACGTCGGCAGCGGAGCCTACGCCGGTGAAGTCGACGGCGGCGCTGGGGTCGACATCAACGGGCGAGTCTGGATCAGCGGCGGAATCTCCTACGACGACGTTCACCAAGGAGGCGATCGCACCTGCTGGATTGAATCGGCCGTCTCATCGGTCGCCTTGCGGGAACCCGCCCGCCTCCGCGATGCGATCTCGCAGGTAAGTGAGGGGGTGTACCGCGTCATGCTTTGGGATGGCCGCGGCCATCAAACACCCGAGATCGTCCGCTTTGAGGGAGATGTGCTAGGGGCCGACGCCAAGATTAACCCCAACCAGGAAGGTGAGTTCTGGGCACTACTCATGCAGCGCGCGATCCTGCAACGGGCCGGCGTCAGCCTCGACTATCCCTCAGGCGGCTGGCCCGACAACGCGTTCATGTGGCTCACGAATCGCCACACCTCGAGCTATACCGCGGCGGGCCCGGACCTGACAACCGCCGATCGCACGCGGATGATCAACACGATCGCCGCCGGCCGCAACGTCGTCGCCGGCACGCTCGGCGGCGGCGCGGTCCACAGCGCGCTTGTGAGCGACCACTGTTACACCGTTGTTCGACTTGAATACAGCGCGCTGTACAGGCAATACGTCGTCACGCTCCGCAATCCCTGGGGATTCGACGGCGGCACGTCGTCCTCGGGTGCCGACGACGGTATCCTCCAAATCCTGTGGTCCGACTTCGCGCGGTCCATGAGCGACTACTGTGTCAACTGAGTGTAGCCGAGAGTTAGGAGTGGCCGGTGGTTTTTTAGAGCAAGGCCCAGTCCATCCTTTGCCTTGGACACGCAATCGGCATATCCTCCGTCACGCATACGTGAGCGAACTGACGTCGGTCACATCGACCGACGCACGCAATCTGCAAGCAAGCGTTGGAGAGGTCAATCACACCTTCCTCTCGGACTTTTTTTCAGATGCTGGGGCCAAGCTGGCGGACAGACAGCGCGGAAACACAGGAAATCAATCCCCGCTTCGACATTTTCGCAAAACATTTTGAGCCGATAGCGATGCGTAATTCCAGATTATGCTGTCGCTATGCTAGGTGGCATCTCCTGCCGCTACGGCTGGTGCCGACAACAGATACGCAAAATGTTGCCTGACCAACTTCTTACGCTCGTTGATAAAGTCCTCGAAACGGTCGAGTTCCCATAGCTCGCGGTCTGGAGGAATCATGTGCATGTCCAAGTAGGCCCGGTCCTTACCGGCAAACCAATCCTTGGGCAGGGTGTCGCTTTTGCCACCTGCACCGTTTTCCTGTTGGGTCAGCAGCATGCAGTTTGCCAACTGATTGCGATCGGCCTCCTTGTACTTCAAAACATCCATCCGATCTGTCCTAGGATTCACAATCTTTACTTTCCGCAGCGCACTTTGCGGGAAGATGTGGTCCACCTGTGGGAGGTTGTTTTCGTAGGCCGGCGTGTAGTTAAAGTCCCGATACCAGAGATTGAAAAGCAAATGCACAGTGGCAGAACCATAGCCCATTTGCCAGAAGCGATCTTCGGTCAGTTCAAGACTTCGCCCCTTCGACCGAATTACATCGAAAAGTTCATTTGCGTCGAATCCGCCAAGCTGTTTGATCTTGGTAACAAGGTCGTCGATTAATTGATCTGGTGTACCGCTGAATGCGCCCGCAAGTAGAGAGCGAAGCAGAAACCGATCAACGTCCTTCGCTTGCAGCCAAGTCTGCGGAAAGTGATACCGAACATAAATTAGGGGGATTAAGACGAGATTTGATGGCATCGCTTTGTCGCATCGAATAAACGTCTTACCACGCACAAAGTCAATCACGCCCCGGATTGCCTTGGAAATGTTGTCCCACCTCTCCTCGATCTCCTCCCGAATTCCTTCCTTGCGGAACTTTGTGACTTCGTAGCGAGCCCCCTGATCGAGAAGGGTAAGGCATGTTTTTAATACAAAGTCTCGCGGAAACGAGAAACCATGTTGATTAAGCTGCGCCAGCAAGTCCTCCATTTCTTCGTCCGCGTGCTCCCAGCTAGAAGTCAAGAGTGAAAACAACAGATCAGATTTGCCCAACCTCGTCCCGCCAGAGTTAGCGCGAATAAAGACTTCGACGACATCATCCTCTGTATAGAGTGTTTCATTTTCGATACTGTCCAACTCCTGATACGAGATTCCGTCATCGTCCCGAAAGGTCTTAAACGACAAAGCAACGTGCTCCCCAATCTTATTTTGCTCGTCCGTGGTTAGCTCCCGGTCGGCACTATCGATGACCTCTTTGGCAAAGGCGAGGGAAGTCTTGGGACTGAAGACAATATCCTTAAACTTTACCCAAGGAAACTTGGCGATGCTGGCATCCAGGAATACGAACTTGTATTTCACGTCATCGGGAGCCGCAACTTCGCCACTGAGAATGTCGAGAAACAACTCGCGCCCCTCGTAGCTTCCCTTGAGGCCAATGAAAAGGCTCTGCAATCTCTGCTGGCCGTCGAGCACTAGGCATTTCTTTTTGTCGTTCTCCGGCACATAAAAAATGCTCAATCGAGTCAATAAGTCTCTGCGAAAGTTGTCGATGAACTTACGCCGGCGGATTCGACTACGGGTTTTCCAAATCAACAGAGTACTTATTGGGTACTCGCGGAGGATCGAATCGAACAGCCGGCAGACTTGGTCCTCATCCCAGACAAACGGTCGCTGGATATTCGGTAGCCAGAATCCACCGTCTTCATCTTCGTTGTTGAGGAACGAAACGATCTTGCGGAGGGAATGCTTTGGCGTCTTCATGGCACTTGCTCGCGAATGACAAATGGTGTCGAAGCGTGTTGATCTCGGAGGGCACTATGTGACTGGGTGTTGGGCGGCATAAGCGTATTTGGGGATACGTCTATTGTTCGGCCGCTCGGACCTTCTGCTCGATAATTGAAATAGCTCCGCTCGTTACCTTTAATGACAAACAAAGTCCCATTTCTCTCCCCTTCTTCTCACTGCGATTGTAGCGATTCAGCCGAAAGATTGCGGATTGAATCGCCGTCGAAAGGCGGAGAGCCTCCTCAAAGGTAAGTTCAACATTGACTGACTGAACCCCTTTTTCCGACAAGTCAGGATGAGTCCGAACAAATCGGCAGCTACCGTGGTAGTCCTCCTTTTTCTCAGGAACGCCATCTGGGGAGAACGCTCGCTTGCTCTTGGCCATCGGGGAATCCTCGTTTTGTGATCTGTACTAATTTTGTGCTTCTATTGCCATCCAGCAAATTAGGTGAACGTCCTCCGGCACGACCGGAGGAAGGGGGGCGGGCGGAGCGAAGGGTTCCAGTCCTATACGAGCGACAGCTTCGACGACTGCTTTGGAGCGGATTGCCGCCGCGGGATAGTCCCGCTCGAATGCGTCCTTCAGTAGTGCTTCCTCGCGGCGAGAAGCTGGGGCCTCAATTGATTCCAAGGCTCGCTCCAGGTCTCTCTGCGGTACATCCGCCGGTGGGTTCTCTCGCAGGTAGTCCGCCAGGCTGCGATTGAATTTAGAAACTCGTGGCTGCAAATTAGCCGGATCGGTTTCATATTCCCAACTATCGAAGATATGATTCCTCGCCCGCTCCCAGGCGGAGTAGGCCGTCTGCTTTAGGTCCAGCGGCATCACACGGGCTGTTTCAGGCCGGCACTCGATAATCCGTAGGCATGTTCCCAGTTCGGACACAATCTCAGCCGCACTTCCATCTCCGGCGAAGGGAACAAATCGTGTATAGATGCGCTCCCCCACTTTGGCGCAGAAAAAGTGCCCGCGGCGGTTCCCCTTAACCATCCCGGAGCCGGCCTTCCAGGGGAGCGTCCTGATCTCGTCCCCCTGCCTGAGTAGTGCCTGCCGCAACTCCTGCCGGTACTCCTCGCCGCTCTGGGCTGCGGCGGCAGTCCCACCGAGTTCAAACAGCGTTGGGTTTCCATCTTTTAGCTTCTCGATTTCCTCCCGTGTCTCCGCAAACGACTGCAAGCCCTCCGCCCCGCCCTCAATTGGGGGAGTTTCGACGCCCACGGAATAAGCTGCCTGCGCAAGCTTCCGCTTCACCCGCAGTTCCAAGTCCAACAGGCGGTTCAATTGCTTATCGGGAAAGAACGTCCGCAGAAAAACGTCGTCGTGCCGACTGCCGATGCGGTCGATTCGCCCATGCCGCTGCACCAGTCGCATAGGGTTCCAGGGAAGGTCGTAGTTAATAATGTTCCGGCATTGCTGCAAGTTCATACCTTCCGCAAGCACGTCGGTACAAATCAGAATGTCGTACTTGTCCCGCTCCTCTCCCGGCTTCCCCGGCGGCGCGTGAGTCGTTTCCGGCGCAAAGCCATGCACGGCATTTTCGCGGGTAATCCCATGCCGCGATTCGTTGCCAGCCACCGACGCCATCCGCCCGCTATACGTCGCGAGTCGCTTGTCCGTTTCCAGCCGCACTCGCAGCAAGTCCTCGATCCAATTCACAGTGTCAGCATAAAAGGAGAAGACCAGCACCTTCCGCTTCTGTCGGCGGTCCTCCTCGTCGATTCCCTCCCGCTTCGCTTGTTCAGCAATTCTCTCCAACTCTTCTATCAGCGCTGTCAGCTTCGGGTCATTCTCCATGCGCACCCGCTCCGCCTTATGGCAGAGAGCTTCCAGAATATCGCGGTCCTCCTCGACATGCTTACGCAGCACCTTCACGTCGTAACCCTCCGCGGGAACGGCATGCTCTGTGGCCTCTAGCAATTCCTCAATTTCGTCCTCATCTTCCGCGGCCGAAAGTTCCCGGAAGAGTTCTTTGCGTGCGACAATTCCCCGCTCTAGCATGTCGAGAAATTGGTTGTGCTCGCTCACCATCTTCCGTGTGGTCTTGGCGAACGCATACGCGGACGACTCAAACCGCTTGAGCAGACCGGACCGTAACAACCCAACTAGTGCCGTGTCACCGTCATTGCTCCCTGTCGCCAACAGATAGTTTTCCGGCATATACCGAGCCATCCGCAGCCGCGGTTGACCGTGTGCCGGCATCAGGGCATCTTCCACTTCCGCAAAAAAGCCAGGCAGAACGCTGTCGAGGTCGTACTTGATGGAGGACGCCCGCGGCGAGGGGAACTTGATCGGCACCCGCCGCCCACCGGGTAGAGTAATCAGGTCGTTCTCATAGTGCCGCTTGATAAACTGCCGCGTTCGCTTGACCGTGGTGGCGTCGATGACCGGATAAAGCAGGTCCGGGCTAAGGCTGAAGGGGTCTTCGTTCATGGCGTCCATGAACCGCTCGCGAATGGACAACACCCCGCGGTCCGCCAGGACTGCATCCTGCTTAATGAAGAACCGCAGCAGGTGGTAAAGGTCCCACAGCGAGTTGTTCACTGGAGTGGCGGTGAGCAGCACCAAGTCACGTCGCGGCCCCAGTAGCAGCCGCCGCATCACAGCAGCTCTCGCCTTCGCATCCGGGTTCCGGTAGTTATGGGCCTCATCCACGATGACGAGCTGATACTCCTCCAGGTTGCTACCCAAGTGAGCTTCCTCTCCGCCTAGCTGCCGGTCGCGTGCAAGCTGTTCGTAGGAGACGGACTCGATAAACAACTCAAACTGTTGTCGGAAGTCTTTCCAGGTACTATCCCGAAGAGCCGCGGGACAGATAAGCAGCACCCGCTGCCGGCGCTGCCGGTATTGCTTGATGATCTCACCGGCCATGTAGGTCTTGCCGAGACCTACCCCATCGGCAATGACGACGCCGCCATACTTCTTCAGAATCTTCAGCGCCCGCCAGATACCGTGTTGCTGAAACTGGGTCACGGGGATGTCGCCGCTGGCCTCTTGCTCCTCGTCTAATTCCTGAGCGTATAGCTCGAACAGCACTCGGAGATAAATCAAATACGGAGGAAACTCGGCCATTAACTCGTCAAACACCGCCGCCAGGTCGAACGGCTCCGCCTGTTCCCATAACTCGTCGTACCAACGCTCGACCTTATCCACCACGGGGTCCATATAGTTCCCGAGGTTTAGCTCCAGATTTCTCCGCAGGCCGCCATAGGTCAGGTTCGACGAGCCGACTAGCATCCCGCCACCCACCACGCGAAAAAGAAACGCCTTGGCGTGGAGGTACTCTCGGGTGTACCGCCGGACATTGATCTTTCCGCGATGCAGAAGATCGAGCAGCCGGCGCACTGCTTCCTCCGTTGCTGCATCAAAAGGGAGGAGATCGCGGCTTTGGCGCAAACCTTCATCTAGTTGCACTAAGGACTGAGCAACTTGCGATTGAGTGTAAAGTGGCTCGGGCGGGTCTTCCGGTCGCCGCCGTGGCCGCAGTGACTCCGGGACCGGCTCCGCGCCGAGCAGCAATCGAATTTGATCGACCTTCGCCAGTTCTTCCGCAATCAGGTCAAAACCAGGCAAATTGAAAAAGCAACTCGCAATGCAAACTTCCCAGAGCATCTTCTGCTCGCCACGCAGTGTTTGAAGATGCTGCACAATCGCCCGATCGAGCGTGTTTGCACTGCGGTTATCGATGAACAGCGGACGAGTGTCCGACAACGATGGAACTGTTGGGTCAGGTGTCGGTAAATCAACCGACTTACGCTTCGCCATCTGAGATGTTTCCTTGCGAGTCAGGCCGATTGAAATGCGAATTCATCACCAAGTAGCTCGATGAGCTGATCGGCATTCAAGCTGAGAAGGTCATAAGTCTTTTCGAGCTGTCGAATCCGCAAAGGAAAGCGATGCATGAGGTCTCCGGGGCGTACTCGCCCAGGACTAACAACTCCTGGGCGCGGGCGGCCTTTCTCTTCGTCCCAGTACAAGCGGTCCAGCACCTCAAATACGCACCGAATGCGTGTCAGGAACAATCGCTTCATGACCTCGGACGTGAACTTATCCAAGCTAGCCAGCGAACCGCGAAGAAACAGCCGATTGTGGGTGGGAGCCACCCGCAGCACCCGCCAGGCGATAAACAACAAATGCCTGTAGAAGTGCCGTGAGTTCTTGGGCTCAAAAATGTAGGTGTAGTCATTGCGAATGATCCGTTCCCCCTTCTTCGTCGGACAGATTTCATCGAAAAAGAAGAGAGTCAGCCACGTCCAGAGTCCGGCATTGCCGGCCAAGTCATGGTCGGAGATGGGAGCGAGCACCTCTGCCAGATGTTTGGCCGCTGTCCCCCTGCTCTCAAACAATTGCGGCTCGACCCGTAACTGCGGAGTCACAAGCACAGTCAGCTCATCATCCTCCAGCAGCCGGCGGAGGACAGGCGTGGTTGGATTTCGCCGACCCTCGACGAGATACTCTCGAAATGCCTCAATTCCGGCGGCGTTGAACTCTCGGACGTACATCAGTCCCTCTCACTTTCGCCGGACAGCATGGCCGTGTACTTGTCACGAAGCTCGTGGGCTTCGCAGAAGGCTCCGACAACGTCTTCGACCCATTCAGCCGCTTCGTCTTCGTTCTCGGGTGCATCGGGCGCTTTCTCGCCGTTGGGATGCAGGCTTTGGCCGAACCGCCGCCAGAGAACGGGCCAGCTATCGTCTTCCTCATCCTGATCAACGGCCTCTTCCAACGCCGCCTGGAGCACGCGGCGGACAACCTCCGGGTAGACAAAAGCGTAAAACGCTGGGTCGGAGCGTGCCCTATCCGGCAAGTCGGGGACATTTTTATTCACGAGCAGATAGACATCGTGTTCCTGAAAATCAAGCCGCCACAATTCCTGTCCCAGATCCGCCTTCTCAATGGGCAGAATACCCCGCCGCCCCGTGGCGGTCTGCTTGCCGGCCCGTTCCGGCCGAATATGTTCCGCGAGTCCCAGGATGCGACCAGCTCGCTCGGTGCGATCAATGACCTTCAGCGTGAAGAATACATTTTCTCCTTCAATATCCCGCAGTAGGCGGTTCTCAGGAGCCTGAATGTGGCCCACGCTGCCAAATTCATATCGCTGCACAACCGTGGAGCCGGCGCACGTCGCCTCCAAAACGACAGCCGCATCCGGTGTGAACGAAAACTCCGCTAGATCAACCGTCGCATCGAATCGGCGTGGCTGACCGTCATGAACCTCGATGTCCACCCGGCTACGCGGGATTCGTTTCCGCCCCGTAAAATTGACTCGCTTGATCATGCCGTCGCCTCACCATTTGTATTTTTGGAAAGATCATCCACCCGCACCAGCAAATCACGATGCTGATCGAAGCCGTCGATGCTGAACTGAAAGTTGTCCTTCACGTTGGTCAGCATGATGACATTGCCCTTCACAAAATCAGGGTCAAATCCTTTCCCTTTCGGTCGCACGTCTCCTGAGCCGATCTCGAAATCAATCGGGCTCCAGTTCTTCAGCGGGTTGCCAATCGGCAAGTCATAAGCCAGGGAGACTTGCAGCACCGGTTTATCCGGCATGATGACATTGGTGGTGCGAGTGATAGTGAAGCCGCCTGCCCGTTCTGAGATGCGAAACCAGGTGGGTTCCACATCCGGGGGCTTAAACTTGGGTGGGTCTTTGGACTTGTCACCGGGTTCTTTCTGAGGCTGTTTACCAGACACCCGCTCAATGGAAAAGAAGTCACTGAGCAAATCAAAATCCGGTTCCGTAGTCGCCGGTGTCAATAGCTCCGTCAGTGAATCCACGATGCCCCGAACAAACTTCACTCGCCCCTTCCAGGACTTCCATTCCCGGTCGGGTCTGTCCTGCGAAGTATCCCAGTCCTCGTGTGCAGGTCCTTCGGTATCGCCGAGCAACTTCGCCAGGGGACCCTTATCGACATTCACTAAGGCTTGCACGCCCCTCAGACCGGCGCGGGAATTGATCTTGGTGATCGTCATTCCCTCACGCACGTAGTAACTGTCGCAGCGTAGTCCGTCTGTGTTCCTCCGAACAAAAACGTCCAGAATTCCCACCTGCCCGTCACCCTTCTCGCGCGGCAGCCACATCAGCACGCGGAGCTTGATCAGTTCGCCCGCCCCAAACTCCCGCCGCATTTTGGCCAGTGTTTCCGCGGGCAGACTGCTTTCCGTCAGCTCGGGCAGCCGCTCTCGTCCTAGTATCTCGGTGGTGACGGCAGGGGGGGAGCGGTAGCACTCTTTGATGAACGCGATAGGGGGCGCGACATGCCGCTTGGTTCGCTTGGGACCGTTCCACTCTACCTGTTTGCAAGCTGCCTCGATGCCTGCCACGTCGAGCCGCACCTTGGGCAAGTCCGGGCCAGAAACTTCCACGGCCAGCTCGCCGCGGACAATGCGGGAAAAAAAGTGCACCGCCACTGCTTGCAGCAGCCGGTCCGCTTTGAGCTCCAGAGGAACATAGGGAGCAACGACGGAGAGCCCTGGCTCATTCTTTCGCGTTAGCATCCATTCCCTTTGAAATCCGTCTAGCTCGGCTCCGTCCACGGCCTGATTTTCACCAATGGGGAGCGGCAAGCCGCTGGGATCCTGCGCTCCGCACCAGTAGCCCTCCGGCATGTATTCCTTCCCGTTGTGGGAATGGCTTTGCAGGACGGCTTGCCCCATTAGCAGGCGTTTCCGGTCTGATTCGCGGATCGTCAGCCCGAACATGCAGCCCACGCGACTGGCGGCGCGATACACGGTCTTCCCCAATCCCCACCTGCCCAGGTCGTCCCCCGTTTTGCCACTGCGACCAATGTTGCGCCAAAACCAATAGAAATATTGCGGCGTAGTGTCCCCAGCGGGTGGGTCGCTAAAGAGCTTCGTATTTCCTTCGAGGCCCCGTGTCCCAAAATCTTCGCATACGAAATAGCGGCAAGGACGGGTGGGATGACCTAGCCCGGTGAAGGCGATCTGCTTGCTCGCCAGTGGCTCCTTGAGTCGCTTAAAGAAATGTCCCAGCCGCACCGTGACGGGGGCATCTCTGGCTTCGTGGATCGCCAGACGAACAGTGACGAGCGCATCGCCACTGCGAGCGTCAATCGCGTTTTGCAGCACTTCACGTACGAGGGCATCATTGCCGGCATATTCCCCTTCTCCGGTCTGTTCCGTTTTGAACAGCTCGGCTTCCTTGGGCTCCCGTCGGACGGCTGCCCCCCGCAGTTCCTCAAAGACCCATTGCCCCATTGGATGACCTCACGCCTTTACAGTTTTGATTTCCAGTTGCGATAGTGCTTAAGTGTTTCGCCGAGACGGGCTACGTAGTCCCAGCCTTCATGGAAGGTCTCGAAGATGTGGGTGAGGTGCCGCTCGGAAAGGCCGTAGAGGTGGGCGACAACGGCATCCAACTCGTGAATGTGGTCCTGCTTCTCGTCATCCGCCAGCGGCCCGCATTTTACCCCCACTTTCGCCGCCCAGTCGGCGAAGCGGTTATCGGGCGTGGCGAGACGACCGGAAAGTGATACCACCCGCTTCGCAAGGTCCGATCCTGGCTTTGGCCGCGGGACTGGAAACGGGTTGACGATAAAGAAATTGAGGCCAGTCTCAACGAATCGGCGGGCGTACCAGTCAAGCACAATGGAAGCGAGGACACCCAATAAGAAAGCTTCTGCTGCAGAATCACCCTTTGGCCATAAGAAATATGGCCCTTTGTTGGTGATAAAGGTTTTGGGGGGAATAAGCGCGACTCGGACAGTACGAGAATCCGTGGCCCTGCTAATGTCACGAAACGCAATTCTCGCGCGGTGGCATGGCAACGTTTTCGGGTCGGCGATTGTTTGCGAATCAAATTCCGCGAAGGCCGAGCGTTCCAGCCTTGCACTATTGAGCCGCTTCTTCTGCAGCGCTGGGATAACTTTCGTCGGGTCGGCATAGCCATAATATCTGCCCGTATCCGGCTGCCAGATGTCGAACGATTCTCCCTTGAACACCGGCCAATAGCCCGTTGGGCACTTCTCCGCCTTTAAATCCATGAGCCCCTTGTCGTTCGTGGCGTCTAATTCTCGGTGGGGGCGAACCCGCCAGCCTTCATCGCCATCAAGGTCAAGACGTGGTGCCTTTCGTAGCTGGACGAACACATCCAGCGACTCATCCGTTGGCAACAGCGGCAACGATGCGGAATCGGTCCAGCCCATCACTTCTTTGCCCGTGAATTCGGCAGGCGGCTTATCCTTGCCAGCCTCAAAACGCTCACGGCTGGCAAACGGTCCGAGCAGCCGCACTGCTTTTCCTGTCGGCGGACGGCGAGAGATGACGCAAAGACCAATCGAGTATTGGGGATGCACTTCAGGGAAAACCCATTGGCGATTATTTACCAGCATCGTGATTCCCACCGGTTCCGCCGCTTTGAAGACTTCCAGGCGAAACTCCGCAGTCCCTTTGGCGCTGAGGGCGCTGCGGGGAAGGACTACACCAATCCAGCCTCCCTGAGCGCTAATCAAGTTCCAAAATCGCCAGCAAAATGCCTTGTACAAATCGGGGTCGCCGGTTCCCATGCCGGGGTAAGGACCCGTCGTCAGCGCTTGCCGCATGGCATCCGCGACCGCCAGTTGCTCCTCGTAAAGCGTCACCATATCGAGGCGCTCATTGCGCAAGATTCCCTGCCGGGATTCCTTCTGCCGAGAGTTGAGACCACGCAGTCCCGGTTCATGCCGCGCCCAAAAGGCAAGTTCTTCCAGGGTCGCCTCTTCCCACGGCGGATTCCCCAAAATCACATCAAACCCGCTCCGCTCCCGCAGAAAGACTTCGGGGAAGGCAATCGGGAAATGGAACGGCGGCAGGTGGGCCAGGGATTTGCGAGCGGCGCGGTGCTCCTTGCTATCGACGACGGTCTTTTCCAGCGATTCCCAGTCTTCCAAAAAGAGCGGGAACACCTCTTGCTGTATCCGGCTGGCGGTGGCAACGTCGCAAGGGGCTTCCGCGGGTCGGACCGCTTCACGAGCTTCCGCCAGCGCCTTCCGCGCCCGCTTCACTTCCGTTGCCGTTTTGTCCGCGATGCTTGCGAGCTGCGACAGCGGCTTCATGGCGTCGCCGATAAACTCGTCGTCCCGGATCGAGAGAAGCGCCCGCCCCTCTTCCTTGACGATATGGCTTATCTCTGACAGGCGGCCGATCCCAACCAGCGAGTTCCCCACCACCAGGTTGTGGTCCAGGAGCGATAGCGGGAGCCCCGCCACAAAGGTGTGAATCCATATCGACAGTCGGGCCAGGTTGACCGAGACCGGATTCAGGTCCACGCCATAGATGCACCGCCGGGCGATGAGACGGCGGAGAAGCTGCGTATCCTCGATTTCAATTTGCTCGGCCAGATTTCCCAGCGACTCTTCCGCTGCTACCCGAAGTTGGGCCAGTTCCGTCCGCACACCGGAGAGGGGGCGGCGAGCTAGGTAGCCGGTGAGCCCCTTTTCGATCCGGTCCACCGCGGCGACCAGGAAATGGCCACTACCCATAGCGATGTCGGCGACGCGGAAGTCGAAGAAGTTTTTGGCCGCTTCGTCTTCGCTCAACTTGTCGAGGCGGGCGGCATGGCCAGCCAGGGCCGGCTCCAAGGCGTGGTCCAGCAGGTGCTCCACCGCGAACTGCTTGGTGAAGTAGGCTCCGGTCGCCTTCCGCGCCCCGGACCGGTTGTGCAGATAGACCTTGCCGGCCTTCACCACCACGTCGTCGCCGCTCCCAGCCGGGCGATAGAAGCCTTCCCGGTCCAACGTCAGATCGGAGGCCGCCAGGGACAGCTCACTTTCAAGAAGCCCTTCGTAGATGGTGCCGAACTCCCGCACCCCCAGGGAGCGGAAATCGACCGGCCCCCACCCTTCCGGCGTCTCGATGATGAGCAGATCCCGCAGGACCGGTCCCATCACGCTGTCCGGGAGGCTCAGCTTGGCGATCTGCGCCCCAACGCGGGACACTTCCTCATCAGTGGAAAACAGTCCGCCGTCGTAAGCCGGGATGCCCCAAGACTTGTTCCCGCTCTCCACGGCAGCGAACAGGAGGCAGGCTTCCTTCCAGAGCGCATCCGAACTGTTGAAGGCAGTTTTGGCCTGCATCACTTCCAGCAACTCCGCCGCCTTCGTCTTGAGGGAGCGAGCTCGGTAAAGTCCGTTCCAGCGGTAGGGGAGCAGGTCCTTGTCCTCGGCGTAGGCCAGGAACAAGAGGCGAAAGAGCAGCGTCATCGCCATCTCATATGTGTCCGCCAGGTCCTGCGCCTTGGGCTTCCTCTGGCCGCGGGCGGTGACCAGCCCCTGCGCCAGTTCCGGGACCACCAGGTTGTAGATTCGTTCCCGCAAGCGCACGGCCAAATCGCCGGCGAACCGCCGCGATTCCGCCAGCAGCACGTCCAGTGTGCCACCTTCAGCCAGGGCTTCACCGGAGAAGAGAAGCCAGAGATAGGCGGCGTCCGAGTCTTTCAGCAGACCGGTGTGAATCTCGACGTAGGTCTCCGTCCTGCCGCGGCGGCCGACACCCAGGCCGACCTTTACTGGATAAAGGCGGAGCTTGGCCCCCTGGCAGACGATGACGTAAGGGAGGTTTTCCCGGTCGGCGACCGACAAGGCATAGGAGACAGGAGAAAGTCCGTTGAATCGGGCGGCCTGAAGCTCCGGCGATTCCGCCTGCTGAAGCAATACCGCCAGCCCCAGCCGCTTATCGTCCCCGGCCCGCAGAATAGAAGTGACTTGATCGCAGCGGTCAATCTTGAAGCCGAGTGATTTCAGTAGTTGCTCGCCTCGCTGCGAGAGAATGGAGCGAGCTTTCCGCTCGGCTTCCGGCCACTGCTTCAGCCCACGGGCTCCGGTGGCGAGCTCGTGCGTCGCCAAGAAGCCTTCGTTCCGCAACCCAGGCAGGCGGGACTCGACCGCCGGCAGTGCATCTCGAAGCGACCGCAACGCCGCATGGCGGTCCGGCTGCTGAAGCGCCTCCCGGCAAATCCGCTCCACCTGCCCGGCATCGACACCCACATAAGCCGGCGGCTCATCCCCTGCCGGGCCACAGAGTGCGGCGCGGTTGTCGCCATACAGCGAAATGAGGATCAGCGGTGCGGCTCGTCCCTGCTGCCGATTCTTCCAAGCCGCCCGTACCGCGGGCAGAGCCGGCTCTTTCGTCGATTGCGTAATTACCACTTCCAGCGGCGAAGCCCCCTGGCCCATCGCCAAGACTGGAGACTGGAATTCGGCATGAGTCGCCAACTTGACGGGGCGAGGAGAGAAGTCTTGTAGAAATACCGCCGTCACAATTGCCCCCTGCCCGATTGTGGTGCTATCCGCTGCGCTACCACGCTTGCCTAAGGACCCCCTCCTTCGGATGGGATCAATGTAACTGGTGGGAGGGTGAGATTCAAGAATCGCGAGAAAACACCGACGCGGCAAAGAATCCAAGGATTACTTCTCTTGCTCGCTCCACGCTTTGGTGACTTCGGTGACCACTCGCCTTAGACTTCCAAAAGCTGAACCGGACTCCAAAAAGTCTCGAACTGCGGGTTGTTCAATATCTGGAACAAGCACTGATTCCGAGCGATTACCATCCAGCTTGACAAACATCAATATCCCCGCCGCTCTTAGTCCCTTCACAATTTTCGAATAAAGGTCGCCACCATGCTCGGTCTGCCGAGTGAATCGCGTCTTGTCTAACGGCCCGAATAATCCACCCGGAACCATCGGTGACAGAACGTTAGTAACCGCCATTTCGACAATCCGTTGGTCAACCAAACGAAAAGCCTGTTTCACACCAGCGCCAACTAGATTTAGCACTGAAATACTGTTCGGCTTTATTCCCGAGTCATAACTAACCTTTATGGCCGCCACCTTCTGACAATCCTTTCCAAAGTTGACCTCCCCATTGAGAAAGCAATTGACGAACGTGGCACCAGAGAAGTCAGATGCCAGAATCTCGCAGCTATCAAAGTGACAACGGTCAAACACCACATTTCGAAAGTCGAACCCGTCAATCCTCCCTACAAAGCACATTTCAGTAAGACTTCTTGTGCCGGGATTAGCAAAGATTTTTAGCATCGCGTCGGTTCGAATGGGACGACTCGCCTTTCCGCACACCATTTCGGCAAGGTGCCACAATGCGCTTGTGCCGAGATTCTGATTCCCCCGTTTCACTCGGTTGAAGGACTCCTGAAGTATTTCTTTCCACGAATCCTGAGCGCATTGAGTGCGTTCTGCAAGCTTCTCAAGAAATACGGTATCACCCCGAGCATTGAGCGCCAGAATAGCGTCGTGCTCAGCTCGCACCTTTTTGTGTGCCCAGGCTTGAGAGACGGCAACCGCTTGAAGCTGCTCTCTGAGCATCGGCAATGCAAATTCATAACTGTCCCGAGACAATGCCCGAAGGAGGATGTGATTTCGCATTCGATCAAGCTGTACCTGATCTTGAAAATGCGCAGGTGCCGTCTCATGACAACACATGTCGATCTCTTCACCTGTGAATCTCTCACCCAATGTAACCGCGATCTCTTGAAGTGCGGCAAGCTGATCGTCGTGCGTCGCGTCAAGACCGTGACGGATTGATTCACGGCGACAGACGAAACCCAGTAACCCTAAGAGTGGGTCCGCCTCCATCTCACCAATTTCTTCGGCGCTAAGCGCAGTCGCCACTCTTGATCGAACCAAGTCCGCAATCAGCTTCAAGATGTATGGAACACCGGTCAAACGCTTGCTCGGGCCAGGTTGTGGTTGCACTCCGTAACATGCGCGATCAATATGCTTGGCGAGGGATGTCGCCTCCTTTATCAACTTTTGTCTCTTTAGCTCTTCATTGAAATAGTGGCCTCTTTGACCGAGTCCGAAGCCGGTCATTTGTAAGCATTTCGCGCCGTCGCCAAGTGCTTCGGAGCCGATATGCTGGTTCCAGTAGGAAGTGCGCGAAGTCAGTATCAACCGACTTGTTGGATTGGATTCCGACCTCGACAATATTTCGCGCAAAAGGCGTTCGGGCTTTAGGACGCCAGTGCGATGGGCGCATAATTCATCAAATCCATCGAGAATGATGGCCCACAGTCCTTGAGCCCAATAGGTATTAATGTCTGGAAGCCCAGATAGGGCAGACAACCCGCGATCAATTAAGGCTCGTTGAATAATGTCGTCAATTGTGAGGCCGTGATTACTATCGATGTCGCGCCAAAGCTTGTTATCGAGTCGAATCGGAACAGGTCGCTCAGGTTCCCATTGTTGCCACATCTTCAATTCAAGGTGCCTCGATAGCCAGGTCTTGCCCTGTCCTCCATCGGCAAGAAGCACAATTAAATTGTCCGTACTCTGTGTGGCAGGGTCGGCAAACAACCATGTGGATAAAAAGTCTAGCGGTTTTGCTAGAGGCGGAGAAAATGGTGGATCGACAAATACCCCCTTTTCTAAATCTGCGATGCGGTCACCCACCATCCTTTTCTGGGCTGCTCGCAAAACCATTTCGTGGGGGCGTTGAAGAAACTGAAACGTATTATGGACCGTTGCAACCCCGAAATCCTTGCGAATGCGCTCTTTGTCCTTAAGTAAAGCATTGGCCGGATACAGGATGGCGTGAAGGGACTCTTTAGCGATGTTGAGTTGGCGGACCTCTTGTGCAGATTTGACAAAGCTAGCCCCGTGTTTTAAGTAGAGAAAATGCTTTTGCAATGGCCCCGTCGTCGTTGTCTCCTGAGCCTTCCACAGCTCCCAAGTTGGAGTATCCTGGCGAAGTGTCGGGTCCAGAAGGTGAGCGGATTCAAGAAGCTGCTTAAAATTTGATGACATCCGGTCCTCTTTGATGACAACGCGCTGACAGGGCGGTGGAAAAGGAAGCCTCGGTGGAGGTACGAGAGGGGATTGTAACGACGTGCGCGCGAGCGATGCAAGCAGCAGATCGCTGGACTAGGGCGTATGGGCTGGTCATCAATGAGACGCCGTGGATACCCTTGGAACGTCAGCATCGTTAGGCGAGTCATTCGCTGGTGGCCGCGGTAATCAGGTTGCGTGAACTCGCCCATCCCCTGATAAAGTCGCGTAATTCTTCGACTCGTGAGGTGGCGGCGGCTTTTCCATTCCTGATGCCCACCAAGGAATGGTGTTCGAGAAGATAGGGGATAAGGCCAAGTTCGTCAGAACTGCCATCGCCGTCGTTCCGGCCTGGGTTCAACCAGTGGACCAAGGCAGAATATCCCTTCTCGAAGAAGAAGCGGAACGATTCAAAGGCTTCGTCCTTGTACTGAAGAGAGCAGAGGACGATTTGCGGATCGCCTTGAACGATCTCCTCGACGTACTTCTTTCGCTCTTGGGGAGAGCCGCTGACAAGGAATACGGAGACGCTTTCGCCGTTGCCCAATGGGAGTTCTCGTTCATCCTGGCCGGTGCGGACTTCACGGCCGAAAAGGCAATTCCACGTATAACTCTTTCCCGAGTTCCTGTTGCCGACAATGGCTATGAGGAGGTGGTCCATCGAAGCTGCCTGCCTTCCGAATCCTCAGTGGATTAGCGTTGTAGGTGAACGATCAGTTTAACTCAACGGAACCGCTTCCGCTGCTGTCACTCTCGCCGCCAGCTCCGCAGCCCGCTTGACATCGCCGCACAATTGTGCGACTTTCGAGAGTGTTGGCCGTCTATTCGGCCACGGCACGCGGCTCGCCGCCGCCGATTTAAGCGTCGGTGCAGGAGACTTCGGCATGTGGCCAGGTGGCAAGGACGGCGCTGGCATTTTCCAGCGACTGATCAATCAGATTCCGCCCCACGACGTTTTCGTGTCCGCTTTCCTGGGAGACTGCGCCATTATGCGCCGGAAGCTTCCCGCCAAGGTGAGCATCGGAGTTGACATCGACCGTTCCAACGTACACCGCTGGCTGGCGGAGCATCCGTTGCCGGGCCTCCAACTCTACTGCGCCTGTGGTATCGGGTGGCTTAGGCACCGCTTCGAACTCGACCGCCTGTTTCCAGACAGCTTGCAGGTTCCAATCGAGGATCACAGTAGGTCGTTTAATGCCGCCAAGAGCAGCGTCCAGAACCGCCCGCGAGTCTTTGTTTATCTTGATCCGCCTTATCTTGCCGAGACCAGGCGCTCCCGCCGAAAGCTCTATCGTAGCGAACTGACCCAGGCCGATCATACGGCGCTGCTAGAAACGGCAACGTCCCTCCCATGCCCAGTAATGATTAGCCACTACCCCCACAGGCTTTATGAGCATGTACTGGGGAATTGGCGGACGTTCTCCTTTGATTCGGTCACCCGGAGCGGCCACATGGCACGTGAGCAAGTCTGGTGCAACTATCCTGAGCCAGACGAGTTGCATGATGCTCGCTACGTTGGCGGCGACAAGCGGGAGCGGGAACGCGTTCGCCGTCGAGTCCGAAATTGGGTCGCGGGCTTGGCCAAGATGCAACAGGCGGAGCGGCAGGCTGTCCTCGACGCTATCGGGGATCGATGGCTCGCGAAGCCGTGTCGCACTGAAAACTTGCCCCCAACGCCGACGATTGCTAGCAGTCCGGCTGGGCTTGGCTGGGTCAGTTCTCGTTGTTAATGTTCTCCCCCCTTCATACGATTTGGAGCCAATCCACTATGGGACAGCACGCACTCTTCACGACTGGTTATTCTGGTCATGATCCAAAATCCTTTCTTGCTCTCCTAAGGACCAATGGGGTTGACGTTGTCATTGACGTGAGACGGAACCCGGTGAGCCGCAAACGCGGGTTCTCAAAGTCTCGCCTCGGAGAGTTCCTCCGGGAAAATGGGATTGAGTACCAACACGCCAGGGACCTCGGCGTTCCCAACGAATTACGAGCGGAGTTGAAGGCAGGGACCTGCGATCTCGCAGACTACATGACGGGCTTTCGGGATTACCTCGGCGAACATGCGGATGCCCTCCAGGAAGTGTATAATCTCGCTTCAAGGAAGTCGTGTTGCCTGCTTTGCGTCGAACAGTGCTCCGACGAGTGCCATAGATCGGTGGTCGCGGAAGAAGTCGCGGCGCTGAATGGCCGCACTGTCCGAATCGTGCATGTATGAACGACGACTGGATCACGCGAGACGCTCTCATCATCGTCAAGGCGTACCCGAATCCCTCATCGAAGTACTTCGAGACGGTTTGTGTGGCGGCCATCACCGCGGAGGAAGGATGGGTCCGACTCTATCCCATCAACTTTCGCTCGCTACCGGAGGAGCAGCGCTTCACCAAGTACCAGATCGTGCGGCTACGCATGAAGAAGCACGAGACAGATCGTCGACCGGAGAGCTATCGGGTGGACGAGAATTCTATTGAACTGAAAGGTGAGGTCTCGTCGGCTCACAACTGGCGCGAGCGGTGGCAGTGGACTCGGCCAACAATTGGCCCGTCGATGTGCGACATGGTGACGCAGCAAAAGGAGTCAGGGAAATCTTTGGCGTGTATTCGGCCGCGTGTTGTCGAGGGAATCGAAGTTGAAGATGGCGAGACGGAATGGAGCGACAAAAAGAAGTCGGTTCTCGATCAGCTCACCTTATTCGACCCGGCAGACAAGACAAAACTCGAAAAAATCCCGTTCATCTTTCGTTACAAGTACCTCTGTGAAAATCCAGCCTGCAAGGGCCATTGCCAGTCAATAATCGACTGGGAGTTAAGCGAGTTTTACCGACGGGTTCGGGACCAAGGTCTTGACAGAGAAGGCATCATTGCGGCGGTTCGGACGAGGTTTTTGGGAGACCTCTGTGGGCCTACAAAGGACACGCACTTCTTTGTGGGAAATCACTCTCAATATCCGGCCAGCTTTATGATATTGGGAGTATTCTGGCCGCCAAGGACGGCCCAAACGGACCTTTTCTAATCGCCGCGGTCTTCCATAACAGCGTCCACTCCGGCCCTCTCGACGGTCGCGGGATTCGATTCCCAAGGATTGACTTTTGGCCAAGGTTCGCCATCATGCCCTTCTCGGAGCCAACTCGCCTGAAGCACGAAAACAGCCCCGCTTTGAGAAGGACGGAAATATGGATGTTGAAGACGCCATCGCCGCACTGAATGAAGATGGGCAAGCCACCATTGGCAAGACCGCCACCACAGGACACCAGTATTACGAAAGCGTGCGGAGGGCAGGCACGCTAAAGAAGTGCACCTGCGGTCAGGACAAACTTGGATGGAAATACCCCGAGTACATCCGCACGGTTGGAGATAAGACGTGGGCTGTGCATCGAAATGAGACAACGAACGTGATCAACTGCGGGCCGAACGGCTACCATTCCGACCGCTACAGCAGCGACGCTCCCTGCGGTTAGCCATCTCCTGTCCTGAGTTATTCGCTGCCACTCGTCCCGTCCCTACGGCACTTCTCCATCATCTTCGCCAGTTCCATCTGGATGTCCTCTTCCGTGATGTACTGGCTCATGTCGAAATTCGAATCAAAGCCCAAAAGGTCTTGGGGCTGCCAGCTATACGCAACGATGTCGTTGACTTGTATTAGCCGCCGTCATATAAGCAGGTGTTGATGTTCCCTCTTCGATTTTGGCTACTTTGGGAAACAGACGCGTGTTACATATCAACCGTCGCGCCGCGCTCCAGGTTGGCGCTGGACTTTTTGGACTCTCTTTGCCGCAGGTCCTTCGAGCCGGGACGAATCGTGGCGTAGCGAACAAAGATGTTTCGTGCATCTTTCTGTTCCTTGCAGGCGGGCCGAGCCAGTTTGAGACTTTTGATCCCAAGCCGAATGCCCCTATCGAAATTCGCGGCCCCTGGAACCCAATTCAAACGAATGTTCCCGGGACGCTGATTTGCGAGAAGCTGCCGCTCCTGGCGCAGCGGATGGACAAGGTGTCGCTCATTCGGTCCTGGCAGGGCAAAAATGGCGGCCACGACATCGGCTCTCAGCATGTCGCCAGCGGTTTCTTGCCTGAGCGCGGCGGGCAATTTTTCCCCAACTTCGGCTGTCTGGTCAGCGCTCTCCAAGGAAGCAAGGTTAAAGGGATTCCACCGCACTTCGGCCTGCCGGTCGCTGCGCGCTACACAAATCCTCCCGGGTATCTTGGCGCAGCCTATGACGCGTTCAATATCAAGGCGGACCCGAGCCAGAAAGGCTTGCCCGTCAACCCGCTTAGCGTGGCCGCCGAGCGTTTCGACGAACGTCGCTCGATGCTTCTTCAAATTGAGCAGCTTGGTCGGCTTCGCGACTCAAAGGCGGGACCGTTTGCGACTCACGACAAGTTCAGTGATGAGGCAGTCTCGGTTCTGACCGGCGGTGCGATGGCCCGGGCCATGACGCTCGGCGACGAGCCGCAGGCTCTCCGCGAACGATATGGTATGAACATCTATGGCCAACGGGTACTTTTGGCTCGCCGACTTGTCGAGGCCGGGGCGCGATTTGTAACCGTAAATCAAGCAGTACAGGGGGGCTTATTTGGCGAGGGAACGACGAACGGCACCTGGGACACGCACCAACTTTCGTTCGACTCCATGATGTCCTTGGCCCATGAACCCGCAAACCTTCCCAAAGGTTCCAAGTGGCATCGTTACGATGGGCCGGGAAATCTCCCGCAACTCGACATGTCGCTATCTACATTACTCGACGACCTCGACGAGCGTGGGATGCTTGATACAACGCTGGTGGTTGTGATGGGCGAGTTTGGCCGTACTCCGCGAATTAACAAAGAAGCGGGGCGCGACCACTACCCGAATGCAGGCTGCCTACTAATGGCCGGAGCGGGAGTTCGTCGAGGCGCTGTAATCGGCGCGACCGACCGCAATGGTGCGACCCCGGCTACGCGTCCATGGGGACCTGAAGATGTCGCCGCCTCGATTTATCACGCTCTGAACATCGACCACCATCGCACCTATTTTCCTCGCTTGTCGCGTCCCACGCCGATTGCCAACGGGGAGATAATCGACGGCCTGTTCGGCTAGCGTGGTGTCATTGCGGCCGCCAAGAAACGGAAACGCCCGCCAAGTCTTCTCATTCCCGGCGGGCGCTCCCTCATTCACCTCTGGCCGCAAGGCTGGGCTCACAGCACCCAACAGCGATGCAGCGGCTCGCCATCCTTGGCGACGTGGGTGAGGGGACAATCTTGCCCGAATGGAGGAAACAGGGCAAGGTGTGGCTAGCATCGCGATAGTTTCGAATCGCAAGCAATACACCCACGACAATCTGATTCCGAGCTTTAGCTGCGCGCCTTCAGCTAACTACTTCTTGCTCTTGGCAGTCTTCTTCTTCGTGACTGATTTGGATTTTGGCTTAACCGTCGCCTTCTTGGCGGACTTCTTCGTGCCAAACACAGAATCCCAGTTCTTTGAAAACTCTGGCGTAGGAGCGGTGCGAACGATTGGTCCAGACATTGTCGGTTGATTCCTGAATGAGAGCCTTATGACGGCTGCCACATTGACGGCGATGACCGGGCCATTTTAGGCAGTCGCAGTCAGTATGAAAGGAGACTCAAATGCCCTGTCGGTTTCTTTTTCGCAACCTGACCCGCTTGGGCATCACGGGCGAGACGGACTCCTTCCCTTGGGTTCAAGTCCCGTCCAGGCCGTGTAATAATGGCTGTCGATGAATCCCTACCAGTCGCCCGTGCCAATTGAGGAAGAGTCTCATCCCTGGCTGAGATTCCTTCTATTTGCTGCTCGGGAAGTGTTCGCTGCAACTCTGGGCTGCAACTGCGCAAGCGAGTGCTGAATCCACGGCAAAAATGGGGGGAACATCGAATCGAAACCCCAGTGAGGAAACGAAATGCAACGCACAACCCTGTCTGGAATGATTGTTGGCCTCCTGCTGCTCTGCGGTGGCGTTCTGTTCGCTTCCGAGGCCGATGAACTTCGGGAACGGGCCAAGGCGATGCGTAAAGAAGCCTCGGTCATGGCCGAGCGGGGAAACAAGGAGCAAGCCGAGCGATTGGAAAAAGAATCGGTAAAACTGCTGGAAGCCGCCGAGCGAATGGAATTGAAGGCCAAGGGGAGCGGCGAACCCGGCATCGACAAGGAAGTCCGGCACCTGAAGGAACGGCTGCAAGACTTACTCGCCAAAGAGAAGAAACTGCGGGAGGCAAACGCACCGGAAAAAGAGTTGACCGCAGTGCGGGAGCAAATCGCTGGGACGGAGCGGGAACTCCACACGATCCATGCGCATCACGCTGGGCACGGCAAGCTTCCCCCTGAATTCCATGCCCAAGCTGAAAAGCTCGAAGCCGCCAGCCGACGCATCCATCATCTCCGGGTAGCAGCCCAGAACCTCAAGATGGCCGAAGCCCATGACCTTGCCCTTCAACTCATGGAAAAGGCCGAGGCGATGGAACGTGAGGTTCAGGAAGGGAAGAAACGACTGGCAGCGGAAATACAAAAGGTCCACGGTGGGGAACACGGGCCGGATGTCGTGCGAGAACTGAAGGAAGAGATTGAACGACTACGAGCAGAGGTCAAAGAACTTCGCCAGAAGGTTGAGAAACACTGATGGACTGGATGACGTGGTACAACTCGCTCGCAAAACCGTCGTGGACGCCTTCCCCCGCCACCATCGGGCTGATTTGGACGATCCTCTATCCGTTGATCGTCATCAGCTTCGGGTTCGTGTTCGTGATGGCATTCCGAGGTAAGGTCGGCTGGATAATCGCTGTGCCGTTCGCCATCAACCTCGTGGCGAACATCTTGTTCATGCCGTTCTTTTCGGGAATGAGGAACGTGCCACTGTCTGCGGTGGACATCGTGATCGTCTGGGGCACGATCATCTGGTGCGTGGTCGCCATCTGGCCGCATTACCGCTGGGTGGCTTTTGCTCAAGTGCCGTATTTTGTTTGGGTGTCGATTGCCACGGTGCTGCAACTGTCGATCACGGCGATGAATTGGGGACAATCATGATCCATAAAATGCTGGCGTTGCCCCTGCTGATCCTGATGGGGTCGTTCATCATGGCTGAAGACTCGCCGCTACCCTTGTTCGACTTCGCCGGGGCCGACTCTACAAAGGACTGGCAGACTGTCAACGACGGCGTGATGGGCGGCGTGTCTGAAGGCGAGTTCACAATCACGGACAAGAAGACGATGGAGTTTTTCGGCACGCTGTCGCTAGCAAACAACGGCGGCTTCGCTTCCGTGCGGACCAAGGCCAAGAAGCTCGGTCTGGAAAAGGGTGATACGCTAGTCGCCAAGGTGAAAGGCGACGGGCGGGAGTATTCGCTGAACCTTTACCTCAACAAGCCTCTGATTGCCTTCTCGTACCGGGCGACGGTGCAAACGAAGAAGGATGAGTGGATCGAGATCAAAATCCCGCTTGATAAATTCGAGGCGAGTTCGTTCGGCAGGCCGGTCAAGGACGCCGGTGCGGTGAAGCCGGAAGAGATCAACGCTCTCGGTGTCACTCTGGGCGACAAGAAGGCCGGGCCGTTCAAGATGGAGATCGAATGGATCAAGGTGGAGCGGGCGGGGAAGTGACGAATTTCATGAGATGGACTTGCTCACTTCGAGTCTTCCGAATCTCTCGTTTTCTCGAATCCAACACACCTGACCACCGGCTGGGGTGGGTATTTGGCGAAGCGATTGTCCGCCACAGACTTCTGGCACATGAGGAAGCGTGATCCCTTCCCAGAGACGACTTCCTTCATGTGTTGGCAGAATTCACAAAGGCTGGGGATCATTTCGACAGGCCATCACTTCCGAAGAGCGTTCACGATCAAGAAGCCTATGC
>SXOA01000112.1 GCA_005778405.1 Planctomycetaceae bacterium
ATGAGCCGCAGAAACTTGGTCATCGCGGCTTCGCCGTCGAGCAAGGCGTCGTCCATGTTGACGTCGATGACGGTCGCTCCGCCGGCCACTTGCTGCCTGGCGACTTCTACGGCTTCTTCGAACTTGCCATTGCGGATGAGATTGGCAAATGCCTTGCTGCCGGTGACATTCGTCCGCTCGCCCACCATCACGAAGTTGCTCTCGGGGCGGAGCGTGAATGGGTGTGTTCCCGATAGCCGCAGCCAGTGCGGGACACTCACCGGCTTGTGCGGCCGAGCTCGCTTCGCCCGTTCCGCGAACGCGGCGATGTGGTCCGGCGTCGTTCCGCAACAGCCGCCGACGATGTTCAGCCAGCCGTTGTCGATGAATTCACCGACGAGGCCGGCCATTTCCGCGGGGCCAAGGTTGTAGTTGCCGGTGATTTTGTCAGGGAGCCCGGCGTTGGGATAACAGTGGATATGAGCCGAGGCGACTTTCGCCAGCTCTTCAATATGCGGCCGCATCGTTTGCGGACCGAGGGCACAGTTCATTCCCACGGTGAGCAGGGGGATGTGGGAAATGGCGTCCCAAAAAGCTTCCACCACCTGACCTGAGACAAAGGTGCCGCCGCCGTCGCCGAAAGTGCCGGAGGCCATGATGGGAACGCGTACGCCGTGCTCCACGCAGTAGCGGTCGATGGCGAAGAGGCAGGCCTTGAGGTTGAGCGTGTCGATGAACGTCTCGGGGAGCAGAATATCGACGCCCCCTTCGATGAGAGCGGCGACCTGTGCGTAGTAGGAGTCTTCCAGTTCGTCAAAGCTAGTGCCGCGCCAACTCGGGTCGTCCACTTTGGTGGAAATCGCGCATTGCCGCGTCGTGGGGCCGATGGAGCCGGCGACGAAGCGGGCCTTATTCGGCGTCCGCTCGTTGAATTCATCGACTGCCTTTCGCGCACAAGCCACTGCGGCGAAGTTGATCTCGCGGACGAGCTCGAGCGGCAGATCGAATTCAAGCATGCCGACGGGGCTGGCCCCGAAGGTGTTCGTTTCAACGATATCGGCACCAGCGGCCAGATATTCGCGGTGGACTTGCGTGATGTCCGCCGGCCGCGTGAGGCACAGGATATCACTGAAGTTTTTGAGATTCTTGTCCTGGCGATGGCCGGCAAACCGCTCGCCGCGCACGCCAGCCTCGTCGAGTCCGAGCCGCATGATCATCGTCCCCATCGCGCCGTCGAGCAGAAGGATGCGGTCCTCTAGGAGCGATTCCAACTGGTCGTACGCTTTGGTGCGGACGGGGGAAGACATGAATAAGAGGGCCAAGGATGGTGGAAGTGAATGGCTGGCAGGACAGGCCTGAAAGCCGCGGGGTTCAGGCGAACCATTCACTATCCGTCAAAAGGCCGGAGGTCGCAAGGCAATCTACTCGCCCACATACGGCAGCAGGCCCATATGCCGGGCGCGCTTGATGGCGGACGAAACCGCGTGCTGGCTGGCCGCGCTGCAGCCCGTCTTGCGGCGGCTGACGATCTTGCCGTGGCGATTGATCAGCTTCTTAAGCAGTTCGACGTCCTTGTAATCCACGAACATCGGCCGCGGGCGGACGCCGTCGATCCAAATCGGATCCTTCTTCTTGATCTTGAGCCGCGGTTTGGGCTTCCGCTTGGGACGGGCATCTTTCTTGTTGAACGGCTTGAACATAAGCAATCAGACGGGAGATGGTTGCAAAATCTGACGGGGAACTGGTTTAGGGAGAATTTTGGATTTTACCCGCTGGCAGATGCTTTGCAAGGTGTCTGACCTGCCCCGGTTCGGTCTGTCGTGAATTTCCCGCCGAAACTAGAATGGGGACATGACTTTACGTTATTGGACTGCCGGCGAATCGCACGGCAAAGCGCTTGTGGCCATTCTAGACGGCTTTCCGGCCGGGGTCGAGCTAGATACCGTGCCCATCGACGCCGAGCTCCGCCGCCGCCCGGGAGGATACGGCCGCGGCGGCCGCCAGCGGATTGAAACCGACGCGGTCGAACTGTTAACCGGCATCTGGCGAAACGTGACCCTCGGCAGCCCCATCGCCCTGCAAGTCGTCAACAAGGATTACAAGCTGGAGCGGCTCGAGGATCTGGCCCGCCCACGACCGGGGCACGGCGACCTGACCGGCGCTATGAAATATCTCGGCCCCATTCGCGGCGTGCTGGAGCGCGCCAGCGCCCGCGAAACGACCGTCCGCGTCGCCGCCGGCGCGGTGGCTCGGCAACTCCTCTCGAAATTTGGAATCGACGTGATTGGTTACGTCGTCGAGCTCGGCGGGATAAGAATTGATCCTCCCGCGGGGTCATTGAAAGAACGCTTGAGCCTTCGCGACTCCAGCGAAATCTATTCGCTCGACCCGTCCAAAGATGCCGAGGTCAAATCCCTGATTGACGAGTGCGGTAAAGAGGGAGACACGCTCGGCGGCATCGTCGAAGTCCGTGTCGAAGGACTTCCCTTTGGCCTGGGAACGCACGCCCAGTGGGATCTGAAGCTCGATGGGCGCATCGCTCAGGCGGTCATGGCGGTCCAGGCTATCAAGGGCGTGGAAATCGGTCTGGGGTTTGACGCGGCCCGGCGGCGCGGTTCTCAGGTGCATGACCCGATTGTCTACGACGAGTCCAAGAGGCAGACCAACACCCTCGGCTTTGAGCGGCCGACGAACAACGCTGGCGGCCTGGAAGCCGGCATGACTAACGGCCAGCCGCTGGTGGTTCGGGCGGCGAAAAAGCCGATCAGCACGCTGGCCAAAAAGCTCCCGTCCGTCAATCTCAATACCAAAGAGGCGGAGCCGGCTGATTATGAGCGAAGCGATGTGTGCGCGGTTCCGGCGGCGAGCGTGATTGTGGAGAACGTGGTGGCGTTTGAAGTAGCCCGCGCACTGGTCGAAAAATTCGGCAACGACAGCCTGGCGGAAATGCTGGCGAGGTTTGATTTGTTTCAGAAGATGGCGAGGGAAAGGTGAAGCGGGGGGATGCAGAGGCCGAATTGAACAGAAGGAAACGAAGGTTACGAAGTGCAGGCAGGAGCAACACGGATGTTGGCCATGCAGCAAATCTCACGCAGGACCTGGTGCCGGGGAGCCTTTGTGGTGCTCTGCGCCGCTCCCACGTTGCTGATAGCCAGTTGGATTGCCTCGCGGGCCCTGTTTGGCGGGGCAGCTTCCAAGGAAGAATGGGAACGGGAACTCTCGTCACGACTGGGGATGACGTTCACCATCGGCGAAGTGTCGTATCCGCAAATCGGCCTGGCGGTCCTCACGCAAGTGGAACTGAGCGACCTCGAAACGGGACAACCTCTCGCCCGCGCTACGGCCATCGAAGTGACCAGAACGGCTGACGGATACGCGATCGAGGCGGTCGCTCCGGAGGTGGAAGCCGCACAGGTTGGCCGGCTATCACAGATTCTGCACGCGCGGCTGCTCTGCCAGGGGAACGGCGGCGCGATGCGCTGTGACTTTTCAGCCCGCGAACTGACCTTGAATGACAAGGATGCGCCGCGAACGCTGGTCAACCTGCAAGCCACTTTGGAATCCGCGGAGACCGGGCCACGATTGACGGCCTCGTTCCAGTGGCCCGAAGCGGCAGATGCCGGGCACACGTTGGAATGGTCCCTTGCCCGCAATCTGGATTTGTCGCCGCCGGCGACCAACCTATCCCTGAACACCGGCAAGGCCCGCCTCCCCTGCCATTTGGCTGCTCACCTTTGGCCCCCCATGAATCGGTTGGGACCTGAGGCGGAGTATTGTGGCGAAGTGACCTGGCTCTTGGACGAGCAGAATTCCGCGAAGCTGTGTGGGACATTTTTCGGTGTCGACCTGGATGCCCTCGTCAGTGACCAGTTTCCGCAAGTGCTCAGCGGCCAGGCGACGGTCCGAATCGAAAGGGCAATCATCGCCGGCGGCCGCCTCCACTCCACGGTTGGAAAGGTCGAGGTTTCCTCCGGCGGCCGAATCAGCCGCTCGTTGCTCCTGGCGGCAGCGGAACATTTGCAGTTGCAGAGCGAAGCAGGAACTAGCGGCAGCGAAGTCCTCCCCTATAGACGCCTCGCCGGCAGTTTTCGGATTATCGGCTCCGAGCTTTCGCTCGTGGGTACCGCCGACGCGGGAAATCCCGGTGTGCTCATCACCAGCCGCTCCGTGCCACTCCTTTCGGTTCCCCCAAGCCACGCTGCCTCCGCCGCCAGCCTCGCCCGAGTACTCCTTCCCGACAGCAGCTTGCAAGTCCCGTTGGCGTCGCAGACTTCCAGTCTGGTGCGTCTGCTTCCCGCCCCCGCCACTTCCCCCAGCGAACAAACCGCCCGCCGTACACACACTCCCACGCGAGTTTCCCCCGGCGGCTCCTCGACGGGCGTCATTCGCGAAAGATAGAGGCAGCGTGAGCCTGTTCAGTTTTCAATAGCAATACAATACCGCCCGACCAGGAGGGGCTGTCGCCTTTCTCACGCGAAGTCCCCAAGCGAAGTGCCAAATCATGGCGGCAGAATTCTAAGAAACGGGGTCAGCGACAGTCTTAATTTTGGCCTCATCAGCAGAATCTGTGGGTGAGGATGGCGTATTAGCGGTGCGACGGTTGGATTTTCTAGGGCATAGCTCTGGCGTTCAATGCAGGTGAGAAGCAAGGCTGGCCTGGCGAGTTGAGATCGCCAGAGCAGCAGTCTTATGCCGCCAAAAGATACGTTTCTCTGGCGGGGATGCGAAAGTGTGAATTGAACGACGGTATCAAGTGCAATCCTTGTCCTGAGCCTCCGCGGCGGCCTGGTCGAACAGATGGCGGGCTGCCCGGCCGCTCATGGTTTTTTGGCGGAGCAATTCTGCGGCAATCCGCTCTGCCGCCAACCACACACCTGGTTGGTCCAGAATGTAATCCGCTTTGTCCAGCATTCGCCGCTCCAGTCGTTCTACTTGCCGCTGAGATCCTGCCCGCGACCTGGTCAGGGACCTTACCTCTCGTAGATCCTGGGCGGCCCCCATGCTGTCGAAATGACCAATGTGTCGAGACTCCGCAGCGAGCCCGCCAAGCAAGATCAGGATTTCCACTTCCACCGCGTCCTTGACCGGTCGAAATCTCCCCTTCTTGATCTCGCATTGTCCCAGCCGCAGGTGGTTGTCTTGAACACTGACACGCTGCACGCTCCGGCCCAGCGCGAGCGCCATCACGGCATGTCCAGCTTCGTGGTAAGCGGTGGCGATTTCGCTAGGAGTAGAGCTGGAGGATGTCATGAAGGTCGGGCAGTACTCAATCGCGCATGATTCAGCCGGCGGGCAATTTGATAGTCGCTCTCTGAAGGCTTCGCTTCAAGAAATGTAATGGGCGGAAGCGAACCGTCATGGGCCGACTAGTTCATACATGGTGCCTCCGGCATGCTTGAGCTTCCCCTGCCTTGCCAACTCCTGCCAAACTGCCGGCGAAAACTGATTGGGGGGAGTGATGGCGACGACCCCCGAGCGGCCACCGGAAGACATGGGGCCATACCCCAATCGCGATTCGTCATCGAGCCGCGTGAGGTTGAGGCGTTTCCGAAATGCCTTCAGAGCCAGCTTCAATTCTTCCTTGGTGGGTGGTGGTGGCGACGGCTTTTCTTCAGACTCAGCCATGAACGGTTCCTTGTGATGTGCTTTCCGCGGCCAATCATTCAGTGCCAAAAGTAAACCTACTTGCTGACCCATTCCGGGGGCGGCTGGATTTCGGTAGCCGGAGGGTGGCCGGCGTCCTTTCGCCCGCTCCCCGCCAGCCGGCTGATGACACGCACTTCCATATCGTGATCACAAGCAACCTGACAACTGAGGCGGATTCCGGCCAAGCCTCGCGCATGGAGAACGTCTCGCTCGGCAACGCTTATGCGGTCAGGTTCTCCAGCGACGAATTCGATGCGGCAGGTCGTGCACCGTGCATTTCCGCCGCAGGCATGGAGTTGATCGACACCAGCATCCTGCTCAAGAGCCAGCACGAGTCGCTTGCCCAGGGGCACTTCAAACTGCCCCACACCTTCCACGGATAACTTCGGCATGCAGATCTGTTCCTTTGCGATTGAGGTAACTACAGTCGCATTCTCCCCTACTCGTCGCACTTGAGCAAGCAATGGGCTTTCCGCTGCGGCGGGTAAACTAACAGCATGGCAAAACCAGGACACTTCGATCACTTGGCCACCCTGCTTTCCTTGGAAGCAGAAGAAGAGGAACAGCGTCTGGCGGAAGCGTCGCGCCGGATTGGGACTGACGCGGAGAAGAGTGGCACTGCCCTCACCAGTCTCGTCATTCGCGACGAACGACCGGCCTTGGGCGGCCGGGCCATTGCCACACTGGCCAAACGGAACCAAACCCAGTCACTCCCTTGGAACCGTCTTTCGGTCGGCTCCCCCGTGCTGATGACCGAAGAAGGAGTTTCCCACCAGCGGGGCTGGCGTGGAGTTGTTTGTGGACGCTGCGCCCAGACCTTCGAGATCGCGCTGGCTTACATCCCAGAGTCTGACCAGGACCGGCCAACCTACCGGCTGGTGCTGGCCAGTGATGAAATCGGCCGGCAGCGGCAGCGTTCCGCCATGAATGAGGCCAAGAATGCAACCCGAGGAAGACTGGCTCAACTGCGAGACGTACTCCAGGGGGACCGCCCACTCCGCTTTGCCGAAATTGAACCGCTCACTCCGCTCGATAGCGGCCTCAATGAGTCGCAGATTCAAGCCGTTCAACTTTGCCTGTCGGCCCAGGATGTCGCCGTCATTCATGGTCCGCCGGGAACGGGAAAGACCACAACGGTCGTGGAATTGATTCGGCAAGCGGTTCGCCGCGGCGAGCGCGTATTGGCCTGCGCCCCCAGCAATCTGGCAGTCGATAACTTGCTGCAGCGGCTGATTGCGGCCGGCGAAAAGGCAATTCGCCTGGGCCATCCGGCCCGCGTGCTTCCCGAGCTTCAGCAGCACACGCTGGACCTGGTTGTGGATGCTCACGCCGATGTGGCGCTGGCTCGCAAGTTGATCCGGGAGGCACAGGCCCTGCGTGACAAGGCCGCGCGTTACACCCGCGCCAAACCGCTGCCGGGAGCCAGGCAGGAACTGCGGCGCGAGGCGAGCGAGATGATGGCGGACGCCCGCCGCATCGAAGAACAGTTGGTCGAACATCTGCTCGACACGACCCCCATCCTGTGTGCAACGCTGACCGGACTCGACAGCCAGATTCTGAAGGACCGCAAGTTCGATTTGGTCGTCGTCGACGAGGCCGCCCAGGCGACAGAGCCTGCCTGCTGGATTCCCATTCTGAGGGCCGGCCGGTTGATTCTTGCAGGGGACCATTGCCAGTTGCCACCCACGGTCGTTTCCCAGTCGGCCGCCAGGCAGGGGCTCGCCACCAGCCTGATGGAGCGATTGATCGCGGAGCTTGGCGAAAATGTTTTGCATCTACTTGAGGTCCAGTACCGTATGCACTCCGCGATCATGGGGTTTTCCTCGGCAGAGTTTTATGCTTCAAAGCTGATCGCCCATACTTCCGTCGCGGGTCATCTGCTCGCGGAAATGTCCAGCGTTGCTGCAACAGCATTGACATCGACTTCCCTGGAATTTGTCGACACCGCGGGTGCCAACTATGACGAAGAGCTCGATCCCGATGGCGAGAGCCGGCTTAACTTGGCCGAAGCCAAGCTGGTCTGTCGCCGCGTCCAGTCGCTGCTGGGCGCGGGCATTGCGGCAGCGGACATCGGCGTCATTTCCCCCTATGCGGCCCAGGTCCGGTTATTGCGAGAGCAATTGCCGTTTGAAGGACTGGAAGTCGACACAGTCGACGGCTTTCAGGGACGGGAAAAGGAAGCAATCATCATTTCGCTGGTTCGCTCCAACATAAAAGGGGAGATTGGCTTTCTCGCGGACACTCGGCGCATGAACGTGGCCATGACCAGAGCCCGGAGAAAACTCATCGTGATTGGCGACAGCGCAACCATCGGCGGCTTTCCCTTTTATGCTCGGATGCTCGCGTACTTGGAGCAACAGGGCGCATACAGGACTGTTTGGGAAGAGCCAGAGGAGTAAGAGTTGCACCGTCAATTGCATGCCGGGTCATAAGGGCAAGAGGATTTCACGAGATGCTCCGATACTTGATTCCGCGGATTGCCTGGCGGGACTTGCCTCCCATGTTTGGCGCGGGACTCTTCGGCGCTCTGGTCGCGGGCGCATATGGAATACTGCACGATCAGATCACGTTCACCATTTCGCCCGAGTACTTCACAAAACTCAAGTTCGAGCAATTCCGCTGGGCGAATCTGGGACTCTCCGATCGGGTCTTCGTGGCCGAAATCGGCTTTCTTGCGACCTGGTGGGTCGGCTTTTTCTGCGGCTGGTTCCTTGCCCGCCGCCATGTTCCCGAACGACCGCGATTCCAAGCGTGGCGAAAAATCATGCTCGGCTGCGCGATCATCGTCGTCTGTGCGTTGCTAACAGCGGGAGTCGGATTTGGCTACGGCTTGTGGTGCGGACCAGATGCCGATTACTCGGCCTGGCGAAAGATGCTGGTTCACTTTCAGATTGACGATCAATGGTCGTTCATTCGGGTCGCGTACATTCATAATGCGAGTTACTTGGGCGGATTGATCGGACTGGTGCTGGCACTGGCCTGCGTCCATCCCCAGCGGCAGCCTACGATCCCCACTCCCGCTGCCACATCTCCAGCATGACCAGCGCCCAAAGCCGGGCGCTGTGGTCAAACTGTCTCTTCTCATGCTGGTCGACGAGGCTCTTCACGGCGTCCTCGCGGAAGAACCGCCGGCTCTTGGTACCGGCTGACAACAGCAGGTCGTGCGTCAGGGGCTTGAGCTCGTTGCGAAACCAGTGATCGAGCGGGACGCCAAAACCCATTTTCTTGCGAGTCCAGATTTCCCTCGGCAGTAAATCACCGAAGGCGGCGCGAAGGAGGCGTTTTCCTTTGCCGCGGTGGTACTTCAATTCTCGTGGCAATGAGGCGGCAAATTCGACGACGCGGTAATCGAGAAACGGGGCGCGACATTCGAGCGAATGGGCCATCGAGGCGATGTCTACTTTGGTCATCAAATCGCAAGGGAGATACGTCACCAGGTCCGTCAGTGATGCGGTCGTGACGGTCTCGCGCCCCTTCATTTTCTTCCAAGCGGAATTGAGGAAGGCGAAGGGATCGGAATCCGGTAGCTCGGCGAGGAACTCGTCGCTGTACATCGCCGCTCGCCGCGACTCGTTGAAGATCGAAATCCAATCGAGATACCGACGCGCCGGCGAGAGCGAGAGCGCCTCGCTGAACCGCTTGAACTGCCGCAGCCGCGACTTTTGCCGAGAAGAAGCCGGCAGACTCTGCCAGAACCGAGCGGCCAGCAGCGAGCGAACCGGACCAAGATAATCGAACATCCCGGCGAGCGCCACCGCCCGGTATCGCGGATAGCCGGCAAACAGCTCGTCACCGCCGTCGCCGCTGAGAGAAACGGTGACATGCTCGCGGGTCATCTGCGAGACGTACCAGGTCGGAATCGCCGAACTGTCCGCAAACGGCTCGTCGTAGTGCCAGGCGAGCTTAGGCAGTATGGCGACCGCGTCGGGCGTGACTTGCAATTCGTGATGCTCGGTCTTCAGATGCTCGGCGACCTGGCGGGCATATTTCGTCTCGTCGTACTCTTTGACCGGAAAGCCGATGCTGAAGGTCTTCACCGGTTCGGCGGAGTTCTTTTGCATCAGGGCGACAATCAGGGACGAATCGACGCCGCCGGAAAGAAACGCCCCCAGCGGCACGTCGCTCCGCATCCGCATTGTGACGGCCGATTCCAACAATTCCCGCAGTCGCTCGGCGGCGTCCCTTTCGCTAATGCTCACTTCGTGCGCAAAGTCCGGCAACCAGTAGGGCTTCACGACCAGCTTGTCATCCTGCCACTGGGCGTAGTGCCCCGGCGGGAGCTTGCGATACCCCTTGAGGATGCAGTTGGGGTGCGGGACGTATTGGTACGTCAGGTACTCATCGACGGCAGCGGGGTCTACTTCTCGCGGCAGGCCCGGCAGAGTGAGCAGGCTCTTGAGCTCGCTGGCGAAGAGCACTCGGCCGGGCTCATGGCGATAGACGAGCGGCTTTTTGCCGAGACGGTCACGGCCGAGAACGAGTCGGCTCTTCCGGGCGTCCCAAATCGCCACGGCGAACATGCCGTTGAGATGCGTGAAACACTCCGCCCCTTCGTCCTCATAGAGGTGAATGATGCATTCCGTGTCGCTCTCGGTCTTGAACTTGTGACCCGCCCCTTCCAAACGCCGCCGTAGGTCGCGGTAGTTGTAGATCTCCCCGTTGAAGACCATCCAGACCGACTCGTCTTCATTGCTCATCGGCTGACGGCCGCTGGCCAGGTCGATGATCGATAGCCGCCGAAAGCCGAGGGCCACGCCGGGTTGGGCCTCATAGGGCGGGCGCAGGCGATACTCCGTGAGGTACGTTCCCTCATCATCCGGCCCCCGATGCCGCAGCGCCCTGGTCATCGCGGCAAGCTGCGGCTCTTCCAGCCCCAGCAGAGGATCATTCCAAACAGCGCCGGTAATGCCGCACATGATGGGTGAGGGCAAGTGATTTGCCGCGAGAAAACGGGGTAGAGGCAGCGTCATAGTATAGGCAGGTGGGGCAGGCTTCCAGCCTGCCCAGAAATAAGTGCCGGGCAGGCTGGAAGCCTACCCCACGGATTGCCTAGAATGAAACATCTTCCCTCTCGGAGGTTCTTCCATGCGTAGCGCCATTTTCCACCGGCCACTATTGCTCGCACCAGCAATTCTTATTGCAGCGTCCTGCATGCCGATTTGTTTGACTGCAGAGGAACAAGATCCCGCCATTGCTGCCCGCACGGCAATGGTCCGCAAGATTGACGAACGGATCAACGAGCGGCTGGCGGCGGCGAAGATCGAGCCGGCACCACTGGCTGATGACGCCGAGTTTCTGCGGCGAGTCTATCTCGACCTGACCGGCGTGGTGCCACGGGTCTCGGAAGTCCGCGAGTTCCTGGCGGACAAACGGGCCGACAAACGCGCTCGCCTCATCGACAAATTGCTCGATTCGCCGGCACACGCCACACACTTGGCGAACACCTGGCGGAACATCATGCTACCGGGGGGGCTGAACATCGAGCAGATCAATAACGTGGTCGGTGTGCAGAACTGGCTGCGGGCGCGGTTTGTGGACAATTTGCGGTACGACAACATGGTCAGCGAGTTGCTGGTCGCGACCGAAGGGGACGACGTTGGTCCGGCCTTGTATTACACATCGCTGGACCTGGCTCCGGAAAAGCTGGCGGGGAGCACTGCCCGGATTTTCCTGGGACTGCAAATTGAATGTGCCCAGTGCCACGACCATCCGCACGACAAATGGAAGCAAACCGATTTTTGGGGCTACGCCGCCTTCTTCGCCCAGTTGCAGCGGCCGGATGCGGCGAACCTTGGTGCTGGACGCGCTCGGCTGGTGGATTTGAATACCGGCGATGTCAAGCTGCCCAACAGCGAGACCGTGGTTGGCCCCAAATATCCCGGCGGCGCGATTCCGGATGCGAAAGAAGCCGGAACGCGACGGGTGCAACTGGCCATTTGGATGGCCTCGCGCGACAATCCCTATCTGCCGCGGGCAGGAGCCAACCGCGTTTGGGCGCATCTTTTCGGCCGCGGGCTGGTCGAGCCGGTCGATGACCTCAGCCCGCAAAACAAACCGACCCACCCGGAACTTTTTGAGGAATTGACCACTTACTTCGTCGAAACCGGCTTCGACTTGCGGGAACTATTCCGCACTCTCGCGAATACGGAGGCCTACCAGCGGACCAGCGCCTGGACCGCAGAGAAAGCGCCGCCGCCGGAGCTTTATACCCACGCCGCCATTAAGACTCTCACGGCTGAACAGCTTTACGATTCGCTTAACCGGGTTCTCTCCCGCAAGCCGCAGGCGATGTTTCCGGGCCAGGTTGGCGGTAGCCCGCTGCTCGACCCGCAGCGGCAAGCGTTCATCGCCAAGATGCAGTCCGCGGCCCGCTCGCCGCTCGATTATCAGGCGGGAATCCTGCAGGCCCTGACGCAGATGAACGGGGCTGACATCGCCGAGGCGACCGATCCGCAGCGGAGCCCACTCGTCGGCGCGCTGGATGCTCCCATTTTTAGCGAAGGTGACCGAATCAAAGCCCTCGTCATGGCGACCTTGTCCCGCCAGGCCAGCGATGAGGAGCTGTCGCTATTCACCGCTCATTTAGGCAAATATTCTCCGAGCGAGAAGCAAAAGGGAATATCCGACATCCTGTGGGTGCTTGTAAACACGGCTGAGTTTTCGCTGAATCATTAGACGTCGCAATCTTTTCCCACGATAAATTGGAGAATCGCACCATGAAATCCAAGTTCGCCACCCTCTCGTCCCTCATCATCCTCGGCTGCGCACCACTAACAATTGCAGCCGACGCTTCAAAACCGACCGTCAAACCAGCCGACACCCCCGCCGCCCGCGTCCTCGCGCACATGGCGGGAACCTGGGATGAAGAGGTGGAATTCTCTGACGGGCGCAGGGTCCGCGGGACCACGACGGGCCGGTTTGTGCTGGATGGCAACTGGCTGGAAACAGAATCGGACATCGCGATCGACGACAAGAATCGAGTGCTGCATTTGGCCGTTTGGGGCTGGGATGAAAAGACCAGTGCGTTCAAGGGCTGGATGTTCAGCCCCACGGGTTCTCCACTGGAATCCACCGCCAGTTACGACGAGAAGCTGAATTCTTTCACCAGCACGGGCAAAACGGCAAACGGCGCAACAGTCGTCGCCGTCACCAACTTCATTTCCGCCGACCGCCAGGAATGGAACGTCAAGATCACGGACAAAGAAGGAGCTGAGATCAAGTTCAAGGGCGTGAATACGCGGAAGAAGGAGAAGGAATAGTAAAGTAGTCCGCTCACTCCGTCAGCGGACAATCCGGCACACGGAGTGTGCCGGCTACTATTCTTGCCGGATCAATTCGGGGTGCTTCTCCCGCACCTTGCAGGCTTTCGGAATCGCTGCGGACTGGATGTAGGGCTGGTCGGGATGTTGGCGGGCGTAGTCCTGATGATACTGCTCCGCGGGATAGAAATTGGTGAGCGGTTCGATGGAGGTCACGATAGGACGGGGAAAGTGGCCGGAAGCATTGTGCTCGGCGATCTTCTGCTCCGCAGTTTTCCGCTGCTCTTCATCCACGACAAAAACCGCCGAGCGGTACTGCGTTCCCTTATCCGCGCCCTGTTGGTTGAGCGTCGTGGGATCGTGGGCGTCGAAGAACACGTCGAGTAACTGCTCGTAACTGATTTTTGCCGGATCATAAGTGATGCGAATGACTTCCGCGTGCCCCGTATTTCCCCGGCAGACCGCTTCATAATTCGCAGTCTCCTTCGCCCCCCCCGCATAGCCGCTCTCGACATCGCTCACCCCCTCGAGCTGCTCGAAAGCTGCCTCGGTGCACCAAAAGCAGCCGCCGGCGAGGACGGCAGTCGTTAGCGTGGATGGCGGAAGGTTTGGGTTCGTCATGGACCGGCCTTTCTGATCAGTCATGAATTCGAGAGTCGAGATAGGTATTATACTGAAAGACGCTGTGGTGATTCGTCGCGGCACAAATCTCCCGACAACTTCCATCCATGAAACTTCTCCGCGTCAGTGCCGCGGTCATCAATTCGACCCCTTTGGATTGGGACGGAAATCGCCGTCACCTTTCGGGGGCAATTGGGGCGGCCCGCGCGGTGGGGGCGAGCATCCTTTGTCTCCCGGAGCTCTGCATAACCGGGTATGGGTGCGAGGATGCATTTCATGCTCCCGGATTGCAGCAGACGGCGCTGACGGTGCTGCACGAGTTGCTGCCGGAGACCAAGGGGATGGTGGTCTCGTTCGGGTTGCCGGTGCTCTATAGCGGCGGACTGTTTAACACCGCCTGTCTGGTGGCGGACGGAAAGATCCTGGGATTTGTCGGCAAGCAGAACCTGGCGGGGGAAGGGATTCACTACGAACCCCGCTGGTTCAAGCGCTGGCCGGAAGGGGTGCAAGGAGAGCTGCACGCTGGCGACGCGAAATATCCCATCGGCGATTTGATTTTCGACTGCGGCGGAATTCGCATCGGCTTTGAGATTTGCGAGGATGCGTGGGTCGCCGGCCGCCCCGGCAGCAACCTGGCCCGGCAGGGAGTGGACATCATCCTCAATCCGAGCGCCAGCCACTTTGCTTTTGGAAAGCATGAGGTTCGCAAGCGATTTGTGACAGAAGGCTCGCGAGCTTTTAATGTCGGCTATGTTTACGCCAATCTGCTGGGGAATGAATCAGGGCGGGCGATCTACGACGGTGATGCGATGATCGCCTCCGCCGGCAAGCTGCTGGTCACGGGGCCAAGATTCTCCTATGCGGATTTCCTCATCACGTCCGCAGTCCTCGACATCGACACCATCCGCATGAGCCGGGCTCGCACGGGGAGCTACGAGCCGCTCATCACCGGCAGCCAGAAGAGCACGGTGTTCGCAGGCTTCGACTTTCCGGATCTGGGCCCCGCCCGCGAGGAGCCGCCGCCGGCACCGTGGGAGTCGTCACCGACCGTCAAGGAAGAGGAGTTCACCCGCGCGGAATCGCTGGCCCTCTTCGACTATCTCCGCAAAAGCCGCTCCCGCGGATTCGTCGTCTCGCTGTCCGGCGGAGCCGACTCGGCAGCCGTTTCGATCTTGTCCGCCCGAATGATGGATTTTGGCATCGGCGAGATCGGCCGTGAGGCATTCCTGGCCAAGTTGAGTTACATCCCCGGCCTGGCCGATGCGAAAAACAACCGGGCACTGACCAACAAGTTGCTCGCCACCGTTTATCAGTCCACTCGCAACAGCGGCAGCGTGACATTGAATGCCGCCAAAGCAGTGGCTGAATCCATCGGCGCTCAGTTCCTGGAATTCGACGTGGATTCGCTCGTGCAGGGGTACATCGCAACCGTCTCCAAGGGGATCGGCCGCCAGCTTGATTGGAAAACGGACGACATCGCCTTGCAGAACATTCAAGCCCGCGTCCGCTCCCCCAGCGTCTGGCTGCTTGCCAATCTAACCGGCTCGCTGCTCCTGGCGACCAGCAACCGCTCCGAAGCGGCCGTCGGATACGCGACGATGGACGGCGACACTTCCGGCGGCCTGGCCCCCATCGCGGGCATCGACAAGGCTTTCATCCGCCGCTGGCTCCGATGGATGGAAAAAACCGGTCCCGCTGGTATCGGCCCGCTCCCAGCACTGTCCGCCGTCAACGAACAAGCCCCGACTGCCGAATTGCGGCCGCCGTCGGCGAAACAAACCGACGAAGACGACCTGATGCCCTATGAGCTGCTCGATGCAATCGAGCGGGCGAGCATCCGCGACAAGCTCTCCCCGAAGGAAATCCTGCAGTTTTGCGAGCTGCAGTTCCCGCAATACACGCGGCAGCAGCTCGTCGTCTGGATCGAGCGGTTCTTCCGCCTCTGGTGTCGCAACCAGTGGAAACGGGAGCGTTACGCCCCCTCCTTCCACCTCGACGACGAAAACCTCGACCCCAAAACCTGGTGCCGCTTCCCCATCCTCTCCGGCGGCTATGAACGGGAGCTGGCGGAGATGAGGAAGTTTGCGGGCATGGGGCCGTGAGGCTGATGCACGAGCCGCAGATGTACCTTATTGTTTGTCGGATTTTTCGTCTGGCTGCTTCTCTTCAGCCGGGGGAGTGGTCGGAGCAATCACAGCTTCCAGCTTCTCCACCGTCTTACCCAGCTCTGCGATTTGCTTCTTAAGCTCCGTCAGTTTCGCGGCGGCATCGGAGGCAGGCCCCTGAGGCAGGAGGATTTCACCTTTTTCTACGGCCTTACCGCTTTTCGTGTCGAGCCAGCGGACAATGGCCGGATGGCGAGCCTGCTCATCCACAAGGACGATCTCATTGAGAAACTGCGCAACCTCATTGCCCTTCTTCGGAGCAATCTGGCAAGTCACTTCCTGGCCGTTGCGGAGCAGTTTTAGCACCACGGTCTTTTCCTGAATCTCTTGGATCTGGGCATTGACCGCGTCCACGCTCGTCAGTCGCTTGCCGTCGAGCTCGGTGAGCACGTCGTGCTGCTTGACCCCCATTTTTGCGGCGGGACTCTCGTCAACCACTTCGGTAACCACCAGTCCCTCGCCGGCCGCCAGCTTGAGATGGCTGCGGAGCGTGTCGTCGGCTTCGGAGAGAGTGACGCCGAGGCGATAGCGGTTTTCGAGTGTCTTCCCCCAATCCGATAATTCGACCCCGACCGCCAGCGGCAACTGCGGAACGGCAACTTCCACCGACAGAAGCTTGCCGGCACGTAACATCCGGATACTGGCTTTCTTTCCTTGCAAGCCTCCGACCAGCTCGTTGAATCTGGCCGGCTCGTTCACGGGATGCTGATCGACATTCAGCACGACGTCGTGCAGTTTCAGTCCCGCTTTGGCCCCCTCGCTCCCTGCGGGAACATTGACCAGCACCAGCCCGGATTTCTCGTCGATGTTCAAATGGGCTCTCAGCGTGCCGTCGAGCGGAGCGGCTTCGATGCCCAAGGAATTGGCCACGGTTGCCGTGGAAAGCAGGAGCTCCTCGACGAATGCCTGGCTTCCGAAACGCGGCCGCCGAAGGCCTCCTCCAGCGTCATGGGTGCCGCTGTGGCAAGAGCGGCACTGTTTTTCGGCCCACGCCGCTGTGTGCTTTGAATGCCATTGGTTAACATTCGAGGCCTGAGCGTGAATTTTCTCCAGGCTTTGCTCATACTCCTGAATCTTTGGATTTGCGGGCTGCTCCTGTGCCGGCAAAGCGGCAAACGAGCAGGCCATTGCCACCAAAACAGTCAAATAGCAGGGGGTTTGCAATTTCATCGCATCATCTCCTTACGAAACTTTGGAACCAACGTAACTCGCCTTGATTTGCTCAACCGGCACCACCACTTTCTTACCGCCGGGCAACTCGGCAGGCAGGAACCGTCGCTCTTTGATCAATTGATAACCGCGGCGCTCCCACTTCTGCCGGTCGTATTCAGAAATGGGAGTGCCCGCCGGCTCGTCCGCGAGATCTTGCACCGTCCTCACCGGGATTTGCAGTGTCGCGGGCATCCCCGAGCTCAGCTCGGGATGGAACGAGACAGTGGCCATCAGCGGGTGGGATGGCTCAACTTCCAGGGGCTGTTTGGCAAATGCCGGCGGCTGTTGTTCCACCACGTCATTGGATTTCCACCAACTACCGGAAAATGCCCCGAGGGAGAAGGCGACCAAAAGAGCAACAGCAAGAGAAGTTAAAGACGTCCAACGAAACTCCGCTTGATGGTAATGTTCATTGGGCATTGCCACGGGCGCGAGTTCGCTCAGGGCGGGAGCTTTCTCCTCGACATCTGCGAGCGATTCGTTCCACGTCTGAGCCTCCAGAAACGAAAGGGCGCAAGCTCGCCACCGCAGCGGCTCGGCATCGAGCCAGATGAACAGGCTCTTCCGCGTGTTTTCGTCCAGTTCACCGCATGCCAGCCGGTCGAGCCAGAGCCGTGTGTTCTCACCAAAGTTATCTGTGTTCATGATTCACTTCCAACGATTCCTCGTCTGATCAACTCTTGCCGCAGCCGCTCGCGGGCTCGCACCAGCCGCGTATCGACCGCCTTTTCCGTGATTCCCAGCCGCTCGGCAATCTGGCGATAGCTCCATCGCTCGCCATATTTGAGGAGGAGCACTTCGGCGTCGCGCCCGGCCAGCCGGGTGAGCGCCTGTCGCGTCTGTTCCTGCCGTTCCTGGCCGGACAGCCACGCCAGCAGGTCCGCTGCGTGGCCGTTACATTCATGCCGCCGCTGTTCCGCGATGGCGGCCAGTGCCTTGCGTCCCCGCCCCAGCTTTCGTCGGTAACGGGCGGCACAAACCACGGCCAGCCGGTGGAGCCAGGCCGGAGCCTTGTCGGCATCCGTCAGCGGCGCCCGCTGTTCCACGGCCGCCAGCGCCACTTGCTGGAACACTTCATCCACCGCCTGCCGCTCACCGACGCGAGCATAAATGACCTTCCGCAGCCAGTGCTCATGCGCGGCCAGACAGGCCGCCCAGTCAAAACTCCGGGGCAGTGAATCGGTCGCCGCGCTTGGCTGCTTGTCAGTCATTCACGACAAGATAGTTCCCGGAAGGCGCAAAAGTCCCTCAGGGAATTCCGGAAAAATGTAGAAGTCGAGGCGTTCGTTATCGGGCCTCGTCCCCGGCACCATTACCCCTTCATTTCCAGCCCCGTCAGCGTCCCGGTGCTGCTGCCGAACTTTTCGGCTTCGATCCCCATCCGCTGGAGCATGCTGACGAACAGGTTGCAGAGGGGCGGATTTTTGTTTTCGTCGAAGGCCAGGTGCTGGCCGTGCTTGAAGCCGCCGCCCGCGAGCAGGACCGGCATGTTCTTGACGCTGTGCTTGCTGGCGTCCGCCAGGTTGCTGCTGAAGAAGACCGTGGTGCGATCGAGCAGGCTTTGGCCCTCTTCCTTCGTATCCCGGAGCTGCGTCAGGAACGTGAGCAGCGTCTTCATCTTTTCGATTTCGAGAATCTGGAGCTGGGCGATTTTTGCCGGCTCCTGGCCGTGGTGTGACAGGTCGTGGTGCCCCTGGTTCACTCCTTGAATCGGCGGCACGCTGCTGGTCCCAAGGAGTTGCAGCGTGATCAGCCGCGAAGAATCGGTCTGCAACGCCAGGTGCATCAAGTCGAACCAGAGCCGGTTCTTGCCGATCAGGTCGGCACCATTTTGAATGTCCTGGGGCTGCTTGGCGTCGACCTTGGGCTTGGGCCTTTCCGACCAGGCTTCTGCCTGCGCCAGCCGCTGCTCGAGTTCGCGGACGCTGGTGAAATACTCGTCGAGCTTCTCGCGGTCGCCGGCCCCCAGAATCTTCTCCATCTTCTTGGCCTGATCGCGGACGGCATCGAGGACGCTCTGACCGTCCGCCAGGCGGCGGGCCTGGGCCTGCACCTCGTCGGGGCGGCCTTCCAGAAAGAGCTTGGCAAAAACACCCGAGGTCCAATTCTCGGTCGGCACGGCCGCGCCGCTTCTCGTCCAAGCGAGGCCAAACCCTTCGCAGGAGAGATTCAGAGTGGGGAAGCGGGTCTGGCCAAAAGTCTGCTCGGCCGCGAACTGGTCGAGGGAAATGCTGTTTCTAAAGCCGGCCCGCTGCTCCGGATGCGGGGCGGCGGTGAGAAAGCTATAGTTGGAATCGTGGCTGGGGCCGACGTCGGGATGCGACAAACCGGAAATCACCGTGAAGTCGTCTCGGAAGTCCTTAAAAACCTCCAGGTAGGGGGACAATTCATAATCCCGACCAGTACTCTTTGGAAAGAAATTCGCGGGATGAAGCCCCAGCGGAGTGTTGATGCAGACCATGCGGCGAGGGACGGTCGCCTCAGCCGCGCGAACTCGTTTGGAAAGTAAAGCATCTAGCACCGGCAGAGCCAGCGCTACGCCGGTAGCACGGAGGAAGGTTCGGCGTTCAAGTTTCATGACAAAGTTCCTTGGCGATGACCCAGGATTCTCGGATGCCGGCGGGGGAATAGTTTACGCCGCTGATGCCGGGGCGTATTTCGCTTCGAACTGTTTTGGGGGACGGGTAGTCGAGCGTCTGGTGGAGACGCTCGGGATCGTAAATGGTTTCGTCGTTGGTCCGCTCGTGTGTCAGGGCCCAGAAGAATCGTTCCATCACACGGCGTTATCATAGCAGCCGCCGGTGCGGCTCACAAAACTTTGGATGCCCGGACGATTGCACCAAAAACCCTTGTCGGCAAAAGCACTTGCGATTCAAGTCGAAAATGCAACATTGATGTGCGCTGCGTACGCTCTCATGAATATCAATTTAGCCTTTCGACCCGCCTTTCATAAGTCCTTTGTTGACAAGGGTTTTTGAAGCAATCACCCTAGCTGCCCCACCAGCAGATGAAGGCTCAAGAAATGATTAGAGCCGCCAAGGCGATGACTCGTCCTGGCGGCTCTTTCTCGTTGTGTCTGGGTCGAAGCGGCTCAGGCTACTTCTTCTTGGCCTTCTTGGCGGCCTTCTTGGCGGCCTTC
>SXOA01000113.1 GCA_005778405.1 Planctomycetaceae bacterium
CCTGCTGCAAGTGCTCGATGACGGCCGACTGACCGACAATCACGGACATACCGTGAACTTCGCAAACACCATCGTCGTGATGACCAGCAACATCGGCAGCCAGATGATCCAGGAGATCACCCGCGAACGGGGAACGCCGGATGAGATCAAGGCAGCAGTGACGGAGGCTTTGCGGGAGAAATTCCTGCCGGAGTTCCTCAACCGGATCGACGAAACCATCGTGTTCCAGCCGCTGGCCAAGGAGCAGATCACCCGCATCGTGGACTTGCAATTGCAGCGTCTGCGGAAGCAGCTTGAGCAACAGGAGATCAGCCTCGTCGTCACCCAGGCTGCCGAGAAGGCCGTCGCCGACGAAGGGTACGACCCGCTCTACGGCGCTCGTCCCCTCAAGCGGGTCATCCAGCAGCGGATTCAGAACCCGCTGGCCACCGAAATCCTCAAGGGAAACATCCCCGTGGGCAGCGGCGTGAAGATCGATTTTGCCGGCGAAGATTACACTTTCACGCCCATCGCTGCCACGCAAGATGGCAACGGCAAACCGGGCAAATCAGGCCGCCGCAAATCACGCGGCGCGCCGGAGGTTGAAACTGTCGACGCCTAGCCGCCGCCGAAGGCGGGCAGAAAATGCACTTCGCTGTTTGGCCGCAGCTTCGCCCGCAGACCGCGGCTGGACATGACATGGTCAATCGAAAGTTGCAACCCCGGTGCCAGTTCGTCCCCCTGGCAAAGACGCTCCTTCAGGCCGGGAAAGCGGAATTCCAGGGCCTCGACGACTTCCCGGACATTCGCCGCGGCCAGCTCGATTTGAGATTCGCCTCCGGTCAGGCCGCGTAGCTGCGCGGGAATGAACACCAGCGGCATCAGCGAATGTTCCCTTTCTCCAAGTCGCTGCGCAAATCCTTCGCTCCTTCCTTCAACTTGGGTTTCGGCAGCGGACCGATAAGAGGCGAAGGTCTGCTCCCTTCCGGCACAGAAACCGTCGGCCCCTTGACCTCGGGAACGGGATCATCGGTCATTCCCTCGACCACCCGCTCCCAGCGTTTCGCCTCGTCCTCGCGACCCAGCTGCCGGGCCAGCGCGGCCAGCTCGATGCGAACTTGAAGGTCTTTGGGCCGCTGCGAAGCCTGGTTGTTGAGCTCGCTGAAGCGGATTTGCAGGTCGAGCAATTCCTTAGCGCGATTCGCTTCCTGTTTGGCTGCGTCTTTTTCATCGAGTCGAAGCAGGACCGTGGAGAATTTCTGGCGGGCATTACTTTCATACGGCGCTGCCTTGACTGCTTGCTCGAGAAAGCCGCGAGCTGCCGCAACGTCGTCGTCGACCAGGGCGATATCGGATCGCAGCAAGAGGGACGGAGCGTGATCCGGCGTCGTCTTCAGCGACGTATCGAGCAACTTTCGCGCCTCGTCAACCTTCTTCGTCGCGAACTTACACTGCGCCTCCAAATAGGACCTTTGTGCGGAAGGTCTGGCTTTTGCCAGCCAATCCAGAGCCTCTTGATGCTTCAATGTGTGAACATAACAGTCGGCCAATTCCAGCAGAACTTCCTCCCTGGTCGGCTGATGAGGGCTGCGGCGGAGCGATTCCTGGTAGTCGCGAATAGCGGCATCCCAGGTTTCGGCTTCGCGCCGCAAGAATGCTATGTGGCGATGGGGACGATAATCGGTAGGATCGATCTTCGCAACCTCCAAGGCATGGAGCTCCATCTGGTCATAAGCTCCCAGGTCGTAATAGATGGACTGGAGGCCCTTGTGGGCCACGATGTTCCGCGGGCTCAACGATAGCACTTCCTGGTAGGCCCGCTCGGCCGCGCTGTAGTGTCCCAGCACGTACAGAGCCTCCGCCAGCATCGTCAAGGCTCGCATCCGCAACTTGGGATTGTTGGTTAGGCGGCCGAGTTCTTGTGCGGAGTGCTCCAGGTCCTTGTGCTCCACTACATTGAGCCCGAATGTCAGCAATTCAACCGGCTCACGGAGGGCGGGATAGCGCGCCAGCTTCGGCAGCCCGTCGCGAACCGATTTGGTGTTGCTATCCAGCAGGTCCAGCCACAATGCGTTGAAGGTGCTGTCGGCGGATTTCTCGGCCAGACGGCGATGATGCTCCGTCCGCTCGCGGTCTCCTGTGGAATCATAGTAATCCGCCAGTGCTTCGTGCGCCGGCTGCAACTGTGGGTCTAGCCGCACGGCCATGTTCCACCAGCCGGCCGCTTCATCTTTCTGTCCCAATTTTAGAAAAAGGTTTCCCTGCTCGTAGCGCAGCCGACCATCCTTTGGCGAATCGATGATCTTTTCTGTAATCTCCTGGAGGCGGGTGGAGTGTTCCACTCTTTCCTGGGAGATTTTCATGTACTTCTTCGCCTCCTCCGTCTTTCCCAGGCTGGCATAGGCCGAGGCGAGCGTACGATAAGGGCCCGAGTGCGGCGTGGGGAATACCTCGAGGGATTCCCGCAGATACTTGACGGCGAGCTCGTTTTCTTTCCTGCCGCGCGAGATGTCTCCCAGCAGGGAAAGAGCGCGCCCCCGTTCCTGGCCGGTTATTTTTTGCTCCAGAATTTTCAGAAGCCGCTCCCGGGCTGCGTCCACCCCCTCGCCAGTTCGGTACTCGCATTCAGCCAGGCCGAGCTGGGCTCGGTACTCCTGAGGGGCAACTTTCAGACAGTATCGAAATTCCTCCACTGCTTCGGCAATTCGGTGGTCGTTCATCAGGAGGTGGCCTCGTTGCAAACGAGCCTCCACATTGCCGGGAGAAAGCTCCAGCACTTCGCGATACTCCCGTTCGGCGACCTGATAATTCGACTCCCGCTTGCGAATGTCGGCCCGCATCAGCCGGGGGAGCGCGGATTTCGGCCGGGCTTGCACCCAGTGGTCGAGGGCAACCTCCGCGTCAAACAAACGGTAGTTCGCCAGACTGCCGCGAGCCTGAGCTTCATAGAATTCGTCGACGTACAAATCGAATTGGCGGCCGGAATAGTTCTCCGCCTTCTGAATCAGCTCGTCGGCCTGCTGCTCGGTCTCCAGGTCAACACTGCCCGACTGAATCCGCATCAACAAATACTGCCTTTGCAATTCCTCCTCGGGATGGCCAAGTTCTTTCGCCCGCAGCAGGAAGTCTTGAAATACGCTCAGATGTCCAGCACGGCGGTGGGCAACCGCCAACCAGTAGGCCGTTTCCGCACTTTCGGGAGATGTCTTTTGCTCCGCCTCCAGTTGGCTGATGGCCGAGGCGTTGTCCCCTTCCTCAAGTGCGGTGAGGACGGATTGCCGCCGCCATTGAGAGGCATTGTAGAGGTAGAGCGGCCCGGCGAGGGCGAGACAGACCAAACCGACTGCGTAAGTCCACCAGCGCGTTTTGCGGCGCTGGGCTGGCTGCGGACTGGGGCAGGATGTTGTCACGATGATTCCGCCCAGGGAAAGACTCACCAGGCAAAGACAAACAGTGCCTTGGAACAGCCCCCAAATCCGACTTCAAATTCGCGCGTGGAAAAAAACCGACGGCGCGAACTGATTTCGAGAGGGGGGGCTGCCTGCCCAATTTGAGCTTTAGTCCTTGAGGTCGATCTTAAAATCGTTTGCCTTTTCGTCGGCTTGGATCTCAAAGCTGATTCCGCTGCCATCCGGGTTGGCGTACTTTGCCGGAACCAAGGCCTTAGCCATGGTTTTGTCGCCCCCTTGCTGCATCGTCGTGCCGGTAGCTGCTCTCATCGCCTTCATCATGTCTTCCGGTTTTGCACCCGCGGGGGGAGGAGCCGTGCCCGAGACCGCGGACTTGGTGACTGTCACCTTGCATTTCCCCAATGGGGCACCGCCGGGGCGGCCCATGTAAATCAAATCGAATTTGCCAGCCGCGTCGGTACTGCCGGTCGCGAAGTTGCCATCGTCGTACAAGAATGTGACGTCTGCCTGGGCCAAGGGAGTGGCATTGTAGGTCACGGTTCCTCCCGCTTTATACAGTCGGGGACCCCCTTCGCCACATCCGGTCGCCACGACCACCAAGGCTGACAACGCCAGAAACTTCCAGAATGAACTATTCACGGATGCACCTATGACTCATGAAAAATAGTAGTGAACCCGTCAGGAATGCGCGATCAATCCAATGATGTTCGCAAGCCCCCGGGAAAAACAGCCGAGTGGGACCGCAGATTTCCCCCCATTGATTACGAATGCGATCGGTCCACGGTTCCAACTCTTGCCCCTAAAGATACAAGAAGGCCTGGGGAAATTCAATCCGCCAAAAAAAACCGGGTGTGGCTTTTGGACCACACCCGGCAAAATTTCAACGGGCAGGTTTTCTTCACCTGCGGCGAAGAAAACTATTAGTAATCGCCAAGCGGCAAGCCGTCACGACGTCCACCAAGCCGCTGATAAGTGGCATAGTTGACGCTTTGGCTGACGAAGTGAACGCTGCCGTCGCCGAAGACAAACTGGCAACCCTGAGGATGACGGGACTTGAAGGCCCAACTCAGGTTCCAGTTGCTTCTGGGGTGGCAGCTTCCCGAACCGGTTCCGATGCCACCGGAAAATGGATAGCCCTTTTGCTGGGCTTCCTGCCAGGTACCAGCACAAGTGGTAAAGATGTTGATCGGGCACGAGGTGGATGCGTGAGCATTGCCCATTCCGTTGTAGTGCCACCAGCCACCGTTGTGGTCATGGCATTCGGGGAGAATTTCTCCCACAAAAATCGTATTCGAGGTACCATCGCGAACGGCACCGAAGTTGATGGATCCATTCTGACCCAAGCGATTGAAAACACCCGAGATCTCGGATTGTTCCACCGTGTTGCCGTGATCAGGATTGATGCCACCGCGACCCCAGGCCACAAACCCAGGCAAAAATTCATAATGGATGCCTTGAGTATAAAACTTGTTGCAATTTCCGTTCGCGGAGACAGTCGCCTGGGAACCAATCGATCCTGAATAGCTGGACTGCGCCCAGTCCACCTCTTCCGGCGAGGCATCCGATGGGCAGCGGGTAGTCGGAATCTGGATCATTCGGGCGGGCCTATTGCCATTCACACTCGCAACTGGAGATTCCCAACCGGCATAGTTCCGATTTGCGGCGCTGAAGTTCCAACTGATCTTGTCGAACAGCGGCTGTTGTTCCATTTGCGGCAGGACGACGGCCTGCCATCCGGGAACATTGTAGCCCCAGTCATGGCTCCATTTGCTGTTGGTACCGGTAGTTTGAAATGGAGCTTGCGGAATCTTGTTCCAGACGTCGTGATACGTGTGGATTGCCACGCCGAATTGCTTCAGGTTATTCGCGCATTGCATGCGCCGAGCGGCTTCGCGCGCTTGTTGCACGGCAGGCAACAGCAGAGCCACCAGAACTCCGATGATCGCAATGACCACCAGCAGTTCAACCAGGGTAAAACCCCGGCGATTGCCATTCTTTCGAACCATAACCACCTCCTCGACGAAAAAAAGAAAAATGAGGACCGCAGAGTTTTCTCCCGCGGACAGAAGTCAATGTAGCACTCGCGATAATTAAGAACAAGGAAAATCCAGGCTAAACCGGCAAAAATATCGGAAAAAAAGCCACAACCAGCATCCCCCCGAAAGTAGTGTGCGGCATTGTTGGGATTCGACTTGCCGTCTCGCAATTATCGACTTCCAAGTCTTCGAAAACCACCAAGAACCCGCAGAGTCCAGCCAAATGTCTGATCCGTCACCGCTAATTGATGACTAGCGGCATAAACAGGACGACCCGGAAACTCCGCAGGAGGGCAAAAGGCTGAAAGAGGACCGGGAACGAGCTGGGTCCCGCCAGTTGAGGAAATGCGGAGGTCCAGCACTAGGCGCAAAGGACAGCCTCTCAGCCGCCGCCGAGGATAAGCTGGCCAACACATTCGACAGTCTTTCGCGGCGTTGGATGATTCATTAGGCTACACCGCGCTTGGCGGACAGCGACGGCTTCGCAGGTTTCGCAAGATAGCCCGTGTTATTCATGGCGTTCCTCCCAGTAATCCTCCACGGCAACGCCCCAGCGCACCACATCCCTGCCACGCCGGAGACAAAGCGAATGCAGATGCGTTGGGCCTGTCTTATGGCGGTCTGTTTGGTTGGCGTTTCCGGATGTCAACCAGGATGCGGCGCGAAACCGGTGCAGGTTTCGAACAAGCACGTGGCGGCGAACAACCTGTCCACTCGCATCTCCTTCGTGGATGTCGCCAAGGAAAGCGGTCTGGTTATTTCCTGTCCCTTGCAAGCTCGACCGATGCGGGTCTTGGAAGCTTTCGGCTGCGGCTGTGCGGCTTTCGATGGTGACAATGACGGCTGGCAGGATGTCTTGTTGGTGACGAATCCGCGTCCAGTCTTGTTCCGCAATTCGGGAACCGGAAAGTTTCAGGACGTTTCCGCGACCAGCGGCTTTGCCACGGCGGCAGCGGACTTGTTTGGCTGCGCAATCGGTGACTATGACGGCGATGGCTTGCTGGACGTCTTATTCACCGGATTCCATCGTCTGGCGCTTTATAAGAATTTGGGCGATTTGCATTTTCAGATGGTCACCGAACAAGCAGGACTCGATCCTCATAACCATGGGAAGTGGGCGTCCAGTGCCGGTTTCATGGACTTGGATGGAGACCAAGATTTGGACCTGGTAATTGTCAACTTTGTGGAATTCGGCCCGCATGTGAAGCAATACTGTGAGCTCCAAGGCGGGGTTTTGGCAGGTTGTATTCCGCGGCATTACGTCGCGGAAAAAGGCGAGATCTGGAAAAACACTGGACAGGGTCGTTTCGAACTCCAGTCGCCTGAGAATGGTATGGGAGACACCAATGGCGTGGGGCTAGTGCTGGCATTCAACGATATCAACCACGATGGGCGAATGGACATCTATGTGGGCAACGATGGCACGCCCGCGGAGATGCTGCTGAACCAGGGGAACATGAAGTTTGAGAATGTTGGCAGTATCTCGGGATTGGCCTACGATGGTCGCGGCGTTCCAGCCGCCGCGATGGGCGCAGACTGGGCCGACTTTGACCGGGATGGGCAGTTGGATCTTTCGGTCAGCAATTTTCAAGATCTCGGATTCCTGGTGTTTCGCAATCTGAATGATAATCAATTCTTGGACTCGTCCATTCCCACCGGCCTTACCACTCTTACCAAGAATCGACTTGGGTTTGGAACCAAATGGGTCGATTTTGACAACGATGCGTGGGTGGACCTTTTCTTTACCAACGGCCATGTTTATGACAACGCCCAGGAGGCGGTGGGACCGGATGTCCAGTTTCGACAGCCGGTGTCGCTGCTGCAGAATCGTCGGGGCGAGGCTTTCGTGGACCTGACGCCGCAAATGGGGCAGGACGTTCGGCGCCCCATGATGGGCCGGGGATCGGCCACCGCGGACTTCAATAACGATGGGCAAATCGACCTGCTGGGCGTCGACTTTGAAGGGCCGTTAATGCTCCTGCAGAATCGTTCTGATGCAGGTCATCACTGGATTACGCTGGACTTGCGGGCCGCCGTTCCCAATGTGTTTGCCTATGGCGCAGTGCTCACGGCCAAGGCCGGCGACCAGACCTGGGTGGGATTAGTCTCGCCCGCTTCGAGTTATCTATCCTCCAGCGATCCGCGGGTTCACTGGGGCCTCGGGGAAGCGAGCCAGCTCGACGAACTGTCGATTCGTTGGCCCAACGGCAAAACGCAGACGCTGCGAGACGTAAGTGCGGATCAGATCCTTAGGGTGAACCAGGAGCCGTAGCGAGAGATCTTGAGTTATGGGTTTTTTGCGTCCGCCGTTTCCAGAATGGTCAAATCGTCTCCTGCCGCGATCGCATCAAAGGTTTGCATCGTTCCCGAGGGCCAATGAACTGTCAGTGACTTGAGCCGAGTTCCTTTGGGAAAACCAAACAGTGGCCGGTCGTCGCAATGAGACGTGTAGCTCGCGCCGCTCTTTACGAACCGCATCAACTTGTCGTTTTCGGTTTCCAATACCAAGTGGGCCCCGATTCCGTCGCGGTTTGAAGCGCGGCCTACCAGCCGGACGCGCAGCCAACTATTCCCATCCGTGCAGTCATTGCGCAATAAAGCAGAGGGCTCGTCGTTGTTGGTAAAGCCGAAGTCGTAGTCGCCGTCGTTGTCCAGATCGCCGATGGCCAGCCCGCGCCCCAGATGGGGTGAATCAAGATACGAGCCGTCTCCTAGTTGAATGCGATCGAAGGAGACGCTCCGCCGGTTCATCAGGATCAGCGGTACCTGGCGGACCGAATTCCCCTGGGGATGAAATAGCACATGCCCGTTATTGACGACAATGTCTTCCAATCCATCCCGGTCAAGATCTACGCAGATCGTTCCAAACCCGACGAACACTCCTCCAATCGCCGTGATTCCCAAGGGCTCGCTGACGTGGCGGAAAAAGCCGCGGCCATCGTTCTCATAGACGGCGTAGGACTCTCGCTCGTAGTTGGCCACGCAAATATCCGGGAGGCCGTCGTGGTTGTAGTCTGTCAGGTCGATCCCCATGCTCCCGGTGGGAATCCCCTTCTGGTCGGTGGCACAGCCGCGGAGTGCCGCGTCTTCCTCGAATTTTCCCGTTCCGTCGTTGAGGAAGAGGAAATTCTCGGTGGTGTCGTTACAAACGTAAATATCCTGGTCCCCATCGAGATCGAAATCGGCAGTGAGCACGGCGAGTCCTTTGCCATCCGGCTTGAGGCCCGCAGCGGCGGAGGCTTCGCGGAAAGTGCCATCTCCATTGCTCACGTAGAGCGTATCCGGCAGGCCTTGGAATTGTTTGGGTGGGCAGGTCTCTTTGAGGAACTTTGTCGCGTCGAGGCCGATCTGGACTCGGCATTGGGGATCGTTCTGGAACGACCAATTGACGTAGTGGGCAACATAGAGATCCAGGAAGCCGTCCTGGTTGAAATCGCCGAAAGCGCCGGAGGTGCTCCACAGCTTGTCCGTCAGGAGGGCGGCAGCGTGCCCCTCCTGAAAAGTGCCGTCCCCCATGTTCCGCCAAAGTTGCAGTCCCCCGTAACCGCAAATGAGCACATCCTGAAATCCGTCGTTGTCATAGTCGGCGGCAGTGCAGCCATGCTTGAAACGATCCCCTTCCCAGCCCCCGGCCGCCTGGGAGATGTTTTCAAACGTCCAGTTGCCGCGATTGCGATAGAGCACACTGGGGTATCCCCCCATCTCTTTGTTCTCCGGACCGCGATAGAGTCCGCCGCCAACGTGCAACAAATCCAGCAGGCCGTCCCGGTCAAAATCGAACATCCCTTGCCCGCCGCCGACCGACTCCACAATCGCGCGGTTCATCTTTTGATTGTCATTCTTGTACGTGAAATCAATTCCAGCGGAGGCGGTGACATCCGTGAAATTGATGGTCGCGGCTTGGGGGCTGGGGGGCAGTTTTGCGCCCTTTCCAGGAACAGTTGCCGGGACAACTGGCACCGCTGGCTTGATGGGAACAACGGGAGGCGTTGGGCCGCAACCTGCTGCACCAAGTGCTGTACCCAGAAGTACACTCGCCAGAAGGGATCGCGAAGTCATATTAGGCCAACTACGCACCAAGCCAGCGGAAAGTTGCATCTTCGCGAGACTTCTTCCTACTATTCCGGATAAAGCTGGGTGGAAAGATACCTTTCGCCTAGGTCCGGCAGCACCACCACGATCAATTTTCCAGCATTTTCTGGCCGCTTGGCCACCTGCAAACCGGCCCACGCAGCCGCCCCGGAGCTGATGCCGCAGAAGATTCCTTCCTTGGTGGATAGGATGCGGGCGGTGGCGGCGGCGTCCTCGTCCTTCACCTGGATGACTTCGTCGATGATGCTGACGTTGAGAATGTCTGGAATGAAGCCCGCCCCGATGCCTTGAATAGTGTGACGACCGGGCTGCAAGGGCTTGCCTTCCCGCTTTTGCGTGATCACCGGGCTGTTAGCCGGCTCGACGGCGATGGCCTTGAAGCTTGGCTTGCGGGATTTCAGGACTTCCGAGCAGCCAGTGATCGTGCCGCCGGTCCCGACGCCGGAGATCAGGATGTCCACCTTTCCCTCGGTGTCTCGCCAGATTTCCTCGGCCGTGGTCTTGCGATGCACTTCCGGATTGGCCGGGTTCTTGAACTGTTGGGGCATGAAGTAGACATCCGGCTTTTCCGCTACCAGTTGTTCGGCACGCGCGATGGCCCCCTTCATTCCATCCGCGGCCGGCGTGAGAATGACATCCGCCCCCAGCGCCCGCAGCAAGCGACGGCGCTCGATGGTCATGCTCTCGGGCATCGTCACCGCGAGCTTATAGCCCCGTGCCGCGCAGACATACGCCAGGCCGATCCCCGTGTTGCCGCTGGTGGGCTCGATGATGACGGTACCGGGCTTGATTTTGCCGTCGCGCTCGGCGGCGTCGATCATCGCCCGGCCAATGCGGTCCTTGACGCTCCAGAGCGGGTTCAGGTTTTCCATCTTCACCACCACGCTGGCCACGCAGCCGTCCGTGACCTTCCGCAGCTTGACCAGCGGCGTGTTGCCGATGCACAGGGTGATGTTGTCCTTGATTCCGGCGGCTGTGGCGGTGGTCATGATCATCCTCTCATGGAGTGTTAATGGGCGAGTGCTGCTGGGAGGGGGCAAGATGACGAGTATAGCAAACGCCGGCAAAGAGGGTCAACGCAAACGAAGAAACGCGCCCGCTAAACCTGCACTCCTTGCCGGCTGCATGGAATGGCATCAGGATGAATCCCAGTCACGACGTCCCTTGTCCCCTCTGTATTACCAGGTGAAATGCCCTCATGAGCTCCGCGATTTCCCCCGATACGCTGCTCGCGCAGCTCCGCTGGCGGTATGCGACCAAGAAATTCGACACCTCTCGCAAAATCCCCGAGCAGGATTGGGCTGCGTTGGAAGAGGCATTGATTCTCACTCCGTCTTCTTATGGCCTGCAACCTTGGAAGTTTGTCGTCATCACGGACCCGGCGGTAAAGGCCCAGTTGCCCGCCATTTCGTGGAACCAGAAACAGGTGCAGGATGCTTCGCACACAGTGGTCTTCGCCCGCAGACTCGACTTGACGGAAGAATACATCGACCGCTACCTCAGCCGAATTGCCCAGGTTCGGGGAGGCACCGTGGAAGGACAAGCGGGCTTTCGCAAGATGCTCATGGGCAGCCTGGTGCCTCCTCCGCCGGGATTCAATCTCGAGCACTGGGCCGCGCTGCAATGCTACATCGCCCTAGGGAATTTCATGACTTCCGCGGCGATGCTCGGCATCGATACTTGCCCGATGGAAGGAATTGTCCCCGCCAAATATGACGAGCTGCTCGGCCTTTCCGCCAAGGGATTCGCCACCGTTGTTGTCGGCTGCGCGGGGTATCGGGCGGCGGATGATAAGTACGCCAGCGTACCCAAGGTGCGGTTTTTGCGGGAAGAGCTGGTCGAGAGAATCTGATGTAGGATGGCCTTCCCAGGCCGTCCACAACAACTCTGGGACCGCCTGGGAAGGCCATCCTACGGACAAATCATGTTTACGCGGCCCTTCCGGCCATCTAAAATCAGCCTGTCCTTCGAGCGTCTCCTTTTCGCCAAGCAACCCATGACAACCCGGGCCCCGTTGATGAGCAAGCGTCCCAAACGCGGGGTTCCCGAAGGGCTTTGGCAGCGCTGTCCCGGCTGCGGGGAGTCGATTTACTGGAAGGAAGCGGAGAAGCTGCTCAACGTCTGTCCCAAGTGCGAATACCACTTTTACGTTTCCGCCCAGGAGCGAATCCGCCACGTCCTGGACGAAGGGACGTTTGAAGAATGGGACACCCAGTTGCGGACCGCCGACCCGCTGGAATTCGTCGACGCCTCCAAGAGTTACAAAGAGCGGATGGCCATCGAACAGAAGAAGTGCGGCCTGACCGACGCCGCGCTCACCGGCGGCGGCATGATTCGGGCCCGCCGCGTCGCCTTCGGCGTGACCGACAGCCAGTTCATCATGGGGAGCATGGGAAGTGTCGTCGGCGAGCGCCTGGTCCGCCTCATCGAACGGGCAACGGATGAATCCCTGGCCCTCATCATCATCAGTGGCTCCGGCGGCGGCGCCCGTATGCACGAAGGGATCCTCTCCCTGATGCAAATGGCCAAGGTCTCGGCGGCTTTGGCCCGGTATGACCGGGCTGGGGGCCTTTTCATTTCCGTCCTGACCAATCCCACGATGGGGGGTGTGGCCGCCAGTTTCGCTTCACTCGGCGACCTCGTTTACGCCGAACCCAAGGCCCTCGTCGGCTTCGCCGGTCCCCGGACCATCAAAGCGACCATTCGGCTGGAGCTTCCCAAGGGATTTCAGACCAGCGAATTCCTGCTGGAGCACGGCTTCGTCGACCGCATCGTCTCCCGCAGCCGGCTGAAGAGCGAGATCGCCCGGGCGATTGACTACTGCGGGAAATAGCCTTACCGCATCCGGCTCAGAATCCACTTGGTCATCGCAGTGGCCAGGCTCTCGCCGCAGCCGGTGTAATTGTGATCCGCGCCGGCAATGACCTCCACGTCGAGCGTACTGCGTTTCTCGGGCAGCTTGGCCAGCGCCTCCGGCAGACCGGCAAAGGCGATGCCGCCGGAGTCAAGTTCTCTGCTGCCGTACGTGAAGAGCGCGGGGACAGCGACTCGCCCGGCGAAACTCAGAATGTTGTAGCGCTCCGCCGGGCCATACTTGTCGATGTAGCTGGCTGCACTGATGAGTAGAGGAAAGGGAAACTTTGCCAGGAACAATTCGTCACCCCGACCCGTTTTAGCAAGCTGCTCGGCAGTGGACAGAGAGTCGAAGAACGGGGCGGATTCCAACGAGTTCTTGAACGCCTGGCACGAAAGCCGCGGAGGCGAAGCGGCGATCAGGCCGACGACGTTGGCGATTGGTTCGTGCGCTTGCGAGTAGACCCCCTTGATGGCTCCGAGGCTGTGGCCGACCAGCAGGATTCTCTTCAGTCCCCGCTCGACCAGGAACTTGCACCAGCCGGCGACATCGAAGCGGCATTCATCCACGATTTCCACCGCGGCCCCTTGGCGGCGGCGACCCATGGCGACCGAAGCGGTGTAGAGCGAGTCGTGGCCGCGAGTGTTGGCGAGGAGCACTGCAATGCCGAGCTTCCGCAGCGCCGGCGCAACCGCCTCCAGCGTGGTGGAGGTATAGAAATTCATTCCCACGCCGTGCAAGCAAATAGCAGCATCGACGGATTTGTAAGAAACCTCATCTCCCGCCAGTAAGGCTCCGTCCAGTCTCATGCCATCGGGAGTGAGTGTGCGGACGAGTTCCGCGTGCATCGCCGCTACTCCGCCGCGTTGGCTGGCGGATTCGCCACGCTGCCGAGCTGCGAGAGGACCTGCAACAGGCCGTTGAGATGATGGAGGCGGGGGCCGAAGCGGTCGATGAATTCGTTGAGCATGAAGTCGCTATCGACCAGCGTTTCGTCACTGTCGGCGATTTCCGTCGTCAGGTTGCAGAGGAATTGTTCCTGAACTTTTTCCAGCAGCGAGGTCGCTCCGCGGCAACTGTCGGCCAGTTCGGGATGGGCTTCCTTCCACTTCATCAGTTCCTGGTGGCGGGCCTTGTGCGGGCCGGAAATGTGGCTGGCCATTTCTTGGAGCAGGGCAATTTCCTTCTTCTGCCCTTCCACAAGCTGCTTAAGCAGCATCACCAGCAGCTCGTTGGCGTCGATCTGGCTCGATTGCTGCTCGGCCCCTTGGTCCGCCGTGACATCAATACTGAAAATGGGAGAGAAGTGACGCTGGTCAATCGACATGGAGCCCTCGCAGTCAACATGAGGCAAAGTGCTAACGCCAGTATACTCGCCCCTCGGCACGTGTCGAGCATTTGGCAAACTGTGCGGCTTGGGCAGTCCGTTTGGTTTGTCCGGCCGGCCGCGGGAAGCGTGCTCAAGTGCCGCCGACCCATTGCCCGATGCAAGAAAGGGTTACGGCCTGCCCTCTGCGATTCCACCTCATGACTACCGGCAAGAGCGTTCCCGCCATCGGTTTTCTCACCGTTACCGAACATGCCGAGCACGGCCTGTTTGGCGGCTACCTGATCTTAAATGTCTCCGGCAGGCCGCTGGAGTTTCACTGCACCGCGCCGCTCAAACCGAGCCGGGCGCAGGAAATCCTGTACGGCCCGACGCTGCGCCCGTTCCTCTTCGGCGAGCAAATCGGCCAGACGCTCCTTGCCAAAGCCAAAGTCAAACCGCTGCTGGTCTGCACCGATGCCACAGCAATGCTAGCCGCTCGCGAGTTCAGCGATGTGCCGCTGCTCTTGGTTCAAACCGACGGGATGGAATTGAAGACAGCAAATTTGAGCGAGCCCTTTGCACTCGGCTGCCGCAAGGTCTTTACGTCCGCCAGCTATGACGAGGACCAGCGAAACGTGCTGGACAAGTGGAGCACCGCTCACGCCGACTCCCTCGACTTGCTCGAGCCGTTCACGCGGATCCGTGAAGCGCTGGAAGAGGCCCAGAAGACAGTCCGCCCGACGACTGTTCCGACAGCGGCGTGAGGAAGAAAGATCGAGAGACGGAGAGAGTGGGAGAAGGAGAGAGTTGGTGCAATGTTCGACTGGCAACCTACCAACCTGCTCTCCGCTTCGACCTGGGATGTGCGCGACCACTGCGTTGCGCTCGAAGCAAACAACCTCTCGGAGATCCTTTCGTCGCAGGCGTTTCCCAGCGTCGAATCGCCCGATCTTTGGGTGCTATCTCCCAAGGCAGTCGCCCTTAAGATTCCGCGAACTGCCCCCAAGGTGACCAGTTTCACCTTCCCGGAAGCTCCGGCGTGGGTGCAAGCCCAACCACCGATACCTGGCGCGAAACCGCAAGCGGTGAAGACGATGTCGCCGGATGCTATCGGTGAAGAGTCTTCAAAGAAACCAACCATCACGCGGATCAAACCTCCCGGCGATGTCATCAAGCTCGAGGACCGGTTGTACTACGTCCTTCAGCCCCCGCTCGAAACGCTGATCAAGTCCGACGCGCTCCACTTCCCCTTCGAGCCCTTTCCCTATCAGTACCAGGGGGTCGCGTTTCTTTACCCTCGCTATGCCGCAGTGCTGGCGGATGAGATGGGGCTGGGGAAGACGATGCAGTCCATCACCGCCATTCGGATGCTGCTCCGCTCGGGGGAGCTGCGGAGTGTGCTGCTGATCTGCCCTAAGCCGCTGGTGACGAACTGGAAGCGGGAGTTCACGCAGTGGGCGCCGGAAATTCCGCTCAGCATCATCGAAGGGGACGCCAGCCGCCGGCATTGGCTCTGGCAGCAGGACGGCGTGCCGGTGAAGATTGCCAACTATGAATTGCTCATGCGGGACAAGGAAGAGGTGCTGGGGGAGGGGATGCACTTTGACCTGGTGATGCTCGACGAGGCCCAGCGGATCAAGAACATCAACAACACCACGAGCGAGATCGTGCGGGCCATTCCCCGCACCCGCAACTGGGCCCTGACTGGCACGCCCATCGAAAACTCCCCCGATGACATCGTCGGCATCTTTGAGTTTCTCTCTCCCGGTTATATGCGAACGGGCATGCCTGCCAAGCGGCTGGGGGAACTCGCGCGGGATTACATCCTGCGGCGAACGAAGGAGATGGTGCTGACCGACATGCCACCTAAAATGTTCCGCGACGCGGAGCTGGACCTTTCGCCCGAACAGCGGGCGACCTATGAAATCGCGGAAAACGAAGGGGTCATCAACCTGAACGAGCTGGGGGACTCTATCACCATTCAGCACGTTTTCGAGCTAGTCCTCCGGCTCAAGCAAATCTGCAACTTCGATCCCGCCACGGGAACCAGCTCCAAGCTCGAACGTCTGGAAGCGGACCTGGAAGAAGTGGCGGCCAGCGGCAGGAAGGCGATTGTCTTCAGCCAGTGGGTCCACAGCATCGAGATCATCGCGAAAAAACTGGAGCGGCTGGGCGTACTGCAATACCACGGCAAAATTCCGAGCAAGCAGCGTGATCCCATTCTCAAGCAGTTCAAGGAAGACAAGAGCAAGCACGTCATTCTGATGAGCTACGGAGCGGGAAGTGTCGGCCTCAACTTGCAGTTCTGCGAGTATGTCTTCTTGTTCGACCGCTGGTGGAACCCGGCCATCGAGGACCAGGCGATCAACCGGGCTCACCGCATCGGTGTCGCCGGCCCGGTCACCGTCACGCGGATGCTGGCCCTCTCGACGATTGAAGAGCGAATCAACCAGGTGCTGGAACACAAGCGCGAGCTGTTCAACAGCATCATGAACCAAACCGGCGCACACGCCGACCTCCGTCTGACCCAGCAGCAGATCTTTGGCCTGTTCAACCTGCGGACGCCGAAGGGGCCGATCAAGCAGGCGGCGTAGATTATTCTCCCGGCCTAATTCTCTCGAACGTCGCCCTCATTGTGCCGTTTGCAGTGCCTACCTTCGTGTCGTCTTGATAAATCTCATAATCGACATTGATGCTCAACTTTCCCGCAACCCACTCGCGCAAAGCGGCGTCGTATGACTGAGACCCATCGACGGCGTACTTCGCTTTCTTCAGAGTGAAACCGTTATTCTCCGACATGAATTCATCGTTACTCCACGGCCAGCGCGCATAGTTGGGTAGGGTAGGCAGACTGGCGCGATTTGTTGTGGCATGGTATCACACTTTCTGGAGAGTAGCTGCGTGAGTTCGTTGGTCGTGTGACTGGGGGCGAAAGCGCAGAGGACCAGGAGGTGTC
>SXOA01000114.1 GCA_005778405.1 Planctomycetaceae bacterium
CGACATCACCCGCAAACGGAAGCTCTGGGAAAAACAGAAGGAAGGCAAAAAGCGGATGAAATCGATCGGCCAGGTCGACATCCCGCAAAAGGCCTTCATGGCCGTGTTGGAAACTGGGGAAGATAAGTAGCACGTGGGGCAGGTTGCCAGCCTGCCCAGAAATCGGACTTTGTTGAGAGCCGCAGTGATGGACGAGTTCCTCATCTCCTGCGCCGGCATCGAACTCGTTTTCTTTGACCGATTGCCACCGGCTCGGGCAGAACCTTTCGAGTATTTTTCGGTCCGTATTTCGCAGCGGAACGGGATTGCTCAAGGCCGGGTATCTGGAAACGCTTTCCCATCACATCCTGCTCGACTGTTTTCCGATACGGCCCGGCAATGGGATGGCTGAATCGCAGGCTCAATTCACGTTCTAAGGAAGTCCAAACGAGTTCGCCTTGCCAGCCATCCAGAACTGACAACAACATAACGCTGATGTCTCCAGCGCAAACCAGCCGGCTGAGATCAAGCCACTGGCTCAATGCCAAAATCGCGGATAGTCAGCAGCGTCTGCAGCCTGAAGCCCTTGACGGCGAGCGCGGCCGCGCCACCTTCCAGTCGGTCGATGATGGCTAGGACGCCGAGGATCTTCAAGCCATACGCTTCGGCCTTTTCAATGGCTGCCAGAGAACTGCCGCCAGTGGTGACGACGTCCTCGACGATGACGCATCGCTCGCCGGGATGGACCGGGCCTTCCACGTCCCGCCCCGTGCCGTGCTGCTTGGCCTCTTTGCGAACAATGAATCCCTTCAGCGATTTGCCGGTTCGGCCGGCCACGGTAATGATTGCGGCAGTGATCGGATCAGCCCCGATGGCCATGCCGCCGACCGCGTCGGGCCAGTCCTTTGCCAGAACCTCCAGCATTCCATCCGCAATCTGGTTCGCTCCCGCGCTATCCAGCGTCACCTTGCGGCAATCGAGATAGAACGACGACGTCTTTCCCGATGCAAGTTTGAACTGGCCCAGTTGCAGGGCCTTTTCGCGGACAATCGCCATCAAGGCGGTTTTGCTGTACATCCTGGTGTCTCCGTTGTTCTTAGAACCAGCTTAGCCTCCGCGTCCACGCGGGGAGGAGCGCCGCGTGGACGCGGAGGCTAATGCTAAATCATATTCATCCGACTCCGGCTCTTCCGCTTCGCCCGGGCGCAGTCCTGGCAGACGCCATTGATGATCAGGCGGTGGCTGGTGACGCGGAAGTGGTGTTCGCGGGCGACTTCGTCCCGCAGGGCGACCAGACCCTTGTTCTCGAATTCCAAAAGCCGGTTGCACTCGGTGCAATGGAAATGGTCATGCTGCGGATAGCCGTAGTCGTGTTCATAGACAGCCCGCCCGTTGAGCACGAACTTGCGGAGCAGCCCGGCGTCCACAAACTCCGCCAGCGTCCGATAAACCGTCGGCCGGCTGACGTGCCCCGTCTGCCCGGATTTCGGCAGTTGCTCCATGAGCTGGTCGGCATCAAAGTGCTCGTGATGGCTGAAAACCTGGTCCACCAGCGCCAGTCGCTGCGCCGTTACCCGCATCCCGCGACTCTGCAAAAACTCCACGAAGCGATCCCGCGGCGAAAGGGAAACCTGCACGGTGCCGAGCGATTCGGTGTCGGACATGGAACACTTATTGAGACTTGCCCCCGAACCAACCGCCGGAATCAGGCAGAAGGAAGCGAGGAGGACAAGAATGTTGTCTCAATAAGATTCTAAGTGCGTGGTGCGTCCATGCCAAGGTGCGGAGATTTGCCGCAATCACACACCCCCGTATAGCCGTGGGCGTGCTATCGCTGTGTCACACCTGGAGATTATCCAATCTCGTCGAGCAGGTTGCTGAGGGCCAGGTCGAGCTTGGCCTCGGTTTCGTAAGTCCCGCTCGCAATCTGGGCCTTGATCTGGGCCACGCGGTCCTCGCGAATCTCCGGCAGGTTATGCACCTGGGCGACGAGGTCGGCTTCGGGGGAAATGTCCAATTGGTCCACTCCGTAGCTGGTGGGCGTGCTACTGCGGCCTTGGGCAGGGCTCATCCGGTGCGGAGCCGAAAGGGTCTGCGGTGCGTGAACGTGGGCGGTACTCTGGATTACCATTTTACGTCTCTCCATGCGGCGAAGGCAAACTGCATTCCAGGCTTGGCGGGAAGCCATTACCGGAATTTCAGTGCGCCAGTTTCCAAAATTGAGCGGAAAACGCGGAGGGACGATTTCAAAGCGTCCCTCAAGTCTAGGTCACAGGTTGCATAGTCAGCGCGTCGCAGATCCTTGTCAGGGGCGCTTTCCGTGGCTGGCGAGACGATAGCGAACGCTAGCACGATGACACTCCTAACATCGTCCGCAAGTCGCGGTGACTACAACCCAATCCTTGCGGTAACCTCCTGTACCGGTTTCCCTCATTGAAAGCGGCTATTCCGGCTCTGCCGTTGGCTGAGCGGAAAAAGCCGGTCGGACAAACCGTGCTGCCGGAAATCAACGGGTTGGCAAAATACCACGCCGCCTGGCCGGCAAGACTCCTGCGATTTGCCTCGGAATCCTTCCCTTTGGGATTTGAAGCGAATGCCTCACACTTGCTTACGTCGTGTACGGGCTCGAGTTCGTCAGGGAAGTCGATTTTCTCTTGCGACCCCCCTATATTCAGCCGCAAACCCTTACTGGTGGAGAGTATAGGTAAGGCGGGCTCATTTTCGCAATAGCGTCCAGGCCCTTGGCCAAAGACTTCTGAAAAAAAGGTCCAGGTTCTGACCAAATCCCTTCAATTGGCAGAATTTGCCGTGAATTCTGCATCCAGACCCGCCTGCTCCCAGCAGTAAGAAGAAGGGGGAATCAGTTGTTGGAGGATACAATTGCATCTTGGCGGGGTCGAACGTACTTTCCGCAGGCCATGAGAAGCCACGACCGATCGTTTGTTGACGAAAGGTTGGAGCAGTTCTCCCCCCTACCAAGAAATTCCGAAATTTGTGCGAATATGCTGGAAAACCTCGGGGTAATAGGTTATCCTTTTGCTGCTGGGGGACGGCGGCTGGGAAGACTTCTTGTTTTCTCGGTGCCGGGGCAAGGAACACGACGTAACTAGTTTTGAGTTGCCTGGAATTCTTCAAGTTTTATTTATTGAGAAAGAACGGAGGATTTATGAAGTCGTCCCCAAGACGACGGGGCTTCACCTTGGTGGAGTTGCTGGTCGTTATCGCCATCATTGGCGTCCTGGTGGCCCTGTTGCTGCCGGCTATCCAGTTTGCGCGAGAGGCTTCTCGCCGGATCAATTGCGCCAGTAACTTGAAGCAGATTGGCATTGGGCTGCACAGTTATCATGACGTGCATAAGACGTTTCCGCCCGAAACGATTTGGATGGCTAACAACTCGCAAAACCCTCGGCCTACAAATCCTATGGGTGGGCCTGAGATTGCGACCGAAGTGCGAAATTTCACTTGGATCGCTCTGATGCTGCCGCAAATGGAGCAACAAGGGCTTTATGATCAGATTAACTTCAATATTCCCGGCTTCAACCAACTTACGAGGGACGGCAAACTCATTCGGAGCACCGTGCTCAAGTCGTTTATTTGCCCGTCCGATTACACGTTTCAAACGCTGCCCCATGACTTTGGAATTACATCGTATGCGGGGAACCAAGGCTGGGATCAACATCGCCGCAAATACGGCGATACCTACCTTGCGGGCATGTTTCCTCTGATGGATCCGATGACCCTTGCTGACATCAAAGATGGAACCTCGAACACGATTGCGGTGGGCGAAGTCACCACCACGGGATACACGGCGACCGGAGGTGGTGGCCAGTGGAATTCCCGACGAAACAAGATGCGTGACACCGGTCCGGCGGCTGTCAGTCGCTCCCTCTTGATAAGTCCCGCAGCCTGGGTGAATTCCCATTCCTGGATCAATCTCGCAGGCGGACCAATCCTCCGGGCGGATGGATCTTCAGGAGCGATTTGGGGCCCCTGGGGCAGCCCGCACGTTATGAAACCCACCTACTATTGCCATTACATTATGAATAACGAGTGGCCAGGTTCCGGAAGTGCCCATCCCAACGGTGCCCAGTTCCTCATGGCCGACGGAGCAGTCAAGTTCTTGAACGGCAACATCGACTGTGGAACCACCAACACTTCGATCGGTTGGGTCCGTGGTCACCACTATGGAATCTACGGCAATGTTTGGTCTGCACTCCACTATCCAAGAGGGCATCCAGACAAGGCGAGCGTGACCGACGCCTTGGATAACTAACTACCACGAATCTATTTTACTTTAGGACTGACTTACATGAAAAAGGTATGGCGTTGTTTGCTGGGTGTCCCCATCGTCGTCGCGGTTGTCATTGTGGGATGTGGGACAGAGCCAGAAGTGAAGGCTCCGACAGGTCCGGCTCCGACTATGACTGACCCAAATTCCTTTAATATGGGCGGCGACATAGGCGTTCCCGGCACTCCTGGTGCGTCGGCGACGGCAACTCCGGGAACCCCGGCGACGGCTGCTCCGGGAACCCCGGCGACGGCTGCTCCGGGAACCCCGGCGACGGCTGCTCCGGGAACCCCGGCGACGGCTGCTCCGGGAACACCGGGGACGGCTGCTCCGGAAACCAAGTAAGCGAATTGCCTCAAGCGCAGGGGGACTGGTTCCCCCTGCGCTTTTTTTGTGCCCGCAGGTCTGGCGTTTTCAACCACCTGTTTTTTTTCACCTGCATCGCCATTGCGTTCCGAAAGCGTACGGTGGCACCTCGGCTTCGAGCGCTATCTGCACCGGCAGCGCCCTGCAGTTGGAATTCAATTCGCGGAAGTCAGGATTGCGCCGGGTTACGCGCAAAAGGATGTGTACTTTACGGCAATGATCACATGCGATCTTTCTTGAACTCCCGTTGGTTTTTCGGGGTCGTCGCACTGATCGCTGTCGGAGTTTTTCTCGGCTGGAGAATGTGGCCCCGACGAGCAACTCCCAGGACGCGCGCTAAGTCAACGGCAGAAATAGTATCGGCTCCTTTCTTCAAGGAGGTCACTAAGTCCGCCGGCCTCTCCTTCCGCCATTGGTGCGGAGATTCCGGAACGTATTTCGTCCCGGAATCCATGGGATCGGGAATCGCGCTGTTGGATTATGACCGGGACGGAGACCTGGACATTTTTGTGGTCCAAGGAATGCCCCCTGCAGCCGCGAAAGTGAAACCGGCGAACGGCAGTGGTTTTTCCCCCACGAGCCGTCTGTTTCGCCAGACGAAAGGGCAGTTTGAAGACGTGACTGAATCCACCGGGCTCGAGGACGAGATGCCTTACGGGAGTGGAGTGGCGGTCGGGGACATCAACAATGATGGCTGGCCGGACCTCTTTGTTTCGAAGTACGGCCGCGACCGGCTATTGATCAATCATGAAGGGAAGTTTGAAGATATTACTGAGGCTGCGGGCATCGACAATCCACGTTGGGGCGCGTCCGCCTGCTTTACCGACTACGATCGGGACGGTTGGCTCGATTTGTTCATTGTCAATTACTACGATTACTATTCGTCGAATCGCCTGATCCTACCGAACGGGGAAGAGGATTACGCTGGCCCGCAAATGCGCGAAAGTGTACCGTCCAAACTGTATCGGAACCTGACGGGAGAGATGCCCGACCACAAAGTTCAATTCCGAGATGTGAGCTTTGAAACTGGAATCGACTCCAAGGCTGGCCCCGGCTTGGGAATTCTGCCCGCGGATTTCAATGGCGACGGCTGGATCGATTTTTGCGTGGCCAACGACGGCAAGGCAAATTTCATGTGGTTCAGCCGAAGCGGCAAGACCTTTAGCGAGGAGGCTATCCAGGTCGGCACGGCTTACAATGCTGCTGGAGTTCCTCAGGCCGGCATGGGAATGGCCACGGGAGACGTGGACGGAGACGGGCGGCAAGATTTTCTAATAACCCATCTGGAGGGCGAATACACCACTCTTTATTCGCAAGTTGCGGAGGGCCTGTTTGAAGATCGAACCGCTGCGGTCGGTCTCGCGGTCCATACGACGCATACGGGCTTTGGGACGGCGCTGCTGGATCTGGACCTCGACGGCGACCTGGACTTGGTCATTGGAAATGGACGTGTCCGGCGACGCGTGGGAGAGCCGCCGGCAACGAATCTTGAGTCCTTTTGGCAACCCTATGCGGAGTGCAACCAGACGTTCTTGAATAGCGGAGGGGGAATATTTACCTCAGTGAACGCGATTGATGACTTTGTTGCCGAGCCGCGCATGACGCGCGGGCTAGCGATCGGTGACCTTGACGACGACGGCGATCTGGATCTGGTGACGTCCGAAGTCAATGGTCCCGCGCGAATATTTCTCAATACCGCGGAGCGTAAGGGAAGCTGGCTGATCGTGCGGGTGATTGATCCGCGACATGGCGGCCGCGATGCCTACGGAGCCATCGTGACGGTGACGGCCGGCAAGGAGCGCTGGTCGCGCGATGTTAATCCCGCCTTCAGTTATCTTTCCAGCAATGATCCACGGGTTCACTTCGGTCTGGGGAAAGCAACGACGTTTGACCAGATCACTGTGCAATGGCCCGATGGAATGAAAGAGGATTTCAAAGGGGGAATGGCTGGCAACAACCTGACCCTCCATCGCGGCAAGGGGGTGCAACCATGAGTCCCAAGACGCGTTCATCCCAAGGTGAATCGGCAGAAGGACCACGACTCGTGCGCCGCCTAGTGCCGGTTCTGTTTGGCCTGACGGTTTTGGCGGTGGCGGTCAACGTGTACTGGTGGTTCAGCATGCCATCTCTGGAGCCGCTGCCGGTTGTCGCGACCGACCGAATGACACCGCGGATTCGCGAGCTGATTCAGACGGCGACTGCCGAAGTGATGCGGCAGGACCATTCCGCGGTTGCCTGGGGAGATCTGGGAGCGGTTTACTTTGTTCACTCCATGATGCCCGAAGCCGTTGCCTGCTTTCGTAACGCCGAGGTTCTCGATCCGGTGGACTACCGCTGGCCCTACCTGCTGGGCATTTGCTTGCTCAATACCGATCGAGAGGAATCGCTCGATTGCTATCGGCGATCCGCCCAGCGGTGCGGCCAAAAGGCCCATGTGCAATTGCGTCTGGCGGAGGCGCTGATTGATAGATCGGAACTGGAGGAAGCGGCGATGCAGGTCGAAAGTGTTTTGAGTTATGCTCCGTCGAATCCACGTGTGCAGTTTGCCAAAGCACGCCTTCTTTTGGCACAGGGCGATTTGGAGCAGGCCAAATCCTGGGCCATTCGCAGCGCCGCCGCCGCTCCTGATAAGCGCACGCCGCATCTGCTGGTCGCCCAGCTTTGCCGGCGAACGCGCGACACTGCGGGGGAAACTCGGGCATTGAAGGCACTAGAGAAGATTGCCGACGATTTTACGGCCTGGGAGGACCCGGATACGGCTGCACTCTATCCCCTGCGGCAGGACGGGACGGCCAGATTGGCGAGAGCGGAGGATCTGGCCAAGAGTGGTCAGACGGCGTCACTCAAAGAGACTCTATCCGAAATCGCCACGGGGAGTGACGGTGCCGCGGCCACATCGCAGCTGGCTTGGATTCTGGACCAAGAGGGCAATTTTCGCGAATCCGAAGGTTTGTTGCGACAACAATTGCTTAGATTCCCGAAAGACGAACGGCTGCATTTCCAATTTGGCGTTGTCTGCTTTCTGCAGGAAAGAAATCCCGAAGCAGAAGCAGCATTTCGCCGCGTCGTCGAACTCAAGCCGGATTTCGTCGACGCCTGGTACAACCTGGGGCTCACGTTCGTCAAACTCAACAAGCCCAGCGACGCCCGAGACGCCTTTGCCGTGGCCGTCCGCCTCAGCCCCAGCAAGGCTGTTATCCGCATCAGTTTGGCCGAGTTGCTGCTGGCCGAGGGGAAAGAGGAAGAAGCTTGCGAGCACCTGGAAGCCGCTATCAAAGTTGCGCCCATGGAACAAGAAGCGCGTGACATGCTGGCGCGCATCAAGGCCGGACAGAAGTAACGAGCGCCCCAGTCTCCTGCGGGGCGGCAGAAGGTTGTGTAAGAATGGACTTTTTCTGGCAAGAACGGTCCCTCAGCTATGGCGGGAACATGCGAGGGCTATAATGACGGGAATGCGGTTTGAGGCTCATCGCAACTTTTTGTTTGGGCAGAGGTTCAATCCTGTGTCGCTGTTTCGCAGATTCCATCCCCGCCGGCTGTTGCCGGCAGTTTTCGGAGAATCGTCATGCACAAGTTACTGTTTTCGATTGCGGCACTCGTAGGCGTAGTTCTGGCAGGCGGGGCCCTCGGCACCTCGTTGTTTGCCGAAGACCCAGACCTCTTCTCGCAGTTGGATGCCAACAAGGATGGGTTCATTTCCCAAGGAGAAGTCGAGGAGGGCAAGAAGCCCCTGTTCGAGCGGCTCGTGCGGGTTGCCGATGAGAACGGCGATAAGAAACTGAGCAAGGAGGAATTCGCCAAGGGAACGCAAAAGTCCACCGAGGCCAAACCGCCACTGGCGGGTGAGCCAGGGGACCGCGGCCGTCCCGGCGGTGGTGCTCCTAATATCAAGGAATTTCTGAGCCGGCTCGACAAGAACGGCGACGGCAAAATCAGCAAGGAAGAGGCCCCCGAGCGGATGAAAGAGAATTTTGACCGGCTCGACGCCAACAAGGACGGCAACATCGACGCCGAGGAAGTTCTCCGCAGTGCTGGCGGCCGGCCTGGCGGAACCCCCCCGAGTGCGCCTCCTGCCGGTGGTGGCGAGGCAAAGGCCGCCGAGGAAATCTTCACCAAACATGATGCGAACAGCGACGGCAAATTGACCAAAGACGAAATCCCCGACGAGCAAAAGGAAATGTTCCAGCGGATTCTCGACCGCGCGGGAGACGGCGTAGCCGCCGTGACCAAAGAGCAGTTCGTCCGAGCGATCATGGCCCAACGCCAGTTTCAGAATGGCCGTCCCCCGGATGGTCGTCCTGGCGAGCCAGGCCGTCCCGGTGCTGGACCGATGGTCGCTCTTCCGGTGCTGAAAGCCCTGGATGCCGACGGTGACGGTGAGATTTCCAAATCGGAAATTGAAGGTGCCGCCAAGGCTCTTTCCGCGCTCGACAAAAACGGTGATGGCAAACTCTCCCGCGACGAGATCCTGCCGAACTTCACCGGCAGCGGAAACCCCGGTCGCCCCGGTGCGGAAGGGCGACCTGGACAGCCGGGGCAACCCGGCCAGCCGGGAGTTGCAGGCCGCATCAATCCCGAGGAAATGTTCCGTCGCTTGAAAGAAGCCGACAAGAACGGCGACGGCAAAATCAGCAAGGACGAAGCCCCCGACCGGATGAAGGAGAACTTTGACCGGATTGACGCAAACGGCGACGGCCAACTGGATGAATCGGAAATCAAGACCATGTTCGAAAGGCTGCGCGAAGCCGCCGGTCGCCGTCCTGAAGCGGGCCGTCCGGAAGGCCGACCCGAACGCAAAGCGGAAGAAAGGCAGGAATGAGGGGTAGCCGGCTGATCCTGTGATTGGTCGAACCAGGCCCGCACGCATGCGTGCGGGCTTTTTTTGCGCGAACTATTCGGTATTCAGGGTCGTCTATCAATAGTAAGGGGCGGCGAGCGAATAATCTTGCAGGGACTTGCCGAATCCTTCTGAAACGTGTTTTCACCCCCTATCCTTGGGAGTTCATGGTGTGACCCAGCCTGCCCCGCAAACCCTGTTCGTGGTTTTGAGCGAAGACGACTCCACCGGCAGAATCACGGTGGAACTCGATTCCTACGCCCGTTTTCGCATCCAGATGGAGCGGAACTTTGCCGAGCTGGAAACGAAGTTTCGCCACCTCGCACCCCGGCGGCTAATCGTCAGTCCAATTTCCCGTGGTGTTGCCCCTCTTAAGCGCAAGCCAAAATGACCGCTGGCGTCGCTATTCTCCCTGCTGTTTCTTTACCACCAATTGAACCAGTTCCTCGACGGTCGTAGTGGCAGCAAGCTCTTCATTGGAGATTTCAATCCGATAGGCCGTTTCCAGGGCGTCCGCCACTTCGATGCGCGTGAGCGGATCCAGTCCCAGATCCAACAGGTTCATGCCTGGGGTTACGATCTCCGGTACGCCCCCCGTATGCACGGCGATGATCTCCTGGATGCGGGCCAGCGTATCGGTTTGCAGGCCGGACGGAGCCGCCGATACTTCCTCCGTACCTTTTGCAGGAAGTCGGGGCTTCCAGCGCTTTCGCGTTTCCATCACTGCCACAATGAGCAAGGCAATAGCCGCCGTGGCAACAACCACTTTCCAGGGATAGGGGAGGCGGGAGGAAGTCATGGAATCGCGGCTATGGGAAAAATCAAGCGGAAATCCCGGGGTGACTAGCTTCTCCCAAAGCAGACCAGGCACATGTCGTCGTTCTGGACCGCATCCTTGAGGAACCGCAGGACATCATCCACGATCAGGCCCCCCAGATGGTCCGGCCTCTGGTTGTTCTCGCGAGCGTGCTGCCGCATTCGATCGATAGTGTAGAAGGCTCCCGCCTTATCCATTGCTTCGTTGATGCCGTCGGTGTACAAGGTCACCGTCTCACCGGGGCCAAGGGTCATTTCCACTTGCTCGTAAGTGATGGCATCGGTAATTCCCAGAGGCAATCCGGCAACGCTGTCCCCCGGTTCTTCGATGGTCCCATCCTTGCGGCGAACGAGCGGTGCCATATGCCCGGCGTTAACAATGGTCAGCTTGTGAGTCTTGGGATCGAGCACCACGCAAATCAGCGTCACAAACCGCTGAATGTTCAAGCGGGTGAGTTTCTCATTCAGCCGCGTGATGGCGGCCGCCGGTTCGCGCTCGGAATACAGGGAGAAGCGGGCCTCTGCCGACAGTTTGGCCATCAGCAGGGCGGCGGCAATGCCGTGGCCGACAACGTCCGCCACGACAATCGCGATGCGGCCATCCGGCAGCGGGATGTAGTCAAAGTAATCGCCCCCCACTTGCTCGGCCGGTTGATAAAAGTCGTAAAAGGCGTAATCTGCCAGATCGGGCCGCGACTCGGGCAAAAAGCCCCGCTGGACATCCTTGGCCAGTTGCATGTCCCGATCGATTTCCTTTTGCCGCATGGCCGCATCATGCATCTGGGCGTTCTGGATAGCGACGGATGCCTGGGCGGCGGCGCTCACGAGCAATTCCAAGTCCTCGGCCTGGAACTTCTGCCGCTGATTCAAAGTGTCGATCTGCAATGCCCCGATCGGCTTTGATTCGTTGTCCAGCAGCGGGGCGCACATCATGGAGCGAATGCGAAAATCCGCGATGCTCTGGCTCATCTCGAAACGGTCGTCGGTCGCCGCGTCAGCCGACAGAATCGCCTGCTTCGATTCCATCACCTTGCGAATGATGGTCCGGCTGATCCGGATGGTATCGTGCCCGTCCTCGCGGCGGAGGCGGACCCACCGCGGGATCAGCTTGCCATCCGGCATTTCCAGCACGATAAAACCGCGATCCGCCTGCACGAAAATTTTGAACAGGCTCTTGAGCACCTGCGGCAACACATCGTCGAGAGAAATGGCCCTCCCCAGGTTCTGAGTGATCTCGATCAAGGCCGCCAGCTTCACCTCGGCGCTGGCGGTTACACGCACGCTCCCCTGGCTCGAGGAAGAAATATCGACCGGAAACGACTTGATGATCGTGGAATTGAGCGATTCATGTTCATCCTCGCTCATCTGAGCCAGGTTGGCCCCATCCAGAACCGGCGGCGGTTTTGGCCCAGGCGGAATCGGCATGTCCGCCTGAAACACAAACGTCACTTCGCAAATCCGGATTTGATCGCCAGGGCGCAAAACACGAATCTCGTCGATTGCCCCCGGTTCGCCGTTCAAATACGTCCGGTTGCGGCTCTTCAGGTCCTCCACCGCATAACTATTGCCCGACTTGAACAACCGGGCATGCTTGCGGCTAACTGCGGGGACGTCCTTGATGACAATTTGGCATTCGGACGGGTCTCTTCCCAGCAAGTATTCGCCATCCACTAGGTCGTAGCGCGACCCCTGGGATGGGCCGCTGGTCACGAGAAGATTAAACATGGCAGTGATCGAGAATGCGGGAAGACAGGCTGGCAAGAGAAATTCTAAGCTCTCAGGAGACCACCCGCAATCAGAAGCCGCTGGAGCGCCTCATCATGAGCGCCGATACTTTGCTGCAATCCGTTGACAGCGTTCGAGTTAGCAAGACTCGCTGAGTTGTTTCCTGGGCCTGAATGATTTCAGGTTCACCACCGGAGTGCCCTGCCAGATTGGGCTTACGGAGGCAATGTCACCCCTGCGGTTTGGGGGAGGTCGCCAGTATACTCAAGGCTCGGTTAACACAAACTTATCAGGACTACAAAGCACCCCCGCGATTTCATCGCCAGTGAAAGCTGTAAGTCTTGTAACAGCATAAAGTTGCAGCGGTTCTATGGGCAAACAGTACATTTACAGCATCGAGCGGCTCACCAAAAAGCATGGACCGCGGGAAGTGCTCAAGGAAATCTGGCTGGCGTTCTATCCGGGGGCCAAGATCGGCGTACTTGGACGGAATGGCTCGGGCAAAAGCACGCTCCTCCGCATCATGGCTGGCATGGACAAGGATTTTGACGGAGAAGCCAGCCTCGCCGGCGGCTACACCAGCGGCTATCTCTCGCAAGAGCCGCAGTTGACGCAGGGAAAGAACGTCTGGGACAACCTGCAGGAAGCCATCGCTCCGCGCCGGAAAATGCTCGACCGTTACAACGAAATCAGCGGCCTCCTCGGCGAGCCTATGGACGAGAAGAAGATGGAGAAGCTGTGCGACGAGATGGCCCGCCTGCAGGACCAGATCGAAGCCAGCGGCGCCTGGGAAATCGACCGCGAGCTGGAAATCGCCATGGACGCGATGAATCTGCCGGACAAGGAGGCCGACGTTGCCATCCTCTCTGGCGGTGAGCGCCGCCGCG
>SXOA01000115.1 GCA_005778405.1 Planctomycetaceae bacterium
GTTCACCAGCCAGGCGTCAGCGGAGTGATGCAGCATCTTGTCCGCCAAAAGCTGGGCGTACTTCATGGGATGCCAGACCAGGAACGCCGCCCCAAAACAGGTGCTGAACGTCGCCTCCGGCTCCTTCACCCCTTGCTCGGTACCCGCCACCTTGGCCGTGTATCCGCTGATGAAATGATACATCAGCTGCTCGGGGGAGAGCCGGCTGACCGGCGGCAGCACGCCGAAGGCATCGCAGGTGAGCAGAATAATGTTTTTCGGATGCCCGCCGAGGCAAGGAATCTTGGCATTCGGGATGAATTCAATTGGGTAGCTGGCCCGAGTGTTTTCCGTGAGCTTTGCGTCGGCGAAGTCCACCACGCGCGTCTCCGGCTGCAGGATCACGTTCTCCAGCACGGTGCCATAGCGGATGGCCGCAAAAATCTCCGGCTCCTTTTCAGCCGAGAGGTTAATGCACTTGGCGTAACAGCCCCCTTCGATATTGAAGACCCCCTTCTCCGTCCAGCAATGCTCGTCGTCGCCGATGAGCTTGCGACGGGGGTCGGCGGAGAGGGTCGTCTTGCCGGTTCCCGACAGGCCGAAGAACAGCGTCACATCGCCGCCACTCCCTTCGTTGGCCGAACAGTGCATCGACAGGACGCCCCGCTTGGGCATCAGGTAATGCATGACGGTGAAGATTCCCTTCTTCATCTCGCCGGCGTACTCGGTCCCCAGAATGACGAATTCACCCGATTCGAAATTCAGGCAGACGCTCGTCTCGCTGGAGACGCCCGGCACGTCTTCATCCGCGGGAAATGCCCCGGCATTGAAAATGACGTAGTCCGGTTTGCCGAAGGTGGCCAGCTCTTCCTCGCTGGGGCGGATCAGCATGTTCTGCATGAACAGGGCGTGGTATGGGCGTGAGCAGATGACCCGCACCTTGATGCGATGCTCGGGATCCCAGCCGGCGAAGCCGTCGATAACGTAGATCCGTGGACAGGTGGAGAGATAGTCGATGGCCCGCTTGCGGTTGCTGCGGAAGGACTGGGGCGAGAGCTGGATGTTGACGCTTCCCCACCAAATGTCCTTGGAGCTGCCCGGTTCCTCCACCAGACGCTTGTCTTTGGGGCTGCGGCCGGTCTTGGCGTGGGAACGGGCGACGATGGCTCCCGAGGAAGTGATTGCTCCTTCGTCGTGGCGCACCGCATCTTCATACAGCAGCGCGTGGGAGGGGTTCCGCAAAACGCCGCGGGCAAAGATTCCGTATTCCAAGAGGTCGATGCGATGCGAGAGCATGGGAATGATCAGCGAAGCGGATGAAAAGCCGGCAGCTGTTGCCGGGAATGTGAGCGCGGACATATTCGCCTCCATGCGAAAGTGACATAGCCTGGGTGAAGAATACCCGCGAGCAAGAATTGGGCCAAGGCTGAAAGGAGCGGTGAATTACTTCGCCACGTCTGCTTCGAGATGGTAGACGACCGAGTGCAGTTCACCGAACTTGGAGGACTGTTCCGCCAGGATAAATTTTCCCGCCAGCTTAACGGTGCGAGTGGAATATTTGACTCGCGAGGCCCCTTCCTTGATTTTGACTTCGATCATGTCGGTCGCTTTGGGCTGGCCGCCGAAGCAGCAAGTGCCCATATCGGGAACGAGGATGAAGTGATTCACTTTGCCCATCGTTTCCACTCCGGGATGCATGTAACCCTTGATGAAGACTGGTTTGCCGCTGAGGTCCGCGGCCCGCTTGGGAAGGATGGAGTCCCGGTTGCGAACCAGCGAATGGGGATCTTTCATGTCCGGCTGAAGTTCCGAAAAGCTGATGCGAGAGTATCCCTCGGGAACTTCCGTGGCGTAATCGACCGCGTGCCAGGTGGCGGCCAGCAGGAAGGTGACGGTGGAGATGCCCACGGCAACCACGGCGGCTGGCGAGCCGGTGTATTCCTCGGGATAGCGGCGAATCGTGGACAGTGCGGTCAACCCCAGCACCACACTCACCACCGGCAGCACCAGCATCCAAGGGACCAAAAACGCCAACAGCGAAACGAAGGCGAGAATGAGAGCGATCACCGCGGAGCGGCTAATGGTGCGATAGGCCACCGTCTCGCTGAATGCCGGTTGCACTTCCACGCTTGGCTTAATTTGTTCCAGTGTGCCACTCATTCCTGAACTCCTCCGCACTGAACTCCACGGCATTAGCGCCGACCGAATGGGCCCCGCAGGATGGACCACTGCACAAAGAGCAACACCAGCCCCGCACCGACTGGTACGCCCACGAGCTGCCAGAGGTTCAGAGCGGCGGGGGGATTTTGCCGCAGAGCCTTGGCCGGCGCGGCTCCCTTGTTAATGCTGGCCGATTCCGCGGCATTCTGCGTCGGCAGCGCGGCATTCGCCGACGCCGCGGTGCTCGATTCCAATTCGTTCTCCGGCTGGGGAAGCGGAGCGTCGAAAGCAACCTGCCTGGCATCGCCCAATCCCCCCGAAGATTCATGCAGCTTCTTGGGGAAATTCACCCGCGAGGCCTTCGCGGGGTCGGTCGGCTGGGTGCTGGGGGTGGCGGGGAAAAACGTGTTGGCTCGCTTCACGGCCTGAGGATCGATTTTCTCGCACTCCTTCAGCAGCTCCTTCGCCTTCGGCAAGGGGCAAACGCGCAGATAGTTCACCACCGGCACCCGCACCCAGCTCGTCTTTTCGTCCGCATTCTTATAGAGGGCAAACAGTTTTTCGGCGGAACCCCAATCCTCGTAGCGGGCCAGGTCGGGAATCACGAGGTCCGCCAGTTCCGGCCGCTCGAGCATGTAATGGAAGCCTTGGAGCAAGCGTTTCTTTTCCACGACCTTTCCTTCGCTGGCGTGGAACCGCAGGGCCATGATGGCGGCATAGGTATCCGCGTAATCGCTCTTTTTGTTCTTCAGAAACAGCTCTTCAATCAGCGGCAGGCCGGCCTCTTTCTTGAGCGTGATGTAGCAGGCAATCAAGGCGTCCAACCCCGACTTCTCCTTGCGGTCTTCCGACTTGATGAATTTCTCCAGCATCGGCAGGTCCTCTTCGCTGCCGCAAATGCCGAGCATCACCAGATACAAGCGGCGGCGGCTGGCGGGGATGTTGGAATCCTTGATCCAGCCGACAAGCTTTTCGTGATCCATCTGTTCCTTGAGAGAGCGGACCGTGTCGTACGAGGCTTTGGCGAATTCATCGTAAGCGTCGCGGGCCAGCATCTCATCGGCGTCTTCCAAGTAGTTTTGGAAAAACGTGAATCGCTCCACCCCTTCGCGGGGCAGCTTGACGATCTTGCCGAGATACTCCTGCGCTTTGTCCGACAGCGGCAGCGGCGTGGACCACATTACGTTGGGCGAATCGATTCCCATGACGAGAAAGGCCGAGCCCAGTTTTGCGTCGCCGAAATACAGAGTCTCGATCGTTTCCTTGGGTTTAGCGAGGCCATCCCCTTTGATGAGCCGGACGATCTCGAATTTTGCCTTGGGGACATCGCCGCCGAAACCTTCGACTTCCTTTTCCTTCTTGGGAGGAAGAGCCGCCAGCCGGGCAATCACCACCACTTCCATGGTGCTGATCTCTTCGGAAAACGTCAGGGCAGTCGCCGAACAGAACGGACAGGCCGTCCCTATCGCCGCCAGCGGCCCGACGACACCGATTGTCACCGCCAGAACGGCGCTAGAAATCAGCTTGGAGTGTGATTGAGCCATGACTACGTCCTTCAAAAGAGGGCTTCCTCGCGGGCATCAGCCGCACACTCTATTGTAGGCAAAGCAGGGTCGATCCGCCACAGATGAACTGGCCCACGCGCAAGCGAAACGGAAACTTCCTCTCTCTATCAAAGCCACTCCAACGCCTGGACCAACCCTGGAGGAGACCTTTGAATAGTTGGCGGCTTATGCCGGGGAACAAGCGGCTGTGTCGGCAATAGCAGCCGAACTATGCCGGACAGGGCAAACTGCTGGAAGGGACTGGGTCAGCCGATGATAAGGCGCGGGATACGGCCACCTGCCCACAAGGCGCACCAAAGGAAGTAGTCAGGCTTGGGGCGACCACGATCGAGGTGTAGTCAAGCAGCGCTCGTATCTCCTTGTCAGAAAATGGTCCGCGCGCGATGCTGTGAGCGAAATCCCCAATACTCTTTGCGCTCGGAGCTTGCCATGAAAGCCGCCTACTTTGAAAAGACTGGTCCCGCGGACGTCATCCAATATGGCGAGTTGCCCAGGCCGCAGATCAGCGGCTCGCAGGTGCTGGTGAAGACCGGCGCGGTCGCGGTGAACCCGATTGATACTTACATCCGCGGAGGTGCTCCGTACTGGCAACTGCCGATGCCCTATATCATCGGCTGCGACCTGGCGGGGACGGTTGCAGAAGTTGGCCCGCAAGCAAAGCGGTTCCAACAGGGGGACCGGGTCTGGTGTTCCAGCCAGGGGCTGCAGGGACGACAAGGGACTTTTGCCGAATACTGCGCCGTGGACGAAAACTGGCTCTATTCCACACCGGCCGGCGTCAGCGACGAAGCCGTGGCCTCTTCGGCCCTGGTGGGCATCACCGCACATCTCGGTCTATTCCGCGAAGCGAGACTAAAGAAGGGGGAGACACTCTTCGTCAACGGCGGCACGGGTGGTGTCGGCTCAATGGTGGTGCAGATGGCCAAAGCGGCTGGGGCCAGAATCATCGCCACGGCGGGTTCCGCTGAAAAATGCACTGCCCTCAAGACCCTGGGTGCAGATGCCGCGGTCAACTACAAGACCGACGACATCCTGGCTGCGGTGAAGGCGTTCAGTCCCGAAGGTGTGAACATTTACTGGGAGACCACGCGCGAGCCGGACTTCGACAAGATTGTCTCGTACATGGCGGAGCGCGGCCGGGTGATTCTGATGGCGGGTCGCGACGCCCGTCCACCATTTCCCGTCGGACCTTTCTATGTGAAAGGCTGCTCGCTGCACGGCGTTGTCATGTTCAAAGCGACGCAGGACGAAATGCGAGCCTGTGCGGAGGATATCAATCGCTGGCTCGTTGGCGGTCAGCTCAAGCCCAACATCTCAAAGGTCTTTCCTCTCTCGCAAGCCGCCGCTGCCCACAAGCTGCAGGAAGAGAACACGCTGCAAAAAACCGGCACGCTCGGGGGGAAGATCGTCCTGCGGCCCTAACCCCGTTGGTGGAATCCTCACAACCGCCATTTTCAGATGAATAAAGCTAGCCAGCAGCCATTTGGACGAGTCTAATTAAAGAGGATTCTCCGTCCCCTTATCTTGACGCTGCTCTTCCCGTGAAGCCCCTTTCCGTAGTGATATCACTGGTCGTTCTGTTTCCCGGTGCCGTTGTACTGGGAGCGGATCCTGCGGCGCTATTTGACGAGAAGGTCAAGCCGCTGCTGACGCACCACTGCTACGATTGCCATTCGGAGAAGTCGAAGGAACTGAAGGGAAACCTGAAGCTTGATTCGCTCGCCGGAATCCTGAAGGGGGGCTCGAACGGCCCGGCCGTGATCGCCGGCGACGTGGAAAACAGCTTCTTGCTCCGCGCCATCCGCTACCAGGAAGCGGATTATCAGATGCCCCCTCGCGGCCGTCTTTCCGACGAAGAAATTGCCGGCATCGAAGCTTGGGTCAAGGCGCTGAAAGATTCCAAACGCTGGCGAGAGAGATAGCAGGCGGCATTACGCCAAACCTGCCAATCTTTGGACCAGATACACCATCGAAGCTGGCTGCTATTGCAGGCTCGATAGCGACGCCAAGGTGCTGGTTGCGTGATGACGGCGTCCAGGTTGGTCTGCAATGCGAGCCGATGTTGGCAGCGGCATCCGCCTTAGTCCTTCTCATCAATTCAGAGAGTACCGCTCTCTTGGGCACGTTGCAGCAGGCCGGCGACGGGAGGAGTTGTCGGCGGCGTGGGAGCCACCATCGCCTTCATTTCCTGCTCCTGAGCGACCAGGTAGCTCTTCAGACTGCCGAGCAACTGGCGAGCACGCTCCAGAACGTCGCGCTGGCGGCGGTCGCGGCCGCGCTGGGGGCGAATGGCAACATTGATAAGGGTCCGAGACACTCCCTGGCCACGACCCCTTCCGGGATCCTTCACTTCCTCGAACTCCAGATCAATCACAAAGGGCACTTCGCGATCCCCAGTCCGTCGCAGGTTCGGCAGACCGCCCGAATCGATCTTGAGGGCCACGTGCCGATCGTCGACAGGGACGACCTCCGCATGGTGATCGGCGACGAATCCCTTCAGCTTCTCCACGACGATGTTCAGCGGCACTGCCGTCACGAGAGTTTTTTCCAGAAGCTGCTCGACAGGCACGGCGAAAAACCAGGAGAACCAACTGGCCTTGCGCTTGGGTTCGGGCACACTCGTGATTCCGGCACCGAGTTGGACCACGCGGTTGCGGCCGTGCTCCTTGGCTTGATAGAGGGCCCGGTCCGCACGGCGGAGCATCGTTTCCGGCGTATCTCCCTCTTGCAATTCGGTAACGCCAAAGCTGGACGTGATGTTCTTGCCCCCCAGGCACAATTGCGGAGTGCCCTCTAACTCCTGGCGGATTTCTTCCGCGCGCTGGGTGGCGGTGGCATTGTTGCAATCGGCACATAGCAACACAAACTCTTCCCCGCCGTAGCGGGCCACTAAGTCGCCTGGGCGGCAGAACCGCTTGAGCAGTGCCGCGAAGGCAATCAGCGCGGCGTCACCGGCCTGATGCCCGAAGCCATCGTTGATTTTCTTGAAATGGTCGAGGTCGCAGATGATCAGGCTGCACGGCACACGACTTTCCAAATGCGTGTTGACGAATTGTTCCTGCGTACGGTCGAACTCCGCCCGATTGGCTACGTTGGTGAGCGGGTCGCGACTTGCCTTTTCGTGCAACGACTTGAGCCGTTGTTCGAGCGTGACTTGCTGCGAGGCATCTCGCAGGAGCATCGCTGCCCCGTGCACCGTGTTACCCTTGCCAAGCACGGGAACCAGGTGGACGTCCACCTGCACCTGTTGGTCGTGGCGCGATTGCAAGGAGAAGCGACGGAATGTTTCCTCCCCATTCTGGATGGCCGCGGCGATGGGGCAATCCTGATCGGAAATCACTTTCTGACGCTCGTCCCGCAGACCCAGTAGGGCGGGCGTCCAGTGCTTCTGCTGAACGCTGGCCGTGGCAATGCCGGTCAGGCGCTCGGCCGCTCGGTTCCAATGCGAAATCCGCAGTGTGGCGTCCACGAAGATGACGGCATCGTGCATGCTCTCCAGCAGCTTTTCCTGGAACAGTGTGGATGCCTGAGTTGGCTTGGTCAGCGATGTCGGCGCGAGCTGCCACAGCCCGTTGGACGAGTCCCCTTGCAGTTGCTGGAGCCAGCGGCGGGCGACGGCAGCGTTTAGCTTGACCTGGTCGGCGGAAATAAACGTACAGAAATCCTTGACGAGGTCCGGGTCAAATTGCGAGCCGGCGTGTTCAAACAGTTCGGCCATGGCCCGCTCGCGAGACATCGCTCGACGATAGACCTGATCGGTGGTCATGGCATCAAATGCATCGACAATGGCCACAATGCGGGCGCCGAGCGGAATCTGGTCCCCTTGCAGTGCCTGCCCATCCCGGCGGCCGTCGAACCAAGCGCCGCTGTAGAGCACAATGTCCAGAATGTTCTGGGAGACACAACAGGCGCGAAGGATGTCCGCCCCCACCATCCGCTGTTGCTCCATGCTGACATGCTCGTCGGTGCTTAGCTGGCCGGGCTTGAGCAGCACGCGGTCGGGAACGCCGATTTTGCCGATATCATGCAGCAGGGCTGCAACTTCAATTTCATCGTACTGGGTGCCCTGGAGCCTTTGAAGCATGAGCCAGGACGAACAGCCCATCGCGACACGCAGGCTATGCGAGGCAGTCGGCGCGTGTTTGGCTTTGAGGGCCGCGAACAGCGAACTGGCCATCCCCAGCCGTACCTGCACCAGGTGGTTTTCGTACTGAGCCTCCGGTAAGACGACAGGAGCCGAGTCTTGGGCGTTATCCAGAAGCGCAGACACAGCGGCCAGCCTGGCGTTTGCCGACTGCAATGGGTCTCGAGGGACGGCTGTGGTAGCCGGACCGGAAAGAGGTTTGACTTGTTCCATGTTCAGGACGAAAGCAGGGTGCGGCAGCAGATGAATCTACGTCCGCAAGACCCAAGCCTTCTAATGACTTGCGCGCAGGTTAAGCGGCAGCGTGGGCTCCGCCTGCCCTGTGAAACCTACGTCACCTCATGGAATGGAGCAAAACAAGGGGTGAAGTTATCGCCCCTTTGCGGCGCAGGCACTTTGCGCCAAGAACCGGTTTTGCCGTTTTTAACGTCCTTATCGGGAGCGCCGAGCTTACGTTCTGTGCGCGGGCGCAAGTTTGCGTCAAGATGAGGCAAGTTTGCACGGTAACGGCCCAAGCACTTCGAGGTTCCCTTGCTCATCCTCCTCACGAACGACGACGGCATCTACGCTCCTGGACTGGCGGCATTGGAGGATGAACTGCGAGCGATTGGCGACGTCTGCGTCGTGGCCCCGGCGACGGAGCAATCGGGGGTCGGCCATTCCATCACGTTTCTGCGCCCATTGATCTGCAAGGAGATTTTTGAGGGGGAAAGCCGCCGCGGCTGGGCGGTGGAAGGAAGCCCAGCCGACTGCGTCAAGCTGGGAGTGTTTGAGCTTTGCCCGCGGCGGCCCGATTTGGTCGTGAGCGGACTCAACGGCGGCCTCAATGCCGGGATCAACGTGCTCTACTCCGGCACCGTGGCCGCTGCTATCGAAGGTGCCTTCTTCGGCATCACCAGCTTTGCCTGCTCGCTGGAATACGATGAGCACGCGGAATTCGCCAAGGCCTCCCGGATTTGCCGCGCCATCATCAGCCAGGTCATGGCGAAAAAAGGTCCGGAGCCCAACCTGTATAACATCAACGTTCCCACGATCGCGGTGGGCAATCCCGGCGAGGTTCGCGTGGTACCCATGGGGGTCTCTCGCTATGGCTCGCAGTTCATCAAGGGAAAGGATCCCAAAGGACGAACCTATTACTGGGCCACGAATGATCCGCCCCCTCAGCCGGAAGGGCACGAAACGGACTTGACCGCCATCACCCACGGCCACATCACGCTGACTCCGCTACAATACAGCATGACCAAGCCGCAGGCGCTGGCCGAAATGCAATCGTGGGAATTGAGCCCACATCCTTTGCCCGGAGACGAGCCATGAACAAATTGCTCTGGTGTCTGTTGATTGGATTCTGGGGCGCGATGTTCGCCGGCTGCGGACAACCCGCTCCGCCCACAACCGCTGCTCCATCCGGAGTCGTGGCCCTGCCTTCAGAACCCCCGAAAATGGTGCTGGAAAAGGCGGGCAAGGGCTCCGGCAAGCAAGGAAGACTTCTCGACGAGCACGAGGGGATTTACGTCACTCCCATTAAAGCTCTGTTTTCAACCAAGGAGTTTATTGCCTACGAAATTCAAGTGAAGCACGCGCTTAGTCTTTACGAAGCCTACGAAGGCCGTGCCCCGAAGGACCATGAGGAATTCATGGAGAAGATCATCAAGGCGAATATGATCAAATTACCCGTGCTTCCTGATGGCCACAAATATGTCTATGACCCGATGTTGAAGACACTGATGGTGGAAAAACCGGCACCATAGGACTCTTCGGAATGTGGGGTGGGCTTCCAGTCTGCCCAAACATTCAGGGCAGGCTGGAAGTTCCCCCACGTCCAATCATCATGGAGTGATGAAACCGATTCTCTTTGTTCTGGCCATCGTCACGTTCGTCTGTTCGCTCGGAGCTGTTACTGCGCAGGCTGCCGACTGGATTGTCGCCCCTTCGTACTACACCCATGACAAGGTGAGCGGGCAGCGCGTGGCGCAGTACACTCCCATCGGGCCATTCTATTACTATCAACGGGCCGACTTCATGCGGAGCGGCTATCGGAATTACCGCAGCACCATTCAGGCCGGCGGGAGCGCGGACAACCTGCACATCGTCGAGGAGTGGGGAAATCCCGTCATCCCGTACGAGCAATGGCGTTTCCCCTATCGGCCCTATGGCTCGCCATACCAGGCCTGGGGGCCTCCGTTCGGCGGCCTGGGAAATGGTTATGGAGGGGGCTACGGACCTGGTGGACCATTCGCCTTTCCCGGTGGTGGATTCGGTGGAGGATTCGGCGGCGGTTTTGGCGGCGGCAACAACCTGGTCATCCCCCGCAATCAAATGCCGCAGCAATGGATTGACGGACATCACCCGACCTACGACGGTGAAGACCGCAGCCAGTACTACGCCCCTTATTAACCGCTGATAAGCTTCTTGACTCGCGCTCCCCTGCTATGCCATGCTTAACGGCATGCAGAACTTTCCCATTCAAGGATATGCCATTTTTCTGGGCGCGCTGACGCTCTCGGCCTTCTTGGGAGGGCACGCGGAATTGGATGGTGAGGTGGCCAGAGTGGAGCGACTCGTCCGTTTGCTCGGCGACGATGACTTCACAGTGCGCGATGCCGCGAGCAAGGAACTCGAAGCCCTGGGTGACAAAGCCATTCCCCAGTTGCGGAAAGCCGTCGAAGGAGGGGATGCCGAGGTCCGCTGGCGGGCGCAGCTCATCCTGGCGGCACCCAAACGCAAGAGCCCGTCGCTGGGCCTGCAACTCGTGCTCATCAAAGCGGGCGAATTCAAGATGGGATCGCCGGCGAACGAGAGCGGCCGGCGCGACGACGAACCGCAGCATCCCCGGAGCATCACCAGGCCCTTTTACCTAGGCGTCTATGAAGTTTCCCAGGAAGAATACGAGCGGATCATGAAGGCCGCGCCCAGCAGCTTCTCGGCCAAGGGAATGGGTGCCGCAATCGTTGCCGGCAGGGACACCAGCCTGTTTCCGGTCGACAGCGTAACCTGGTTTGACGCCCTGGAGTTTTGCAATCGGCTGAGCAAACTGGATAGCTTTGAGCCGTATTACATATTGGACAAGGTCGAGAGGCAGGGAGACTCCATCATCGCGGCCAACGTCGTCATCGCGGGCGGCTACGGCTATCGCCTGCCGACGGAAGCAGAGTGGGAGTATGCCTGTCGAGCCGGAACGCAAACTCCCTTTCATTTCGGCGGCAATAGCAATGGCACTCTCGCCAATCTTAAAGGAGTAACCATCGCCGGTGGATACGGCGGAGACATCAAGGGCCCCAACTTGGGCCGAACCACTCAGGCCGGCAGCTACGCGGCCAATGCCTGGGGATTGTTTGACATGCATGGCAACGTGGGAGAGTGGTGTTGGGATTTTTACGACAAGGGTTACTACGCGGCTTCGCCCAGGAATAATCCGCAGGGGCCGGACAGCGGGGATCATCGCACCATCCGCGGCGGCTCGTGGCTGGTCACCGACGGCAGTTGCCGCTCCGCCAGCCGCTTCATGCAAACGCCGGGGGAAGCCAAGGACTTTGTTGGCTTTCGCGTCGCCAGGAATCCGTGATGCCGCGACTCCTCGGCCTGGCTCTGCTGGTGGTTGCCTCGATTCCCGTTTTGAGCGGCTGCGGCTCGAAGAATCCACCTTCAAACGACACGGTTCCGAGGACTATCCCCAAGAAAAGAGAAAGAGTCCAACCCGCGCCGATTGACCTCGCCGCATTGCCGTTCAAGTACAAAGACCACAATGTCGTCTTCGTGAGCTTCGACGCGCTGCAGGCCGCGCACACTGGTCTTCTCGGATACGAGCGGGACGTAACGCCGACGCTCGATGTCTTCGCCCAGGACTGCTTCATCTTCGAGAATCAGATATCGGTCGCTTCCTGGACTGTTCCCTCTTCGATGAGCTGGTTTACCGGCGTTTATCCCTCGGAGCACCGGCTGACGAACAAGTTTGCGGTCTACAGCGATTCCGTTCAAAAACCGGCCAGGCTGACTGAACTGGCTCCCAGCCTGATCACTCTCGCCCAAATCCTGAAAGACAACGGCTATGCTACCGGCGGCTTCACCGGCAATGCGGGCGTCAGCGGCCCGTTTGGGTTTGCCCAAGGCTTCGACGTGTACTTCGCCGAAAAGGAGAAGTTCGGCAGCCTGGAGCGTAGCATCCCAGAAGCTCTCGACTGGGTGAAAGCCAACCGGGACAAGAAGTTCTTCCTCTTCCTCCACGGTTACGATTGCCACGGCCAGTCCGCTCCCGCCGGCGGCTATGACTATCGCTTTGTGGATAAGGCTTACGATCGCAAGTTCACAGGCTCGGTGCAGGAACAGGAAGTCCTCCGCGAGGAGGGGCTCGACAAGGGGCAACTCACGCTTCGCGATCAGGACGTCCGTTTTTGGCGGGCGATCTACGACGAAAAGATTCAAAGGGCCGACGCGAAGTTCAAGAGCTTCCTTGCACAGTTCGCCGAAACTGGCCTGACGGAAAAAACGCTCTTCATCATCACCTCCGACCACGGCACCGAATTCTACGAACATCGCCGCCTCGACCACGGCTTCACGCTTTATCAGGAGCAGATCCATGTGCCGCTGCTCATCAAGCTGCCGGGACAAAAGGGAGGCCGCCTGGTCACGGAGCGCCACAGCAGTCTCGACTTGATGCCGACCATCCTCGATCTGCTGGATGTTGATGTCCCGAATGCCGCTCAGAAACAGATGCGCGGGACTAGTCTCGTTGCCGCGTTGACGCATGAAGCTGCCTCGCAGGACATCATCTCCGAAACCGACTATCGCCAATACACTTACAAGCGGTCCCTCATCGCCCCCGACGGCTGGAAGCTCATCTACACCCTCGAATCCCGCAGCCGCGAGCTCTATGACCTGAACACCGACCCCGCTGAGCAGCACGACCTCGCTTCCACTCAATCCAAGAAAGCGGACGAGCTCGAGGACCGCCTCTTCACTCACTTCCGCGCCATCGGCCACGACCTGACCACTCATTCCTGGGAGCCGGGGCTGAATCCCGTTTACAACTCGCAGGCAAAGGGCAAGCCGAAGTAGTAAACTACCAGACGAACAAGTCTTCTCTCGCCAGACAGGAGTCCTTTCATGTACTCGCACTCTCACAACCTCAATCGCCGCAACTTCATCCTCGCTTCGGGAACGGGTCTCGCTGCTGGTTATGCCACGATTGCAACTCGAACCTCGCTCGCCGAAGATCGCCCGGCTGTCAAATTTCCGCGGGCAACTTCCGGCGACACGGCCGCCGAGCCCAACTGGGAGGAGAAGCTGTCCATCACCGTCGGGCCGAAAGACGCCGATATCGTCGGCACTTCGCAGAAGGCGCTGCAAGCCGCCGTCGACTACGTTGCCCGACTCGGCGGCGGCACGGTGAAGGTGCTTCCCGGCGAGTACAAGCTGCGGAACTCTGTCTTTCTCGCTTCCAAAGTCCGGTTGCTCGGCAGCGGCGACGAAAGCCGCCTCATCAAGGAGCCGTCGATCAGCACCAAGCTGGCGGCTGACTCCGATTGGTACGACCAGGAAATCACGCTCGACGATGCCGCGGGGTTTCAGATCGGCGATGGCGTTTGTCTGCGGACGAAGAATCCGCACAACGGCGGCACCAACATCCTCAAGCGGACTCTCATTGCCCGCAGCGGCCAGCGGTTCAAAATCGACAAGGCTCTCCGCGAAAACTTCTGGCACGTTGGCGAATCGACCGCCTCCACGCTGTTCCCCATCATCAGTGGTGAACTGATCGAGGACTTCGCCATCGAGAACATCGCCCTGGACGGCAACCGGGCCAAGAACACCAACCTCGACGGCAACTACGCCGGCTGCATCTTCCTGCAGGATTGCAGCCGCGGCAACATTCGCCGCGTCGCGGCCCGCGATTACAACGGCGACGGCATCAGTTGGCAAATCTGCCACGACATGCTCGTGGAAGACTGCACCAGCCGCGGCCACGCCGGCCTGGGGCTGCACCCCGGCAGCGGCTCGCAGCGGCCCGTGATGCGGAACAACAAGCTGGCGGACAACGACATCGGCATCTTTTTCTGCTGGGGAGTGAAGTACGGCCTGGCGGAAGGAAACCAGATCAAGAACTGCCGCCTGGGCGTGTCCATCGGCCACCGCGACACCGACAACCTTGTGGTGAGCAACGACATCGACTCCAGCGGCCAGTCTGGCGTCCTCTTCCGCCCCGAGCGCGGCCCCGGCTTCTGCGGCCACCGCAACGTCATCGAAAAGAACCGGATTACCAACTCCGGCGGCGACACCGGCATCGGCATCGACATCCAAGGCGGCACCGAATCCATCACCCTCCGCTCCAACACCATCCGCGAAACCCGCTCCGCTGCGGCTCGCATCGGCATCCGCCTGGGGAAAGAGACGAAGGACATCACGCTGGCGGAGAACAAGATCGAGGGAGTTAAGACCGACGTTTCCGATCTGAGGATCTGACCGTTGGGGCAGGCACCCAGCCTGCCCAGCCTCCTTTGGTCCAGCGACATCCCGAATCGCTGCCCCGCCTCTTGACACTGTCATATAACAGTGTATAATTTGGGCATGCCGGCAGAATCGCTCCTGACTATCGATCAACTGGCCGCGAAAGTGGCGGAGGCCCTTTCGGGAGAGGCGCTGCCGGGGCAGAACGGCAGGGTGCGGGAGGTGCCGGACGTCCGGACGCTTCGCTATTACACCACGATTGGTCTGCTCGACCGGCCCGCGGAGATGCGGGGCCGCACCGCGCTCTACGGCCGGCGGCATTTGCTGCAACTGGTGGCGGTGAAGCGGCTGCAGGCCAAGGGGCTGAGCTTGACGGAAGTTCAGGCCCGGCTGATCAATGCCAGCACTCGGGAACTGTCACGCCTGGCCCAGTTGCCCAAGGACTATGAAATTGCATCGGCCCCCCTCACCACTCCAGAACCCGAAAGGAACCCCAGCCGCGAACAACTTCCATCTCCTTCCACTCCTTCCCAATCAGCGCTCCCGTTTTGGAAACAATCCCAAGCAACCCTGGAGACGAATCAACATCAAGAAACCAATCCCGGTTCGGAAGAAACCCCTGGCTCCACGCCGTTGCACGCAATTCCCTTGGCGGAGGGTGCCGCGATTCTGCTCGGTGCCCGCCGTCCACCGGACGGCGACGACCTGGAGGCGATCCGGGTCGCCGCTCAGCCGCTCCTCAAACTTCTCGCTCGCCGCAGGCTTCTCTGATGAAAGGACCATGCCATGACCAACGTGAACTCCCTTCCGATTCTTAACGACAACGAAATTTTCGCCGATCCCTCGGACGAAGCCGGTTTTGGAGCGCTGGTCACCGGCCGGGGTGCGTTGCCGCTGGCAGCGATGTCCGTGCGGGCCAACCTCTGCGGCCTGACGGCGGAAGTGCAGGTCGAACAGACCTTCGTCAACACAACGGGCGAGCCGATCGACGCGACATACTTGTTTCCGCTGCCCGACCGGGCCGCGGTCACGGCCTTCCGGATGAAGGTGGGGGAGCGAGTCATCGAAGGGGAGCTCAAGGAGCGAGCCGCCGCCCGCCGCGAGTATGACGAAGCCCTGGCGAGCGGGCACCGCGCAGCCATTGCGGAAGAAAATCGCCCCGATGTGTTCAGCATGGGGGTTGGCAATCTGATCCCTGGCGACCTAGCCGTTGTTTCCCTCAGGCTGGTCGGGCCGCTGCTGTATGAAGACGGCGAGGCGACTTTTCGGTTCCCGCTGGTCGTTGCGCCCCGGTACATTCCGGGGACGCCACTTTCGGGTCCTTCCGTTGGGCCTGGCACCGCTCTGGATACGAATGCCGTTCCCGACGCTTCGCTGATCACACCCCCCGTTTTGCTCCCGGGCTTTCCCAATCCGGTGAAGCTCGAGCTTTCCGCCATGATTGAGGCGGGAGGGCTCAGAATTGGGCAGATTCGGTCGAGTCTCCATGCGGTGGTGGAGAAGGGGGACGAGCAAGATCGGCGAGTCGTGCGGATTCAGCCGGGCGAGCGGCTTAATCGGGACTTTATCCTGAGGATGGCGGTGGAAGAAACATCGCTCCGGCCCAGTGTGGTGCTGCGGCCGGATGTAAAGGGAGACGAGGGAACGTTTCTGCTCACGCTGTTGCCGCCGCAGTCCGCCATTCAAAAACAACGGCCCCGAGACGTGGTCCTGCTGCTGGATCGCTCCGGCAGCATGTCCGGGTGGAAGATTGTGGCCGCACGCCGGGCGGCGGCGCGGATTATTGATACGCTGCTGCCACAGGATCGATTTAGCGTGCTGGCTTTCGATGACAAAGTCGAATCGCCGGATCACCTAAAGTCCGGGCTGACTGCCGCCACGGATCGGAACCGTTTTCGGGCGGTGGAGTTTCTTTCGCGTCTCGACGCTCGCGGCGGCACCGAGCTCGCCCAGCCGCTGGCCCGAGCAGTGACCAGCGTGTCATCCGGCGACCCGGCGCGAGATCGCGTACTCGTGCTGGTGACGGATGGGCAGGTAGGGAACGAAGATCAACTGCTGGCAACGCTCGGCACCAAGGCCCGCGAGATGCGGATTTTTACGCTCGGCATCGACATGGCGGTGAACGCCGGATTCTTGCAGCGGCTGGCCTGTTTGGGAGGCGGGGCTTGCGACCTGGTGGAATCCGAAGAGCGGCTCGACGAAGTGCTGTCCAAAATCCACCGCCGCGTGGGCACGCCAATTCTCACCGGCGTGCGGATTGCCGGAGGGGACTTGAAGTTGCAATCGGACAGCCTTACTCCCGCTCGGCTGCCGGATTTGTATCCCGGAGTGCCTCTGATGGTGATGGGGCGATACCAAGGGAAAGCGAGCGGGACCATCGAGATTGGAGCCCAGGACGCACTCGGCCAACCCTGGTCACAGAAAATCGGCTTCACGCCAAGCGCGGCCGCGCCGCTGTCCGCGCTGTGGGCTCGCGGCCATCTCCGCGATTTGGAGGATTGGTATGTGCGCACGGACTTGCGGAACGGTGATTTGGAGAAAAAAATCGCCGCCATTTCGCTCCGCTTTGGCGTACTCTGCCGCTTCACGGCGTTTGTGGCGGTCGACCGGTCGCTGGTGGTCAATGCGGGGGGTGAGCAGCGGAAGCTGGTCCAACCGGTGGAGATGCCGGAAGGTTGGGAGGACGGGTCAACTCAAAGATTCGCCAAGTATCTTTCCACAAGCGCGCTGATGGGTGGTACGGCCGCATTGTCAATGCCATTTGCGATGGACGACTCGGATGCACTCAGTGAAGAGCCCCTAATGCTCCAGGCGATGGCATCCCAACTTCGCTCGCCGCCCGCAGCAATGCTGCGCAAGTCGATGTCGCAGGCCACTCCGCGGTCGAGGCCAGCCCCGCTGCCGCCGGACCTCTCCGCGTATCGCGCCCGCGCGGCCAAATTTCTGCAAGACTGGCTGCCGGTTTCTCTGCTCGACAGGGATGCCCAGCAGCAGTTTTTGCAACTCTTTCTGCGCGAGTTCACGGAACTGATTGCGGACCTCAAGTCCGTTTCCGCGCCGGCCGAGGAAATCGAGCCCTTGAAGCAACTTTGTCAAGGTTTGGCCACGGCGTTGAACTCGGGCACGGCTAGCGATACAGAATGGAGCTCGCTCTGCAAGCAGATGGAGCAAACCTGTGCCGCCTTCGCCCAAGTGCGGCCGGCATTTTGGAAATGAGAGGGGCCGCCACCTCTGGCCCTGTTACCATCACTTTGGCACCGCTGCGGGCTCGTTGCCGTGCCGCGTCGAGAGGGCCTGCCAGATGCTGATGTGGATCGTATCGCTAATGAAGTGGACGGAGCCGTCCACCATCACGCACTGCACTCCGTTGGGGTGGTAGCTGCGCGAGGTCACCGTGGCGCTCGTGACGGCAGTTCCGGCTCCTTCCTGCTGATTCGTCCAATCCACGTCATAGGGGAGTCCGCTCACGTTGCAGACGACTTCCGTATTGGGACCAAAGAGCGACGTAAAGCCGGTTTGATGGGCGCGACCGTCGACCCATTCGGTATGTCCCGAGTCCGACTTAAACTGGCCACCCAGACTGCAAACACTGGCGGGCACGGGAGCGGTGGGATTGGCCAGGGCAGCGTTGCGATAGTAGGGCGTGTACGTTTTGACCTCGGAGAAGGCAATCGTGTTGCTGTATCCATCGGTCACTTCGCCGCCCGAAGTCGGCTGCATGGGGGTAAAGGCACCAGCGCCACCCTGGCGAGTCGCGGGATCAAAGACGAACCACACCCCCAGATTCGCGGCGTAGTTGAGCGGAGCATGTTCCGCAATGTTCGCAGCGTCAAAGCGGATCCCCGTCCTTTTTTCCGACGGGCAGATAAGAACTGGCACTTTCATCGCCGAGATCTTGGCGGGTGGAAGGGTATTCGGCACCAGCATTTGCTGGGTATAGGAGTTGTCAAAGTTGATAAAGTTATAGGCACTCCCCTGCTCTAAGTAAGGGAGCAACTGGGCCTGCGCGGACCAGCCATCCACTCGGGTGCCAATCGGGGTCGTCGGCTTCCAACTAGAAGGGAAGGAGCGGATCGTTCCTTCGAAATTGTTAAGGGCGAGTCCCCATTGTTTCAGGTTGTTCTGGCAAGAAGCGCGGCGAGCCGATTCGCGCGCGAACTGAACCGCCGGGAGAAGCAGAGCCACCAGGACGCCAATGATGGCAATGACGACCAGGAGCTCGACCAAAGTAAACGCAGCGTGTCGAAAGCAGCGTGGTTTGGGCAACATGGCGGGCAAGTCCTTGGGGGTGGGATTGGCTGGCAGGCTGGGGATGGCGAACACAAAAAACAGATATTGAGAATCGGTATCAACAACGAAGCTGATTGTACGGTCGTGTTTTCCAATGTCAACCAGCCCCACACAGATTTTCCTAAATGTTTATCTGGCAAGGAATTGCGTAACGCTATTGAACCGGATAATGTATCCGCACGTAGATTTCCAGTTGAAACAACTGCCTTTTTTGCCTCCTTTTTCCACGATAGGGACGAGCCGTGCACGCTTACCCAGTCAAAAAGCTCGTCAACCTCCTCGACCCGGCCGCCAACGTGCTGCTGGATATGTCGCAACAAGCAGCAGAGGCAGCGGTGGCTTCGGGCGATGCCGAAGAGGTCCGCAAGATTGGGGGCCAATTCGCTATCGTCCAGCAGGTGGGGCACTTAGTCCGGATGGCCCGCTCGATTGGCCGGCCCATGAGGTATTTCCTGGCCAAGCAAGTGGATGGCCCATTGCTGGTGGTGGCGGAGCGCATGGACGAGATTAGGGCCCATCTGGAATCGCTCGGATTAGGAGAGCAGTTTCATCCCTCCTACACCCGAATGGTTCCCGCCCACTACGTCGTCGAACTGGCGCTCGTCGGCTGCCCGGATCCCAGCCCGCAATGCACGCGGTACTTCACGCCTCAGCGAAATACATTGCCGGCGGACCTGGTCGAAATCGGCCGGGCTTATATCGGCGTGCTGGCCGATGAATGCAACCGCTGGCTCGATCATTTTCCCCAGCGCGAGCCCATCGGCGTCTTGTTTTCCGGCGGCATCGATAGTGGCTCGGTCCTGCTGGTCCTCGATCACCTGCTGCGGAAACGGGGCGAATCTCCCGCCCGGCTCAAGGCGTTCACGCTCTCCGTCGATGGCACCGGCGCGGATGCCGCGCAGGCGGAGCGCTTTCTGGGGGAACTCGATCTGGGGATGTACTTGGAAGTTATCCAGACCCCGCGCGAAGCTGTCGATTACCGCGAAGCCATTCGCATTACCGAAGACTATAAGCCGCTCGATGTGCAGTCCGCTGCGATGGGACTGGCCCTCTGCCGGGGCATTCGGGAGCGTTATCCCGATTGGAAATACCTGGTTGATGGTGATGGGGGGGACGAAAACCTCAAGGACTATCCCATCGAGGAGAATTCCGAATTGACCATCCGCAGTGTCCTCAACAATCCCCTGCTCTACCACGAAGGTTGGGGCGTCTTCGCGGTCAAACACTCGCTCACGTATAGCGGGGGCCAAAGCCGCGGACACGTGCGGACCTATGCCCCCGCCCGCTCGCTCGGCTTTGCGGGGTTCAGCCCGTTTGCCCTCCCCAGCGTGATCGCGGTTTCGGAGGCCATCCCGTTCATCGAACTCACGGGCTGGAGTAACGAAAAACTCTATGCTCTCAAGGGAGAAGTCGTCCGCCGGGGTGTCGAAGCGATCACCGGTCGGACGATGCCCGTCTTCGAGAAACGCCGCTTCCAGCACGGCGCAGCCGGGGCCGGCAACTTTGCAGCGATTTTTCCCAAGGATGAAGCGGATTATCGCAAAGCGTTCGCAGCGCTGCACGAGTAACCCGCCATGCCCGAGGTCTCCCGTAGCGAATTGCTGGCGGCACGCGGGTCAAAAAACAGCGTCGATCCCCGCCGTCCTTACGCCTTCCTCGTGGAACAAGAACTCTCCGCCGCGGGGAATATGGAAGATGTGGCAACCATTTTCCTTACCAACAAAGAGTGTCCATTCTCCTGCGTCTACTGCGACCTTTGGAAAAACACCACGAATGGCAGCGTGCAGCCAAGCGACATCCCGGCGCAAATTGACTACGCCCTTTCCCGCCTGCCGCCGGCGACAACCATCAAGCTCTACAACAGCGGCAACTTCTTCGACCCGCAAGCCATCCCGCCGCAGGACCACGGGGCCATCATCAGCCGCGTGCGGCACTTTGACCGCGTGATCGTCGAGAATCACCCGTCGCTGGTGGACGAAAAATGTGTCCGCTTTCGCGACGAACTCGGGACGGAACTGGAAATCGCGATGGGGCTGGAAACCGTTCATCCAGACGTCCTGCCGCGGCTCCACAAACAGATGACGGTGGATGATTTCTGCCAGTCCGCGGCATTCCTGCGCCAAAGCGGCATTCACATCCGCGATTTTGTCTTGCTCATGCCGCCGTTCATGCCCGCCGAAATGGCCGTCCATTGGGCCGTTCGCTCGGTCGCCACTGCCATCGAAGCTGGCGTTACCTGCACGGCCATCATTCCAACACGCGGCGGCAACGGACTGATGGAACAATTTGCCGCCCAGGGACAGTTCTCGCCTCCCACACTGACGATGCTCGAAGATGCCTTCGCCGAATCTCTCGGTCTGCCCGATTTAGAAGCTCACTCCACGCGAGTTTTTGTCGACCTCTGGGATCTCGAAAAACTCTACAATTGCCCGCGCTGCGGCCCGCTCCGCAAGGAGCGTCTGCAACAAATGAACCAGCAGCAGCGAATCCTCCCAGAAATAAACTGCGATTGCCTGACTCCTGACTCCTGACCCTTGTCCCCCGTCCCCATGCTTTCCACCGACGTCGCCATCATCGGTTCCGGCTTTGCGGGCAGTTTGATGTCGTTGCTGCTCACTCGCCTGGGTCGAACCTGCGTGGTCGTGGACCGGCAGGCGCATCCGCGGTTTGCGATTGGTGAATCGAGCACGCCATTGGCCGATATGGCCCTGCGGGATATCGCCAAAAAGTACGACCTGCCGCGGCTGGCTCCATTCTCCAAGTACGGCACCTGGATGGCGGCCTATCCGCAGGTGATTCGCGGGCTCAAGCGGGGTTTCAGCTATTTCGACCACGAGCCCCACCAGCCGTTTGTGCCGCGGACCGACCATGCCAACGAACTGCTCGTCGCGGCCAGCACGGACGACGCGACCTCGGACACCCACTGGCTCCGGAGCGACGTCGATTCCTTCTTTGCCACCGAAGCTGTGGCCGCCGGAGTTACGCTTTTCGAAAACACCACTTTGGCTCAGATTCAGCACACGGACGGCGGCTGGGAACTATCAGGCCAGCGTGGACCCGATGCGAGTGACGCAAAAGTAAACATCCAGGCCCGTTTCCTCATCGACGCCAGCGGCGAAGGAAAGGTCCTCGCTCGCACGCTCGGGATCGCGGACGACACGCATCTTCTGAGAACGAATTCCCGGCCGCTGTTTGCTCATTTCAAAGACTTGACTCCCTGGCGGGAAATGCTCGTCGAACGGGCCGCGGCGGTGCAGGATCATCCTTTCGATTGCGATCGGGCGGCGCTCCATCAGGTCTTTCGCGGAGCCTGGATGTGGCAACTCCGTTTCGACAGTGAGATTGTCAGTGCTGGCTTCGCGATCGACAACAGCAAGTTCCCACTCGAACAATCACTCACGCCTCACCAGGAATGGGACCGCTGGATGGGGAGGTATACCACACTCCGCGAACAATTCAGCCTGGCCAAAATCGTGGACCCGCCGCGCGGCCTCACCCGCGGCCCCCGGATGCAGCGGCTGATGGCTCAGGCAGCCGGCAGGGACTGGGTCATGCTCCCGCACACTGCCGGCTTCATCGATCCGCTCCACAGCAGCGGCATTGCCCACTCGCTGTTCGGCATCGAGCGACTGGCGGCAATTTTTGGCGAGCACTGGGGGCAAGACTCGCTCGCCGCTGAGCTCCAGGAATATGCCCGCATCGTCCGGACAGAGACCCAACTCATCGATCTGCTGGTTGCCGGGTGCTACGCGGGGACGGTCGATTTCCGCCTCTTTTCTGCAATGTGTATGTTCTACTTCGCCGGCACCATCGCCTGCGAGCGGGCCCGCTGCGACAGCCCGTTCCATCCCGCCCGCTACTTCCTGAACGCAAATGACGCCGCCTTTTGCCACGCAGCCGCCGTCGGTTTTTCTCGGCTGAAAGAGCTGCTCGCTGCCAGTGTATCCGGCCGTGAAATCGATTCCTTCACCGATTTTGTCCGCGACCTTATCGCCCCGTGGAACACCGCGAATCTCATGAACCCGGCGAACTGCAATATGTACCGGCACACGGCGGCGAAGAAGTAGGTGCGGAGTCGTTTGGCCATTCTCTACTTCAGAATGTGCGACTCCACTTTGACACCTTTCACGTACTTCCCAAACCCGAACGGCGTCGGCTTGAATTCGCCGACCAGCTCGACGTTCGACTTCTCGGGAATCTTCTCTTCCATACGGAGCGACCAATAGACGGAGTTCACCAGCATCCGCCGGGTCCCTTCCGCTTCCAGGTCGGTGGCCGCGCCCATCGTCGTGCAGAAGATGCGGGCAGTTTTTCCTTCGACCCCCTTGTAGGTCTTCGTCCAAGCGACGGGCATCATGGGGTCGTTGCGGTTCTGTTTGTCGGCTTCGTATTTGGCGGGCGGGTCGTCGAATTTCATGCCGGCGAGATTCTGTCCCAGGACCAGCGGCACGCTGTCGCCGCCGGGATGGGCTTCATACACGTCGGTCGGCCCCCAGATATCGCCGTCCTTGATTCCCCGGAGAATCGGGTGCTGCTCCTGCCCCTTGGCGATCAGCCCCCGCGTACTTTGTGAGCCGTGATTGCCCCAGTGCGAAACCCACGTTTCCCCCAGCACCTGGCGGCCAAAACCCTTTTCATAATTCTTGTCGCCGTTGGTCCAGGTGTATTTGGCGTACTTTTTTCCTCCCTTGATATTGAAGGCGTGCGTGGCGGTTCGCATGCCGATGATCGGCTTGCCGGCTTCGATGTAGTCCACAATCGGCTTCATCTGTTCGTCGGGAAGGTCGCGGAAACGCAGCGCGACAATCATCAGGTCCGCGGCGGCCAGGGCCTCGGTCCCCGGGATGTTGCTGATGTCCGGGTTGATGGTCCCAGTCTCGGGGTCAATCGGAAATAGCACCGTGCACTTGAAGCCGTGCCGTTTCGCAAGAATCTTGCCCAGTTGCGGCAGGGCTTCTTCGCTGCGGTATTCTTCGTCGCCGGAGATGAGGACGATGTGCTTCCCCTTGCCGGGACCGTCCCCTCCTTCGTAGACGACCCAGGGATCGGCGGAGAAGACGGAGAGAGGGAGGAGAAGGAGAGTGATGGAGAGGAGGGTTTTCATAAGCGAATATCAGGTGTGAGGTTAATGACTGGGTGGCACGCCCACGGCTTTGCATGGGCGTGAAGAAAGCAATTCGCTGGGCAGGCTGGAAGCCTACCCCACTTATTCAAACTTCCGGCTGCTGACTTTTTCTGCGTTCGGGAAGTCGCTGGGGATTTTGACGGTCACTTTGCCCGTCGCGGCCCACTCGGTGCCGCGCTGCAGCGTGTTGATGAAGCCGACGCACTCTTGCGAGTCTTTGCCGTGCCCCATTGGAGTGTGGAACACTCGCCCTTTGCCGTAAGTAACCGTGAAGATCATCGGCTCATGCCGGCCGGTCCCACCTTTGGATTTATCGGCGAAAGCGGTGGCCAGCACGGTCATGTTCTCCGCCGGGCCCCGAAGCAGGTCGTAGAGCTCGTCGTTGGCGTGCAGCCATTCCTTTGGCATGTCGGCAGTGACGGGATGATTCGCGTCCCGGACAATAATCTGAAACGGATGCTGACTGCCGTGGTTGCCGCCGCGACCTTTGGATTCGTCGCGCACCACTTTTCCTTCAGCGTTGACATAAACATACGGCCCGCTCGCCTCGCTCCGCCCGCCCCAGCCCCCCAGGCCGATGATCTCGTTGTATTCCTTCCAGTCGCCGAACGAATTGTTCGCGGCATGGACGACGACGAACCCGCCGCCGCTTTTCACGTACTCCACAAACGCCTGTTTCGTCTCCGCCGGCCAGGCATCGCCGTTGTAGTTGGAGATGACGACCGCGTAATTCTTGAATTCCGGCTTAAACTTCTCGTCCGTTCCCTTGGGGGCGGTCGTCGCCACGTCCACGGTGAACAGTCCCGTCTCCTCCAGATACTTCTTCATCATCTTGGTCGTTGTCGGCCAGACGCCGTGGTTGTTCTGGCCGTCGATAATCAGGGCCTTCATTGGCTCAGCGGAGGCAGTGGCAGAGAACATAAGGGCGGAGAAAATGGCAAGTGCGAATGTGCGGAACATGGGAACTCCAAAACCGAGGAAGGATGCGTCTGATATCAGTAGTCTACTCCTGAAGCGGCATTCGCAAAATCATGGCTGGCTACTACCGCATTATTCCCTCAGATTCTTGAACAGAAGGAAACAAAGGGGAAGAAATTTGAATAAAGAGAATCCAACCCGTTTTTCTCCCTTCGTTACCTTCGTTCCCTTCTGTTCAAAGTGCCTTTCCACGTAAGTTCGGGATTGGCGCTGCGTAGAATGCTGCGCGGGCGGCACGTACAATGAGCGGGTGCAATCCGTCCCCTCCAGGTGCTGTATGACTCCAAAACACTCCTTCTGTCTCGTTCTTTCCCTTCTAGTCCTCGCCGGAGTCGCGTCCTCTGCGGATAAGGTCCTCGCAGGCAAGAGAGAATCGCCGTTCAATCTCGAAAGACGCGAGCTCTGGACGTCGAACAACATCCACGGCACGCCGGAACCGCCAGATCCGTTCACCACACAGGATGCTTTCCCGAAGCTCAAGTTCTTTGAGCCCCTTTCGGCCGGCCTGGTGCCGGGGACGAAACGGATGGGGATCGCGACGCGGCCGGGAAAAATCTACACGTTTGAATTGCGGCCGGATGTCGACTCGTCCGAGTTGCTCGTCGATGTCGGGAAGACGACTTATGGCGTGGTGTTCCATCCACGATTCGCCGAGAACGGCTACTTCTATGTGATGTACATCCTGGAGCCCGGCAAGACCGAAGAAAAGGGAAGCCGCGTGTCGCGGTTCAAGGCGACGGGCAATCCGCCAGTCGCCGACCCCAAGAGCGAAACGATCATCCTCGAGTGGCCCTCTGGCGGACACAACGGCGGGTGCTTGCGGTTCGGGCCGGATGGGTATTTGTATCTGGCGACCGGTGACGGCAGCGGGATCGCCGATTGGAATATCACCGGCCAGGACATCAGCGATCTGCTCGGCTCTATCCTGCGGATCGACGTCGATCACGCCGACCCGGGCAAGCAGTACGCCATCCCCAAGGACAATCCGTTCATCGGCCAGGAAAACGCCCGCGGCGAAATCTGGTCCTTCGGCCATCGCCAGGTCTGGAAGTTCAGCTTCGACGGCCGGAAGCGGCTCTGGGCGGGGGAAGTCGGCCAGGATTTGTGGGAGATGGTTTACCTCATCAAACGAGGCGGCAACTATGGCTGGAGCGTGATGGAAGGAAAACACTCCTTCCGCCCCGAACGGAAGAAAGGCCCCGGCGAATTCGTCCCGCCAATCGTGGAGCACCCGCATAGCGACTTTCGCTCGATCACCGGCGGCTATGTCTGGACTTCACCGCGGCTGCCAGCACTGAAGAACAATTACATCTACGGCGACTACGACACCGGCCGGCTCTGGTCGCTGCTGTACGAAGAGGGCGAGGTCGTCGTCAGTCGCCAACTTGCCGATACGCAAATCCGCATCGTCGAATTCGCCCAGGACAACGCGGGCGAAGTCTATCTCGTCGATTTTGCCGGCGGCGGCCTCCACAAGATCGTCCCCGCTCCGCCGCAGGTCGCAACTAAGCCATTCCCCAAAAAGCTCAGCGAAACGGGACTCTTCGCCTCGACGAAGGACAACACGCCGGCCAAGGGGCTGATTCCTTACTCCGTCAACGCCCCGCTTTGGTCCGACGGAGCGGAGAAGGAGAGGTTCATCGCCCTCCCCGGCGATTCGCAGATTGAACTGGACGACGTCGTCTATCCCCACGGGCCGACCTACCCCGATCTCGGCTGGCGGTTCCCGGATGGAACAGTCCTCGTCAAGACGTTCGCGATGGAGATGGAGAAGGGAAAGCCGGAATCGACCCGCCGGCTGGAGACCCGCATCCTGCAATACCGCAAAATGCCCGGCAACGACGACGAATACGGGGCCCAGTATTGGTTCGGCTACACCTACCTCTGGAACGACGACCAGACCGACGCCGAACTCGCCCCCGCCGAAGGAGCCGACCGCAAGCTGACGATCCTGGACCCAAAGGCACCCGGTGGCAAGCGCGAGCAAACCTGGCACTTCCCCAGCCGAGCCGAATGCACCCTCTGCCACACGATGGCAGCGAAGTACGTCCTCGGCATCACGACGCTGCAAATGAACAAAGACCACGAGTACGGCGGTACGCGCGCCAACCAACTCGCCACCTTCGAAAAACTCGGCATCTTCAAAGACAAACTCCCGAAACCCTCCGCCGAACTCCCCCGCCTCGCCGACTACCACGACCCCAAGCAGGACCTCCACCTCCGCGCCCGCTCCTACCTCCACGCCAACTGCGCCCACTGCCATCGGATGTGGGGGGGCGGCAACGCCGAATTCGAGCTCCACGCCACCATCCCCCTCACTGACACCAAAGCCGTCGACACCCGCCCCGGCCAAGGTCTCTTCAACCTCAAAGACCCCCGCATCATCACCCCCGGCGACCCGGCCCGCTCCATGATCCTCCATCGCATGGAGCTCACCACGTTAGGCCGCATGCCGCATGTGGCGAGCAAGGTCGTGGATGAAGAGGGAGTGAAAATCGTCCGTGAATGGCTGACGAAGCTCAAGGACGAGGATCTGCTGAAGAAGCCGGGGGCGATTAATCCGCGGGTGGTGGTGGAGGAGAAAGCCAAATAACCAAGATGTTTGGAACAGAAGGAAACTAAGGCATCGAAGGGAAGCAAAAAGTACTCTGCAAACAATTTCTGCACTTCGTTTCCTTCGTTCGCTTCTGTTCCCACCTCTTACGCGGGATATGCGGATGCTATGCTGTTGGTCCCGCTGTTACATTTGAAATCTGCAATCCTCAATCTGCAATCGAGGTTTCCCATGAATCGTCGCTGGTGGCTCCGCCTGGCCTCACTTGCTTTCGGATTTTCCGTCACCTGGTCCGCTTCGAATGCCGCCGAGCTTGAAAAGGTGAAGCCGCGAGAGGGGGGATATCGGATTTTGATGCTGACGCAGAGTGCTGGATTCAAGCACGGGAGCGTGACGCGGAAGGACGCGAAGCTTTCGCCGGCGGAGCAGGTGGTGACGGAGATGGGAATCCGCAGCAACTTGTTCCGCGTGGACTGCACGCAGGACGCGAAGAAGGATTTCACCAAGGAGAACCTGCAGAACTACGACATCGTCTGGTTTTACACCACAGGCGACCTGCCGATTGAGAAGGACAACCTGGAGTACTTTTTCAACGACTGGCTGAAGAAAAAGGGGCACGGATTCATCGGCGCTCACTCGGCGGCGGACACCTTTCACAACTATAAGCCGTACTGGGACATGATCGGCGGCACGTTCGACGGCCACCCTTGGAACAGCAATGAGAAAGTGACCATCACCGTCCACGACACCAAACACCCCGCCAGCAAGCCGTGGGGGGAGGAGTTCGAAATCCAGGACGAGATTTACCAGTTCAAGAACTGGCAGCCAGAGAAGGTGCGGGTGCTGATGAGCCTGAACATGGCCAAGACCAAGCTCAAGCAGCCACGGCACGTGCCGATCCTGTGGGTGAAGAACTATGGCGACGGGAAGGCCCTGCACATGAGCCTGGGGCACAACGAGAGCGTCTGGGAGAACATGACCTACCAGGAGTCGATGCTCGGCGGCATCAAGTGGATTCTCAATCTGGAATCCGGGGACGCGACGCCGAACCCGGAGTTGTCGGCGGAGCAGGAGAAGAAGGCGAAAGCGGATTCGGGGAAATAGGAAGCCCGAAATTCGAATGACGAATTCCAAATGGCGAATTGGGAATTCCCAAATAGTCTTACTTTACGCCGCCCGCCTCATCGCGCGGCTGGCAACTGCTGCGTTCCGCTGAACATCCAGCAGCGTCAGGCGGCGATAGCTGGTTTTGCCCGTCTTTGGGTCTCCATCTTCCTGAAAGATCAGAGAACCGGTGTGGAGCATGCGGGGCATGTAGGTCCAGGCACGCTGCAGCGAATCACGGTCCTGATCGGCGGAGATAATCAGCAGGTCCGTGCCGGCAAGTCCATTGGCCGCCCGGACCAGGGCATTGTAGGGATCACCGGGAACGAGCTTCACCTGCACACCGGGACGGCGGAGGTCGTGGAAGGCTGCTTTTAGGGAGAGGCCAATCTGATGCTGAGGACGGGCCTCGAACAGGTCGATGCCGATGTACTTGAGCGGCTCCTTGGCGACTTGCCAGGAGAGAACTTCGAAAATCCGCTGCGTCCGCAGGCCGCCTCCAATCCCAATTTCGACGACGCTATGGATCGATTTTCCCTTGACTGCTTTGTAGAGAAAGCGGTCGGGTGCGGGCTGGGAAAAGTAAAGTAACCAGGTGCTGCGGATCAAGCTGCCAGCGCTCACGTCGCATTCCTTTGCGGACGAAACAAGTGCCACTGGCCTAACTTCGACCAGATGGTGCGGCAGAATTGATGCCAGCAGATTCAGACGGCAGGGCTTACGCGGCAGGCGCTTTGGGAACGGGCAATCCGCAGAGGCGGCATATTTTGTCAATTCAGAGTCGGATCATTCGGAACATGTTTGGACTTGAGTGTCGGGGCCAAAATATCCTTCGCCACGTTATGCATCACCCGCTCCCACAGGTCGTCCTGATCGTGAAAGACGAGCTCCGCGGTGGCCGGAGCCACCAGCCAGCCTCCGGCTTCCAGTTCTCCCTCCAGTTGGCCCGCTCCCCAGCCGGAATAGCCCGAAAAGAGGCGGACGGGAGCACTTTCAGCAGCGACGACTTCCCTGAGTTGATCTTTGTGGGCGGAAAGATAGACGCCGCTGAGAACCTCCGTCTCCGCCGCGGATTCCAGGCCATGAATGGCCATTAGCGGGCCTTGCACCGGCCCCCCCAGATAGATTGGATCCTGGCGGTCACTGGCCATGTCCGACACCAGCTTCCAGATTTCGGCCACGGTATTTCCCGTGGGGCGGTTCAGAACGAGACCGAACGCACCGTCGTCATCATGCTTGACCATGAGCACGACGCTGCGGTTAAAGTTGCCGTCCCCTAGATGGGGCGAAGCAATCAGAAAGTTGCCTTGAAGAGATGCCATGGCCGAAAGCCCAGGAAGAGATGCGGCAGCGTTCCTACATTGTAGGAAGAGAATGCGTGCCAATGCAAATCCGGAAGGACACGTCCTGGGTGTCCTGGCGAAAGATGATGAACCCAATTGCGATGGAGTGGAAGTCCTAACTCCGAAACTCAGGCAGAGTCTCGGAGAGGATCTCTTGAATTGCCTGGCGGTCCCCTGCCGAGAGGTGCTTGAACTTGTCTCCCTTGTCATGGCCGGCCAGAACTTCCCGCATGCGGCGGAAGACGTATTCTTTTGCCTCTTGGGGCAACGCGCCGAAGCTGGGGGAATAGACGAGATAGCTGCACGGATACTGGAACATCCGCCGGGTCAGATCGAGATCGCGGAGCGAACGTCCTTTCTTGTCGCGTGGACCTGGCTGCTGAAACTCTGCCGCGAAGTTACTGGTTCCTTCAATCTTGTGAGTGAGCAGCGCTTCGTCGGAAAAGAACAGATATTCCACCAGCGGCTCACAGGAACTCTTGATGCGACTCGTGGTGCTGTCCCAGTGCTCCTTGGCCGGCTTGCCAAGTTCGCGGTTGAGGGTCTGTTCGTAATGCAGCGCTTGCCGAGTGGCGAAATTGGCCTGCGTGATGTAGTTGTGGGCATCCGCCTGATGCTCCAGAACCATGAGCGCCACGATGTCGCTGTGCGGCGTCAGATACTCGCTGGTATCAAAGCGATGGGAAAGATCCGTGACATTTTGCCCAGCGGCGTTGTCCACTTGCTCCGGTTCCCTTTTGTCGCGCACGACGAGATTGCCCAGGTGCTTTTGAGGACCGTGCGTTCCGGTCACGTACCACCCTCCCCAGCGCCGTTCCAGCGGACTGGTATGGTCGATACGGTAGGTTCCCGATGAGAGAATCGGAAAGCCTCCCGCATCGCTGTATACAGAACGAACCACAAATCCCGGAACACTTTTCGTCGACGAGGAACCGTGGCAGATCAGACAGTTGTCCGCCTGCCTGGTGATCCGCGGCGCTCGATGGTCCGTTTGATCGAGCGTATAGAAAATGGCTCCGAGGTCTTGATCCATCGCGGAAATCTCCAGCACGTCCCCCTCGTGGCAAAAGCCAATGTAGGTGTCGTCGCTGAAGTACAAGGCCCGCGGCGTCGGGGGCGAGATTCTCTGCCGCTGCAAGCTGGTCTTCGAAAACACGAGTGTCTGCGACGACTGCGAGACATGGAGTTCAGCCAGCAAGGACCGCAGATACCCGAAGCCGACTTCATGCTTCAAGGTCTTCTTTCCGGACTGAAGTTCCGCCGCCAAGCGCGTAACCCGATTGTCGCCGGAACGTTTGCTGTACTCGATTGGCTCGCGCTCGAACTCCTGGGCTGGGAGCGATCCGAGCGCCGCTAGCGAGCAAGTCAGGACCAGAAATTGCATCAGCTTTTTCGTATTCATGGTCATGCTCCAATGCGATCGAGGCCTAATTAGCAACTGCCGGTGTGCGGGCTTGCTGGTAGTGCCGGTTGATGAGGTCGTTTTGCAGCCAGAGGAGCTTGCCGAAGGCCCGCAGGGTGCGAACTTCCGTTTCGCGGTCGAGGCCCAGTCCCAAAATGGTCGCCGTGATGGCATCCGCGACAAAGCCCATCAGGGCATTCATCTGCACCAGCGGCACATCGGGTTCGGGAGAGCCCGCTTTGGGGGTGTGAATTTTTCCGACCATGTCGAGATATTCGATCATCTTGCCGTCATAGGGGCGGGTGACCAGGGATGCCAGGTAGCGGCCCAGATGCTGCTTGCGAAACTGGATCATTTCATGGTCTTGCGTGAGCGATTGCAAATCCCTCGGAGTCGAACCCTCGTACCCCGATTGCCGCGGGACAAAGTGCCGCTTGGTGGCATCGTACCCAAAGAGCTTGTCATAGACGGCGTCCACCAGTCCCGGCACCAGCGGGGCAAGGTGAGTGGCGGAAGCGTGGATCGCCTTGATGTCAGACTCACCAAAACCCATGAATTCGCTTAGATAGCTGACTCGATACTGAACGTCACTCTCCAGGCGGCTTTCGTCAATGTGCTTCACGATTGGCTCCCTTTGGCAAAAACGGTTGACATCACAGGCCATTTCACTCTAAACTGGATAACATCATCCAGTTCCAAATAAGTCTATCGGCCGATAAATGGATGTCAATATCCAATTTCTGGCAGTCGGAGGGTTTTTGTGTTTTCTCAAACTGTGGAATACTCTCTGAGAGCCGTTTGCTATCTGGCCAGCCAGTCGCCGAAAGCGTGTACGACTGACGAGGTCGCCGGGGCCACCAAGGTGCCGCGAGCCTACCTTTCGAAAGTGCTGCAAAGCCTTGGCCGGGCTGGAGTTGTGCATTCACAGCGGGGACTGGGAGGCGGCATGACGCTTCACAAGAATCCTAAGGACTTGACCATCCTTGAGGTCGTCAATGCGGTTGAGCCGATTCAGCGCATCACGACTTGTCCTTTGGGACTGGCTTCTCACGGCTTTCGACTTTGCCCACTTCACCGCCGGCTCGATAACGCTTTGGCCATGGTGGAAAAGGCGTTTGGGGGAACAACCTTGGCAGAAGTCCTCAGCGAACCGACCTCGAGTCGCCCACTCTGCGACTTTCCGCAGGTGAACGACAAGGCCTCAGCCCGGTAGCTCAAGCCGTTTCCGCGACCTGCTGGAGTGCTGTGGCAAGGAATAGCGCAGCCCTTGCCGCAGAAAGAGTACCAGAGGGGGGACTTGAACCCCCACGACCTTACGGTCACAGGATTTTGAATCCAGCGCGTCTGCCATTCCGCCACTCTGGCTCACACATCTCACCGTCGTTCCTGACAGAGAGGAATCGGCGCTCCAAGGTTCGGAGAACCTTTGAGGACTCAACTTTACGCTACCGGGGCAACTCCTTCAACCATGCAGCGGCCTCCTTGTAGCCTGGGTCGAGCCGCACGAGCTCGGTCAGGTAGCGCCTGGCGAGCTGCTGCATTTTGATGCGGCGGGCGAGTGAGGCGGCGAGATAGAGGGCCTGTTTTCTCGCTTCCAGTTGCTCTGGTAGGGTGGCGGACTCCGCGGAGAGGCGATAGCGCTGCAGGGCCTCTGGGAACTCCCGTAATTCCTCGTGCGAGCGGCCCATTTCCAGCGCGGCCAGCGGCTTTTGCACGGGGTCGTGCAGGGCTTCGGAGAAGCACTGCAGGGCCTCGCGGACTTTGCCCGCCTGGCGATGGCGAAGGCCGAGTTGATAGCGGATGGCGGCGTTCTTTGGTTCCCGCATGGAGCGGCTGACGAAGACTTCTGTCTCGAAGCGGTCTCGTTCACCGCAAAGCACGGCCAGATGCCCCTGGGCTTCGTCATCGTTGTCCTTGGCCGCCAATTGGCGGGCGAGCGCGATCTTGCGGCTCATGCGGAGCATCACTATGTCTTCCCACAACTGGCGGACACGATGGTCCTCGGTGGCGGTCTTCCCCTTGGCGAGCAGCCGCTCGGCGTCGTAGTCGCGGCCCAATTCGAGATACATCGGAATGAGCTCGACGTAGTAATCAGGGTTGGAGGGATAATCCCGAATTGCCGCCTCCAGTTTTTGCACGGGCGTGAGCTGGATTTCCGTGGGCTCGCTGGCGGCAGCTCTGACCTCGATCGGAATCGACTGGCTCGAAGATACGGCGGACAGGTCAATCTCTCCGGTGTCATGGTCGCGCCCGCTGGACCGCGATGCCTTGGAAGCAGTTGACGGCTGTGGACGCGATGGCTGAGGTTTCTCGGGCGGCTCGTCAGCATGCTCGCGTTGCAGGGGAGGCCGCTCTCGTTCTCCCCGCTGGCGACTCCTTTCGATGGAGAGAGTTGCCACCATCCGGGAAGCCTCTTCGTCGCCAGGAACCAACTCGCCCACTCGTTGCCAGGAGTTGATGGCCTCGTCAAGTTTCTTCATGCGGGCCAGGGACCGCCCGCAGTGCCGATTGACCTGCACATCGCTGGGCGCAGCTTCGTAAGCCATTTGCAGGTAGCGCAGCTCCGCCTCTTCAAATCCCTGGGCCGCACAAGCTTGAGCCAGAGCCTGCAACGTGGGGACGTGCCAGGGGTTGTGCGGCAAACTCTGGATGCCCAGCCGCAAGACTTCCTTCCAGTCCACGTCGTCGACTGCCTGCGCGATGGCCCCCTGCAAACCATCATCCGGTCCAGCCGCGGTTCCATGCTGCCGAACCTTGCGGGCCAGATTGAGCAGAAAGCCGTCCAAGTATTCATAGCTGGAGGGATCGGTCATCACGCACTCCGCCAGGAGCAGGTGCGCGCGGTCGTACTCGGCCTTCCTGGCCAAATCCATTCCCTGTGTGTAACGGTCGGCAAGAGCGGTGGTCATGCGGCGTTAGTCTGTTCCTTCCTCAGCAGTCCTTCATCCATTGTAATGCCCCAATATCCCGGCATTGAGAGGGAGGAGCCCCGCAATCGAGCCACTCGATTGAGTCCCCGCCATCCTGCTATATTGTGAACCTCTCCTCCATCGCACTTACGCCCGGAGCCGAACATGACCCGCCATTGCCGACGCTTGCTTTTCCTGTTCGCAATTGCGCTCGCAGTTGCTTCCGCCTCCTCGGAACTTGCCGCCGATACCTGGAAGGCCGGTGCCGCCAAAGTCATTATCACTCCGGAAAAGCCGATGTGGATGGCCGGCTATGCCTCGCGAGACCACGTGGCGGAGGGGAAGTCCATCGACCTGATGGGGAAGGCGCTGGTGCTGGAAGATCCGACAGGCAAGCGAGCCGTGCTGATTACGCTCGACCTGGTCGGCATCGACAGACCGCTGTCGCAATCCATCTGCTCCGTGTTGGAGAAAAAGTACGGCCTGTCGCGCGACCAGGTGGCGATCAACTGCTCGCACACGCATAGCGGGCCGGTGGTCGCACGCAACCTGCGGCCCATGCATTACCTGATGCTGACAGAGGAACAGAAGAAGCAGGTGGACGACTACTCGCACTTCCTGGAAGCCAAGCTTGTTGAAGCTGTCGGCCAGGCGATCAAGAATCTCGCGCCGGCGAATGTCACCTGGGGAAGCGGGAAGGCGACTTTCGCGGTCAACCGTCGAACGAACAAGGAACCCGATGTACCACAGTTGCGAGCGGCAGGACTACTCAAGGGTCCGGTCGATCACGACGTGCCGGTCCTGGCGGTTCGCGCGCCCGACGGCAAGCTCATCGCCGTCACCTTTGGATATGCGTGCCATGCCACTGTATTGTCGCTGTTCGATTGGTCGGGGGACTATCCCGGCTTTGCGCAACTGGAGATCGAGAAGGCGTACCCCGATTGCGTGGCCCTCTTTTGGGCCGGCTGTGGCGGAGATCAGAACCCGCTGCCGCGGCGAACAGTGGAATTGGCAAAGCACTATGGCAGCAAGCTGGCAGAAAGCGTAGCCGCGGTGGTGGACGCTCCGATGCGGCCGATTGAAGGCTCGCTCAAGACGAGCTACCAGGAAATCCCGGTCGCGCTCGACAAGCTGCCGACAACAGTGGAACTCCAGCAGGCGACACAGTCCAAGGACAAGTATGTGGCTTCCCGTGCGAAGCATCTGCTGGAGCAAATCGGCGAAGGCACACCCCTTTCGCAGACCTATCCCTATCCCGTCAGCGTTTGGAAAGTCGGGCCGGAGGTGCAGTGGGTCTTCCTGGGGGGCGAGGTTGTAATCGATTATCCCGTCCGCCTCAAAAGCGAGCTTACCGGCACCCGCACCTGGGTCGCCGGGTACAGCAACGACGTAATGGCCTACATTCCTTCCCGCCGCGTGCTGATGGAAGGGGGCTACGAAGGGGGCGGCGCGATGGTCTACTACGGGCTGCCGAGCATCTGGGGGCCGGAAGTAGAGGAGACCATCGTGAAGGAAGTCCACCGACAGGCGAAGTAGCGCTGGAGTCCTGCTTTTGGCCGGCTCCTGAAGACCGCCTGAAGGCGGGACTCCAGCGGGTCACTCCATCCCGCATGCCCCCATGCCGCACTGGGGCAGCCCACAGCCGCCGGAGGGGAGCTGCGGGCCACACATTGGCAGGCTCTTGGCAGAAGCCGTATGGCCGGCCGGAACGGAGAGCAGCTTCTCCAGCCGCGTGCCGTGGCAGGTCGGGCATACCGGCTGTTCGCTGCCGCGAATGAGCAGCTCGAACTCGTGGTCGCACTTGCGGCAAGCGTATTCGTAGAGGGGCATGGAGTTCGTCCAATTAGCAAGCGAGAGCATTCAGAACCCTGATATTAACCGCCCTACCCGCGAGTCGGCTAGTATCAATTCCATGAACCCATTCACTTTGCAGCCGCTCACTCGCGAACATGTCCGCAGCACCGACCGCAAGGCCATCGAAGACTACGGGATGTGCGGCCTGGTGCTCATGGAGAACGCTGGCCGCGGCTGCGCAGACAAGCTCTGCGAGCTGGGGATCGTTGGCAAGGTCGTCATCGTATGTGGCAAGGGAAACAACGGAGGAGATGGGTTTGTCATCGCGCGCCATTTGGATGCGAGGGGATTTGACGTTCGCGTCGTGCTCGTGGCTGAACCGGATGAGTTGCGGGGAGATGCGGCAGCGAATTATGCTGTTCTCAAGAGAGCAGGATTTCCCATTGACGGCATTGAAAGACTGAGGGAAGAACTGGCGGGTTCCGACTGGGTTGTCGATGCCCTGCTGGGCACAGGTGCAATCGGTGATCCTCGGCCGCCGATAGCGGGCGTCATCGAACAGCTCAATGAGATCTACGCGAGGAAGCTGGCGGTGGACCTTCCTTCGGGCCTCGACTGCGACACCGGCATCCCTGGCACTCTCACAATCCGAGCCGACCATACTTGCACATTCGTCGCCCCCAAGATCGGCTTTGCGAAACCAGCGGCGAAAGAATTCCTGGGGACGGTATCGGTTCACGACATCGGTGTGCCGCGAAAACTGCTGGAGGAGTTTTTACCAAAGTAGCAGCGGACGCTACGCCAAACACTCCATGGGCTTCCACATGTCGCCGAGAATCGGGCCAGCGGGCCAACCGAGCCATTTTTCCAGTAGGGCGGCGTAGATGCTGCGGAAGTCGGTGTGGAACTTGACGTCGCCGTCGTCGAGGTCGTCGAGGCTGGGGTGCTTGCCGACGAGGCCAGGCTTCACTTTGCTGCCGACGAGGAAGACCGGAGCGGCCGCACCGTGGTCGGTGCCGCGGCTGGCGTTTTCTTGCAGGCGGCGGCCGAATTCGCTGAATACGAGGGTCATTACCCGGTCGAGCTGCCCGTGGCCGGCCAGATCCTCGGCAAACGCGGCGAGCGCCCCGCCGATCTGGTCGAGCAGGCTGGCATGGGCCCCGGCCTGGTCCGAATGCGTGTCAAAACCGTCGATGGAGACGTAGTAGACTCGCGTCGTCAGCCCGGCATCAATCAGATGGGCGATGTTTTTGAGCTTCTGGGAGAGTGGCGTTTCGGGATAGCTCACCGTCGTCTTATAGCCGGTGCCGGAAGCTTGCATCCGCCGGCTGAGATCGAGCGCGGAAGTGGCGCGAGTCTGCACGAACTTCAGCAGGTCGTTTCCGGCGGCGCGAGGAGCAGCCGTGGCGGAAGTGATGACGCTCCGCTGCTGGTCATCGCCGCCGGTCTCCAGTCGGAACTGCTCCAGCGAGCGGATGGACGGTGCGGGCAAATCACGGGCGGCGAGTGCCAGCGGCTGGACCTCTTCACCCAGGTGCATCCCCGGCGGGTCGATGGCCTTGGCAAGCGTGTCCTTGTGAGCATCGAAACACCGACCGAGCCAGCCGCTTTCGCGGGAAGGCTTGGTGTGAGCGGTGTGCCAGATGTCCATCGACTCGAAGTGCGAGCGGTTGGGATTGGGATAGCCAATGCCTTGCAAGATTGAAAGCTGACGATTTTCCAGCAGTTTTTCGCAGGCTCGCAGGCTGGGATGCAGACCGTAGCCGTTTTCGATCTTCACGACGCCGCCGGCTCCATCGATGGCCAAGCTTGGCCGGCTCTTCTTATATTTCTCCTCGCCAAACGGAATCACCGTGTTGAGCCCGTCGTTGCCGCCGCTGAGCTGCACGACGACGAGGATCTTTTCCCCCTTGGTTTCCGCGCCGTAGGCGGCTGATTCGAGCAGGAAGCGCGGAGCCCGCGACGAGAGAGCGGCGAGGCCACCGGCAGTGACGGCGGAGACGGTGGAGAGGAATCTGCGGCGAGAGGTGGTCATGGGTTTTTCCTTACGTAGCCAGCACATTCCATGTGCTGGCTGTCCGCTCACGGAGTGAGCGGAGTACTATGCCATCTGGAACTCCGGCAGTGAGCCGAGGGTGTGAACGGTCTTCTTGAGCTTGGTCAGCCGGCTGTCGCGCCCCCCTTCGATTTGAGCCACGAGCTGGGAGCGGACATCTTTGGGAAGCGGCACGGCCAGCAGAATCTCGGAGAGGCTATCGACGACCTGGTCCGCGGTCTTCCAGCCGAGCTTGTCAATATACGCCTCCAGCGAGATGCCGCCAAACAAAGTGTCGTTATCCTGCACGAGCTGGCGGACGAAGTTCGCCCGGCCCAGCAGCGTGCTGGAATTGATCCAGGCCATGCCACCGGGCCAGCCTTTTACATTGGGCGGGAAAAGCGGCATTTGCCCCAGCTCCCGAATCTGGTCGGTAATTTGCGGCAAGCCGGCGGTCGCTTCCAAGGAACGCAAGAGGCCAATGCCGAGTTCGACAGGTGAGCGAACCTTCTTTCCCAGACTAGCCTGGGAATAAAACAGGCGGCTGGTGAGGAGCGTTTCTAAGACGGGAGCGAAGGTGTAATCAGAAGCCCGCAGCTTCTGGGCCAGCGGCTCGATCGTTTCCGGCGAGAGATCGCTTTCGTCGGTGATGAAGTAGCGAGCCAGCTTGCCGCACAGGAAGCGGGCCGTGGCCGGCTGCTCCAGAAGCACCTTAACGCTGTCGCCGCCGTCGAAGTTGCCGCTTTTGCCGAGGACAGTCTTGCTGCCGTAGTCGTGCTGGTAGCGGTTGAACTTAAAAGCGCCGTACTGGATCTCCCAGCCGGTGAAACAGCGGGCCAGCTCTTGAATGTCCTTCTCGGTGTAGTTTCCGATGCCGAGGACAAACAGCTCCATCACCTCGCGGGCGAAGTTTTCGTTGGGGCGCGTTTTGCGGTTGGTCGCCGAATCGAGATAGATGAGCATCGCAGGGTCGCGGGCGATTCCCATCACCAGCGGCTCGAACTTGCCTAAGGCATAGCGGCGAAGTAGCTCGTTCTGATTGAACATCAGCCGCGTATCGGTCACCTTAGCACTGCTGCTGGCGAAATGGCTGTGCCAGAAGAGGGTTGTTTTTTCCAGTAGCGGGGCCGGCGTGTGGAGCATGCGATGCAGCCACCAGGCGGCCAGCGTTTGCGAATTATTCGTCGCCAGCACTGTCTGAGCGAAGGAGTGCATCTTGCCGGCGAACTCCCCTTCTTCGGCAGCAACAAGTTTCTTTGCCGCCATTTGCGGGCCGAGCTTTACCGCTTCATCCAGCTCGCGGGAATTTGCCGCAAAACCGGCCCGCCGAAATAGGTGTGCCGCTTCTCGCCGGCCGAAGGGCTGGGCGGCGGTCGGCTCGAAGGGAAGCCAGGCTTCTTCGGGGGAAGGGAGTTTCTGGTTGAGCGGCATGGGATTGTTCCGGAGACGTTAGTAGCCGGCACACTCCATTTGCCGGCATGTTCGCTCACGGAGTGAGCGCACTACTATGGTACTACTTTAGTTTCAGCTCCAGCGTTACTTGCAGCGTCTTGTCCTTGGAGATCAGTTGCAGCGACGAGCTCTCCAAACCGAGCAGAGCCTTGAGAAGTGCGTCCGTTTCCTTTTCAGCAGCTTCCTGACCATGCCCCTTTTGCAGCATGTTCTGGGCGACCAGCGAGCTGCGGTTATCCACCAGCATTTGCCTCACGATCTGGCCATCGACTTTCAGAGCGGTGTTCACCTCCTTCAGCGGAGCTGATTCCTTCTGCACAATCTCGGCCAGCTCGGTAGCCAGCGTTTTAGAACTGGAGAGGATGAACTTGTCGCCAACAATGGCGATGGTCGGGCTGGCATTGTAATGAATGGCCGCTTCATCTTTTTTGCCTTCCTTCGGTGGCAGATACTCCGAGGAGTAAATCGCCCCGCTGCCGGCCTTCTCGAAATTCTGTTCCAGCGGGCTCAGGCCATTCATGCCGCCGGTAATGTTGAGAAATCCGACCAGGCTCTGGAATGTGATCTTAAAGATGCGGGCCGTTTCCGGCGGGTTCTTCATCTTCACGACGATGGCCCCAGCGGGAAGCTTGACCGCGGGGACCGGCGAGCCATCGGCATAATGCTGCCGCGTGACCACGATTTGCATCCCCGGTTCCAAGTTGGCCAGAATGTCGTCCCGGAAATTCCGGCCGGCGAACAGCGTGGTGAGCTGGCTTTCGGCTTCGGCGAACTTGGCGTTGATGCCGTCATCGAACAGGTCCGGAGCGTTCTTCCACATCGAGCTGAAATCGCGAAACGTCGAAATGGACAGGGCCGTTTCCTTGGGGCTGAGCAGCGGCAAGGCGCTTCCCTTGCCATCCGTTCCGAAGAAGAATTCTCGCTTCTTGGCGAGAGCTGGAGCATCGCCCGGAATGGACGCGGAGAGGGCGATGCGGCTGGGATCGACGTCGAGCCAGGCGGTGAAATAAGGAGCATCCGGCAATGCGCCGAGAATGCCGCCGGCCAGGATTTCCGCCGGGGGATTGTCGCTTTTTTTGTTCAGGGCCGTTTTCAGGATTCCCAGGGCCTGGATGGTGCGGAGGTCACCATAGACCCAGGCAGTTGGGTTTGCCGGGCGGGCTTTGAGGACTTCCTGAAACTGTTCGTCGCTGGCGAGGGACGGACTCTCTCCCTTGTAGGTATCGATCACCTGCCGCGTCATCAGGAGATTGTTCGTAGTGACCAGGTACGGACCGAGGTTGACGTAATGGACCGGTCCAATGCCGTAAAACTCAACTTCTTTGTATTTGTCCGCAGAGACTGGGTTGCGGGCTCCGCGATTGGCGGCTTCGGCCCGGGCGAGGTCGAGGATGGCATCGATTGCCTTTTTCGCCAGGACGGGGTCCGTGGACTTTGTGAGGATCGCGACCCCCTGCGTCGGCAAATCGAAGCCGACATAGATGCCACCGCCGATCAGCGTGTTCGTGGCCGGCCGCCATTTCATGCCGAGCTTGTCCTCGACAAGGCCGAGCACCTTGAGAGATTCCTGAAACTGCGGCGCTTCCAGGGCCTTCTTGTAATCAGGATGATTCAGCAATTCGATGACCGTGGGATGATCGAGCACTGCGTCCAATAGCTTCTGCGGCTGCGACATCTCGGCATAGACAATCGTCGAGGCCGGCATCATTTCGCGCGGAGTCTTATCCGCCGCCGGAGCGCTCGGGGAAAGGATCAGCGCGGCTACCGAGAGTAGCAGCACGGGCAAACGGGACGCAGTGCGGTATAGGTTCATTCCAAGACTCCAGAAAACAGGCGGCTGGGCCAGCGAGCAGCAGGAGGGCATTCTACCCCTTGTTTACCCGTCTTTCACGGTTTTAGTTTCGGATTTCAGGGAAACGGAACTGCAACTGCCCGGACGCGACTCCGGCCACAACTGGCGGCTGACTGCGAGCCCTTCGCCCCTTCAAATCAGGCGATGATTCATGATTCACGACCGTCTTACGTCAGAGGTTGCGCCGATTCACATAGTGGTAACCTGTGTTCTATAAACCACTTGCGAATAGCAGAATCGCCGCAAGTCCCTGAATCAGACGCCATTTTGATTCATGGCTTCTCCCCTCGATTCTGCCAATCTGGGCGTCTCTGGCGTGATTTAATTAACAGCATATATTCAATAAATAACACTAAACTACTGCGCAACTTGCAATCGTACCCAAGCAGGGTTGCCCAGGGCAACGGTTGAGGGCAAGAATTAGAGAAAATTCTTAGAAGTTGTCAGCCGCCGAGATTCCAGCGCATAAGAACGGCTGGAGTGCCAAAACGGACGTCAAGAGCCACACCTGTTGCCAGCCCTATTTCAAAGCTGTCTTCGCTGCCGCTGCTGTCTTGGTGGCCGGGGCGGCTTCCACCGGCTCTTCGGTGGTGCGGGAGAGATAGTTCATGTGGCTCTCGGGGCCGTTGAAGCCGAGGATGGATTGGTCGAGGTCCATCTGCTTGTGGAGGAGGCGGCCGGCGTCGATGTCGAACTTGATGGTTCCCTTTTGCATCCGCTGCACGAGCTGCGAGAGAATTTTGGGGTCGCGGACAGGAGTCAGAACTTGCGTCTCGACGGAGATGGTGGCCACGCCGGTCTGCACCACGACCAGGCGATAGAACTGGCGGACCTTGATGACCAGGTTCACGTCATCGATCTTCAGGCGGATGTCCTCGGGCGTTTCCCAGGTGTCACCCTCTTTCACTGGACCCTCCGGCAGTGGAATGGCGATGTCCCCGAGGCCGGTGTTGACGTGCTGCTTGTCCCCCTTGCGCTCCATCAGTTTGCCCGACGGCGTAATGGTCAGGGTGGCAATGGGCTTGCCGATGGAATCGGCAACGTATTGATAGCCGAGCGGCGGGTTCTTGTCGGTGAGGCTGTTGTATTTGATTTCGGGCTTGCCGGTGACGCTCTGCCACATGTCGACGTCGGCGACGCTGTTTTCGAGCGTGATGTTCCCCTGGCCATCGACCGCCGTGATCTTCCAGACCTTGGTCGAAAGGCTCCGCGACTTGGCGATGGAAACTTGCCCCTTGATCTTCGTATCCACCGTGGATTGTTGCATCACGCGGGTGCGTACTTCCTCGCCCGGGGTGAACCTGTAAGCGAGGGTGTGCTTTTCGACGTTGGCGGAGAACGCGAAACCGCACGCGGAAAGGAGGAGGCCGAGAGAGAGAAGAGTTTTCATCGCGCTTGCATCCTTGCGTGCGACGTAGCAACATGCGGCCCGCATGTGAGCTTGAATCGGGGAAAGCCAGCGGACATGCGGGCCGCATGTCGCTACGATTTATACAAATTTCCCGCCCAACCGAGCTTGTCCCGGAGGGTGCGGTAGTAGTTCTGGCCGCGAACTTCAATCATCTGGAACCGCTGCCCAGCCCGCTCCACCCGCACCCGGTCCTGCGCGGTGAGGGGGGCCAGCAAGCGTCCGTCGACCATGACCGCGGTCCCCTCGTTGGGCTCGGGAACGACCATTTCGTAGACGCGGTCGGCGGAATCCACCACCGGCCGAACCGTCAGCGTGTGCGGGCTGACGGAGGTGATGGCGAAGGCCTCGAGCGTCTTGCGGATAATCGGTCCGCCGGCGGACAGGTTGTATGCCGTCGAGCCGACCGGCGTGCTGATGATCAGGCCGTCGCAACTATAGGTAGTTACCAAAACGGAGTCAACGTAAAGTTGCACGGTGAGGATGGAGTGCGGCGGGCCGGCGGTCAGTACCGTCTCGTTGAGCCCGAGTTGCTCCGCCAGCACCGTTTCGCCCCGGCGAACCGAGGCGGTGAACATCAGGTGCTCATCGATCCGGCAGTCGCCGCTAGCAACTGCCGCCAGCACATCGGAGAGGTCTTGCGGGCTGACATCGGCCAGGAACCCAAGCTTGCCGAGGTTGACCCCCAGCACCGGCAACTGGCGATTCCCCATCTGCCGGGCTGCGCGAAGAATGGAACCATCGCCGCCAAGAACGATGGCGAAGTCCGCGGGGATTTGCGAAAGGTCCTCCTTGAACTCAAAATCGGTAAGCAGGATTTCAACATGCTGCTCGATCAGCGGGCGGAGACGCTCCGCCTCGGGGATCACATTGGCTCGCATGCCCGAGCCGAGGAGCAGGACACGGGGAGGGCGATTGGTTTTAGAGGTGGCCCAGGCGGCAGCGGTCATAGAGAACCTCGCTTGCGCATCGGGTTAATCAAACATTCGCCGCCGCGCTACGTTCAATCCCCGCCCGTTCCACCAGTTCGCGGCAGGTCTGAATAATGCCGTTCTTATCCAGCCGCAGGTCGGCGAGGAGTTCACCCCGCTCGGCGTGTTCGATGAAGCGATCGGGGATGCCGAGGCGGTGGACGCGGCTGGTATCGAGGCCCAGTTCGGAGGCGGTTTCGAGGAAGGCGCTGCCAAAACCACCCATCAGGCAGCCTTCTTCCACGGTGACGACGAAGCTGGCCTCGCGGAGCGTACGCTCCACCATGTCGCGGTCGAGCGGCTTGACGAAGCGGGCGTTGACGACGCCGACATCGAGTCCCTCTTCGCGGAGTCTTTCCGCCGCCCGCAGACACTCTCCGAGCAATGTCCCGCAGCAGACAATCACGCCGTCGCGACCAAAGTGGAACGTCTCTGCTTTGCCGAGTTCGAGCGGAGTTCGTTCGCCGCCGATGGTTTCGGCGTTGGCCTTGGGATAACGGATGCTGCACGGGCCGTTGTGCCGTAGAGCCAGCTCCAACATCGCGGGGGCATCGTGAGCATCACCGGGAGCCATGACGACCATGTTCGGAAAGACCCGCATGTAGCCGAGGTCGAATGTGCCGTGATGCGTGGGGCCGTCGGGACCGGTCAGGCCCGCGCGGTCGAGCGTGAAGGTGACCGGTAGGTTTTGCAGCGCGACTTCCTGAAAAATCTGGTCATAGCTCCGCTGCAGAAACGTGCTGTAGATATCAACGATGGGGCGGAGGCCCGCTTTGGCCTGGCCGGCGGCGAAGGCGACGGCGTGCGACTCGCAGATGCCGACGTCGAAGAAGCGATCGGGGAATTCGTCCCGCACGACTTCCAGCTTGTTCCCTTGGCACATCGCCGCGGTGAGGACAGTCACGCGAGGGTTCTTCAGCATCTGGTCCCGAATGGCCTCGCTGAAGATTTGCGTATAGGCCCTGGCAGAGCCGGACTTCTTGGGCACCGCGGAGCCGTTTTCTTGCACAAAGGCGGGGGGCGTGTGGAAGAAAACGGGGTCGGCCGCGGCGGGCTGAAAGCCGTGCCCTTTCTCCGTAACGACGTGCAGCAGGATGGGGCCTTTCAGGTCCTTCACCATCTGCAGGTATTTTCGCAGGATGGCGATGTTGTGGCCGTCGATGGGGCCGAAATAGCGGAAGCCGAGCTCTTCGAAAAGCATGCCGCCGTGCAGACCGGCTTTGACCCCTTCTTTGATTTGAGCGAGGAAGTGCTCAACGGGGTCGCCGAGAAGCGGGATGCTGCCGAGGATGCGCTGCACTTCGGTCTTGATGCCGGTGTAGACCTGGTAGGTGCGAAGCTTGTCGAGATAACTGGCCATGCCGCCGACGCGCGGACAGATCGACATTTTGTTGTCATTGAGGATGACCAGCAGGTCCTTCTTCATGCCGCCGGCATTGTTGAGGGCTTCGTAGACAATGCCCGAGGGGAAAGCTCCGTCGCCAATGACCGCCACCGACTTGCGGTCCTTCTCACCGAGCAGGTCGTCGCCGCTTTTCATGCCGAACACGGTCGAGACGCTGCTGCCGGCGTGGCCGGTCATAAACAAGTCGTATTCGCTCTCGTGCGGATTGGGGTAGCCCATCAGGCCCCCCTTGGTCCGAATCGTCCTGAACTCGTGGTAACGGCCAGTCACCAGCTTGTGCGGATAGATTTGATGGCCGGTATCCCAAATGAGCCGATCGCGGCGAAAATCGAAGACGTTGTGCAGGGCCAGGCAGAGCTCGACCACGCCCAGGTTTGACGCAAAATGGGCCGTCCGCTCGCTGAGCAGATTGCAGAGGACATCCCGAATCTCCACCGCCAGCTCGGTGAGCTGCGGCGTGTTCATGCCGTGCAAGTCGGCAGCGGATTCGAGCTTGGAAAGCAGTTTATGCATGAGAAGAAATAACCAATGACCAAGCACCAATGACCAATGTCGGTCAAGCACCGGTTTTATTGGTCATTGGTGCTTGGTCCTTGGTCATTAGGATTAATGGTTTCGTTCCAATACATACTTCGCCAGCGCTTCCAGCGGCTGGCTCTGTTGCCTAAAAATCGCCAAGGACGAGCAGGCCGATTTGATAATCTCTTCCGCCCGCCGCCGACTTTCGGCCTCTCCCAGCAGGGCGGGAAAGGTCAGTTTGCCGCGGCCAGAGTCCTTGCCGGTCTTCTTACCCATCGTACTCGCATCCCCCCGCAAATCGAGGAGGTCATCGACAATCTGAAAGGCCAGCCCCAGCCCCTGTCCGTACGCATCCAGGGCGGTGATTTGTTCTGGGCTGCCTCTGCCAATCATACCCCCTAAACGGAGCGAAACGCGAATCATGGCCCCCGTTTTGCGGCGGTGAATTCGCTCCAAATCCTCGGTCCCCCCACCCGCAAATTCGTTACGCAGGTCATCTTCTTGCCCGCCGACCAGATTGGACGCCCCGGCTGCGTGAGCGAGCACGCCACAGCAGCGGGCGGCAGTGTCCGGCGGAGTGACATCCTTGGCCAGTACCTCAAAAGCTTGCGCCAGCAGGGCGTCTCCCGCCAGGATGGCGGTGGCCTCGCCGAATTTGGCATGGCAGCTCGGCTGGCCGCGGCGCATGTCGTCGTCGTCCA
>SXOA01000116.1 GCA_005778405.1 Planctomycetaceae bacterium
CGGCCCTCTCCCAATGGGAGAGGGGGAAGAGATGTCGGAGCCGTGTCGGCGAAACCGGAAGAGAGATGGGGGTGCGTGGGGATTTCGCTGGTGCTTGTCTTATGCTGCCCGGGACTTGCACCGCGCTCCAAGAGGGCGGCCAGATTCGCCCCCTGGCAGAACGGTGCCAGTGCTTCAGCCAGTTCTTCCGGCGTGGCAAAACGCTGGGCCGGATCTTTAGCCAGCATCTTGTGGACAATCGCGGCCAGAGCCGGCCGAACATCCGCGCGAAGAGTCTGTACTGCCGCGGCTTCTTTCGTGGCGAGAGCTAATATCTTCTTCACCGGCGTGTCGAACTTCTCCCCCGTGAAGGGTGCCGAGCCGGTGAGCAAACGGTAGAGCGTCGCGCCGAGCGAGTAGATATCGGCCCTGATATCGACGTGGTGCGTGTCGCTCCCTTGCTCGGGGGCCATGTAATCGATGGTCCCCATCATTTGGCCGGTGGAGGTGAGCCCCTGGTCGGGAGCCAGTCCTTCCGACAACAGTGCCAGCCCCAGATCGAGGATTTTCAGTGTCGGCGGCGACTTCTTGCGCGGCGAATTGGCCAGGATCAGGTTCGAGGGCTTGATGTCGCGGTGCACCATGCCATGCTCGTGCGCTTCCTGCAAACCAATTGCCGCTTGCCGGACCAATTCACAGGCATCCGCCACCGGCAGCGGGCCGATGTTCTTTGCCAGCAACGAGAGATCGACTCCCTCGACGTACTCCATCACCAGAAAGTGCGTCCCGTCCTCTTCCCCCGCGTCCATCGCCCGCACGATGTTGGGATGATCGAGCCGTCCCACCGCCTTCATCTCGCGCTGGAAGCGGGCCACGCTGCCGGAATCGCGCATCCGGCCCTCCGGTAACACCTTCAGCGCGACGACCTTTTCCAGCCGCGTATGGAGGGCCTTGTAGACCGCTCCCATTCCCCCTTCGCCCAGCTTGGCCAGCAACTTGTACTCGCGAATTGTCTCCAATGGCAGCCCTTCGTCGTCGGCTGGAGTTGGAGCGGCCCTGAGCGAGATCGTTGGGGCGAGCGGTTTCTCGCCCGAGCCAGACTGGTCCGCCAGCCCTGCGACCCGCTGGAGAACATCTCGGCAAGCGGCTTCCACGGCAAACGGACTGGCCACGGGCTCGGCGAGCAATGCCGAGAGGACTGTATCCGTCGAGTCGCCAATGATGGTTTCCAGCGAACGCTGGCATGTCGGGCAGCTTTCAACATGGGACGCGACCGACACAATCGCCGATTCCTCCAGATCGCCTGCCTGGAACAAATCGAGCACATTGCGGGAAGGACAGGTGGGGGCAGGCATGGGAAAGGGGCCTCACGAATGACGCGGCGGATCAACCTCTGCAGTAGAATCGCAAGGCGCTTACGAATCCACTCCTTCGAGGGGGGAGAGGGAAATGACGAAGCCCGAATGAGAAGTACTCGCCATTCATTCGTCATTCGGAATTCGTCATTCGAATTTCCGGCACCAGCCCTTCCAACTCCTTCTTGAGTCGCTTGAGGACTCGCGATCGGGCGACATAGACGGCTCCGACCGACATCGCCAAATCGGCGGCCACGTCGGCTGGGCGGCGGCCTTCGACCGCCGTTTGCATGCAAGCTTGCCAGGTATGGTCCGCAAATTCAGGTCGAACCAACTCCAACGTCCGGTGGATCAAATCCGCGTGATTGTTCGCATTCTCCGCCAGACCCTCCTCCGGCAGCCGATCGGGAATTTGTTGGAGCATCGCCTGGGCCTCGGTGCCGCCGTCCGCGGGAGGCCGACCGGCCCGCTTTCGCAAATGGTCGCACGCTCGCCGATGGGTAATCGTCCCCAACCAGCCGCGAAAGCTGTCCGTCGGGCGGTCGCCGCGAAACCTGTGCAGACTGGAGAAGACGGCCTGAAAGACTTCCTGCACGATGTCGGCCGCGTCATGCTCCTTGAAGCCCGCGGCCCGCACCCATCCATAGACCACCGGCCCATACAGCTCCGACAATCGCCGCCACGCGTCCCTGTCTTGACTCACCGCGCGATAGAGCAAGCTGGAATTCGTGCTCGAATCGGTTTGGTGCGGAAGGTCGTTCATGGAAATCTGGCGACAGGTTCCTGATTCATTGCGGGGTAATTCTACCCTCATCTCTGTCAACTATCATCCGTATGAAGCTGCCATGCAAATTGCTCTTCCCTCTCTCTCGTGGTACTCTGGATCTCTGATCGACCACGCTTTTCCGGCTGTTTTGGTGGGACGGAGTAGTGCTCCGTCCGATCATGGCAGAAAGCCAGCGGGGTGTTGGCAGGTTACCGGCGTTTTTACTGCGGGAGATGCAGCGATGCTCAGAATTACGGGCGAAGGGACGGCTCATACGTGCGATGGGGTGACTCGGCGGGATTTCCTGCAGGTGGGGGCCTTGGGAGCGGTGGGCATGACGCTGCCGCAGCTCTTGGCGGCGGAGGCGGCGGCCGCAGAGGAGAAGAAGAAGGAGCATGACAACCGCTCGGTGATCATGATCTTCAACCTCGGCGCGCCGAGCCAGATGGACACGTTCGATCCCAAGCCGGAGGCGGCTGCGGAGATTCGGGGGCCGTTTGCGCCAATTTCGACGAAGGGTGATTTCCAGATTACGGAAATCCTGCCGCGGCACGCCCAGGTTGCCGACAAGTTCTCGCTCGTCCGCAGTTGTTACCACACTGCCGCCGCGGTGCATGATACCGGGCACCAGATGCTGCAAACCGGGAGGCTCTTCACCGGCGGGATTAACTCGCCGCACGCTGGCTGTGCCCTGGCATATCTTCGCGGGCCGAAAACCGATCTGCCGCCGTTCGTGGTGCTACCAGAGAAGATGGGCTCGACGGGCGGAAACCTGCCGCATGGACAAGAAGCCGGTTTTCTCGGCAAAGCGCACGACCCGTTCGTGCTCAACACCGATCCCAGCAAGCCAAACTTCAAAGTGCCCGACCTGCTGCCACCGGCCGACCTCGGTGATGCCCGGCTCGACCGCCGCCGCCGGATGCGACAGATTGTGGAAGAGAAGGTGAAGGAGTTCGACGCCAGCCCCAGTGCCAAGCTAATGGACGCCAACTTCGAAGCCGCCTATCGCATGATGACCAGCCCGCAGGCCCGGGCCGCCTTTGACCTGACCAAAGAGCCGCAGGCCCTGCGGGAGAAGTATGGGCTTAATCGGTTCGGTCAGTGCTGCCTGCTCGCCCGGCGGCTGATTGAGGCGGGGGTCCGGTTTGTGACGGTGAATACGTTCCTGACCGTGTTCGACGAAATCACTTGGGATATCCACGGCAGCAAACCCTTCACCAGCATCGAGGGGATGAAGAACATCGTCGCCCCGATGTATGACCAGGCGTACGCTGCCCTGATTGAAGACCTGAGCGAACGGGGAATGCTGGCCGAAACGCTGGTCTGCAACCTGGCGGAATTCGGCCGCACGCCGCGCATCAACCCGGCCGGAGGGCGGGACCACTGGCCGCAATGCTTCTCCGCCTACTTCGCCGGCGGCGGCATCCAAGGGGGCCGAGCCATCGGCCGCAGCGATCCCATCGGGGCCTACCCCGCCGAACGTCCCGTCGAGCCGCCCGAAATCGTCGGCACCATTTACAAGAGCCTCGGCTTCGACCTGGAAACCACGCTGCCGGGCCCCGCGGGGCGGCCGTTCCCGCTGGTGGACTTTGGGAAGCATGAAGTGAAGGAGCTGTTTTAGGAGGAATCCGAAGCAGCAGAGGGTAGCCACAAAAAAGCACGAAGAGACACAAAAAGGAAATCCGTGCTGGGTTGACGATTGCAACTTTTTTGTGCTTTCTTTTGATTTTTGTGGCCATCCCCTCGGACGTTTTATAGGCAATCTCGAAATCAAATAGATGTAATGAACAGACTTTCTATTTATTTGACGTTAGTTCTCAGTGCGCTGGTCGGCGTTCGTTGCGCAATGTGCGTCGAGCAAGATCCGGGGGCCAAGAGTCTCATCTTGCTTCCCGCCAAGGTCAGCCTCACTACCAAAGAATCTCGCCAAACCCTCGTCCCCCAGTGGAAACGGGGCGAGCAGGTCTTCGGACAGGCGATAGAAGGAGTGCAGCTAACGAGCAGCGACGAAACGGTCGTGAAGATCGAGAACTCCGTCGCGGTTCCCGTCGGCAACGGAAAGGCGACGATTACGGCGAAGGTTGGCGATCAAACGGCAACTACAGAGATAACCGTCACCGGCCAGGACCAGCCGTTTGTCTGGAGCTTTCGAAATCATGTCGAATCGGTGTTGTCGAAGCAGGGTTGCAATACTGGGGCGTGCCATGGGGCGCGGGCGGGGCAAAAGGGATTTCGGCTGACGCTGTTTGGGTTCGATGTCGATGCCGACTATAGCTATCTCACGCGGCAGGCGCTGGGGCGGCGGGTGGTGCCGAGCGATCCGGGGCGAAGTCTGATTTTGACCAAGCCGACGGGCTTGTTGCCGCACAAGGGGGGGATAAAGCTCGATCCGGCGACGCAGGAATATCGTGTGTTGGCGGAATGGATTGCTTCGAGGGCTCCGGGACCGAAGGAGAGTGACCCGCAGATTGCCAGCCTGGAAGTGTTGCCAAAATATTCCACGCAGGGGGTCGGCGCGAGTCAGCAGCTTATTGTGCTGGCCCATTTTAGCGATGGCCATGTGGAGGATGCGACACGTTGGGCCAAGTACACGTCCGTCAACAGTTCGGTCGGCTCCGTCGGCGAGCGGGGCGAAGTGAAAGTCACCGGCAGTGGCGAAGGGGCGATCAAGGTCTGGTATCTCAACTACAATGCAATGGCCTTTTTGACCGTGCCGTTCGTAAATGATGTCCAACCGGAAGTTTTTTCCAGCGCCGAGCGGCGGAACTTCATTGATGATCTGGCGAACGAGAAGCTCGCCGCCCTCAAGCTGCCACCGTCGCCGAAATGCGACGATTCCACCTTTTTGCGGCGGGCTTTCCTCGACACCATCGGCACGCTCCCGACGGTGGACGAGACGCGGGCGTTCCTGGCGGATGCTTCCGCCGATAAGCGGGACAAGTTGATCGATCACCTCCTCAGCCGGCCGGAGTTTGTCGATTACTGGGCCTATAAGTGGTCGGACCTGCTGCTGCTGTCCGGTGAGCGGCTGCGGCCGGAGGCGATCAAGGCGTATTACGGATTCATCCGCAAAAGCGTGGAGCAGAACAAGCCGTGGGACAAGTTTGTCTATGAGATCGTCACCGCCAGCGGCAGCACGCACGAGAACGGGGCGGCGAATTTCTACGCCCTGCATCAGGATCCGGAGGAGATGGCGGAGACGGTGAGCCAGGCGTTTTTGGGGCTCTCCATTAACTGTGCCAAGTGCCACAACCACCCGCTGGAAAAATGGACCAACGACCAGTACTACGGCATGGCCAACATGTTCAGCCGCGTGCGGGCCAAGGGTTGGGGAGGCGATTTCCGCGGCGGCGACGGCCTGCGGACGGTCTACTCCGACACGCAGGGGGAGCTCATCCAGCCCAGCCGCGGCACGCCACAACTTCCGCGTCCCCTCGACGGCCAGCCGATTCCGTTCGCGTCGAATGTCGACCGACGGATTGCCCTGGCCCAGTGGCTTACGTCGAAGGACAACCCGTATTTCACGCGGGCCATCGCCAACCGCATGTGGGCCAACTTTTTCGGCGTCGGCCTGGTCGAGCGGGTCGATGACATGCGGGTCACCAACCCGGCTAGCAACGAAAAGCTCCTCGACGCGGCTGCCAAATATCTGGCCGACAACAACTACGACCTGAGGCAACTGATGCGGGCCATCCTGCAATCAGCCGCCTACCAGCGGGATTCCGCCCCGCTGCCGGAGAACCGGGCGGATGAGCGGTTCTACTCCCGCTACTACCCGCGACGGCTGAAGGCGGAAGTGTTGCTGGACGCCATTTCGCAAGTGACCGACGCGCCCACGAAGTTCATCTACCTCAAAGCCGACGGCAAGCCCGGCGACCCCGCCCCGGCGAAGCGAGCCCTTGAGCTGCCGGATGTCTCCGTCGATTCCTATTTCCTCAAGACCTTCGGCCAGCCAGTCCGGCTCATCACCTGCGACTGCGAGCGAAGCGACGAGCCGAGCATGACCCAGGTCCTGCACATGTTCAACGGCGACACCGTCAACAAAAAGCTCGGCTCCCCCGGCAGCGCGGCGGAGAAGGCGACGGCCGATCCGTCCAACGAGAAAGCGGTGGAAAACCTGTTCCTGGCGGCCCTCTCTCGTTTTCCCACGGATATCGAGAGACAGAAACTGGCCGCCGAGCTCGCTTCCGTCAAACCGGAGGAGCGGCGGGGTGTGATTGAGGATTTGTACTGGAGCGTGTTGAGCGGGCGGGAGTTTTTGTTTAATCACTGACAGATGCAAGTTGGCAAGCCATGTCTGCAAGTCGCATTCTAACCCTGAGCCTCTACGCATTGCTCGTATCATGCATTTCGGCAATTGGGTGCAGTTTTAGGGAGGAGACAGTGGATGACGAAACGCAAAGGCATATTGACGAAATAGTCGAGAAGGCTGTAGCAGAAATCCAAGCTGCGGAACTGGAAGATAGTAAGAAGAGCTTTAGTGAGTGTATTGAACGGAATGAAGCCGGAGCGGTAATGGGCGCGTATTGTAATGGCACCATAGTGACGCCAGGGGATTTGCGGTCGTTCGGTAAAGACAATCCAGTCAGGTTATGGTTGCGAAAGTGCAGGGTGACGGACGACTTGATCTCCACATGTGCGGACTTGAAATCACTCGATGAGTTATGTCTTTGGGGGTCTGATGTCACTGACTCACAAATGAAATTCATCTTGCGTATGTCGAATCTCAAGAAGTTGGATCTTCGATACACTGCGATTTCAGACGATGGTCTGCTTTCGATAGGTCGGATGAATCAACTGGTAAGTTTGGACCTCTCTGGAACTGACGTGACTAGTCAAGGAATGAACTCACTTCGAGGTCTGAAAAAACTCAAAGAACTAAGCCTCGACAAGACTCAGGTTGACGACGCCGGGATGGCGGCGATTAGCTCTCTTAATTCGCTTGAGAAACTCAGTCTTGAAGATGGCAGTATCTCCAATCGTGGACTCGAGCATATTGGACACCTCTCGGAGTTAAAGCTCCTTTCGATCCACAATATGGAGACGGTGAATGAGGATGGGCTAAGGCACCTGGAGGGCCTTAAAGAGCTTGAAACTCTCTATCTTTGCGTACCCGTAACCGCCAAGGGAGTGTCTTCACTAAAGAAGATGACTGGCCTCAAGCATCTCTACATGGGTGATGTCACTTCGGATACACCGTTTAACAATGAACGGCTTATGCTTGAGTTACCCAGCGTTGGTGTGTATTAAGGAACCGTCTCATGATCAAAGACGAGATTCTACGCCTCTGGCGGCAGCGGCCGTTTCAGCCGTTTCGAATTATCACGGTAGTGGGTGAAGCAATTGATGTTTCGAGTCCTCGGCTAATGCTGGTCGCCGGAAATATGCTCACCATCGGGCAACCTTACCCTGGCGAACCGCCGCCCGCCGCGAGTGATGCGACGTGGCTCGAATTCAGAAACATTGAGCGAGTAGTAATCCATCGTATCCGTCGGGCAATGCCCTACAAGTTTCCGACCCCAGGCGAAATTCCCTTTTGATCTCTATGCGCCACCATTCCATCCCAATCAGGTCGCTTTCCTTCATTCTGTGTGTCGTTCTAGCCGCAGCAGCTCATGCCCAGACTCCCCCTGATTACACCAAGCAAATCCACCCTCTCTTCACCAAATACTGCACCGGCTGTCACAGCGATGAGGACCACGAAGGGAAGTTGTCGCTGGAGAGTTATGGCTCGCTGCTGAAAGGGGGAAGCAAGGGGGCCGCGGTGAGTCCGGGGCGGGCGGACCAGAGCCGGATGATTCTGGTGCTGACCGGCAAGGCGGAGCCGGCGATGCCGCCGAAGGACAATGAGAAACCGAAGCCGGAGGAGATTGCCCTGCTCAAAGCGTGGATCGACGCCGGGGCCAAGGGGCCGCAGGGGGCCGGGCCGGACCCGACGATGCTGGTGACGCCTCAGGTGAAGCTCCTTGCGCCGGCCCGCCAGGTGGTGAGCGCCATCGCCGTCTCGCCGCAAGGGAACGTCGTAGCCGTCGCCCGCTATGGCGAAGTCGAATTGCAATCGCTGCCGGAACGCAAGCCGCTGTTCAGGCTCAGCGGCCATCGCGGCAATGTCAACGCCGTCACGTTTTCCGCTGACGGCCAATTCGTCGTCTGTGCCGCGGGAGAGCCGGGGCTGTTTGGCGAAGCTCGGCTCTGGAAGGTGGCGGATGGGTTGCTGGTCAAGGTGTTTCAGGGGCATAAAGACAGTCTGTATGCCGTGCGGCTCTCGCCAGATGGAGCGTTGCTCGCAACGGGGTCTTACGACAGCACCATCAAGCTCTGGAATACTGCGGATGGCAAGGAAGTGAAGTCGCTGGAAGGGCACAACGGCGCGGTGTATGAGCTTGCGTTTCGCAAAGACGGCAAAGTGCTGGCCAGTGCCAGCGGCGACCGGACCGTGAAGCTCTGGGACGTCGCGGCCGGCACGCGGCTGGATACGCTCAAGGAATCGCTCAAGGAGTTGTATGCCTTGGCGTTCAGCCCGGACGGGACGCGAGTTGCCGCGGCGGGGGTCGATAACCGCATCCGCGTCTGGCAGGTGAGCGAAGCGGCCAAGGAAGGGACGAACCCAATCTTGGAGTCCAAGTTCGCCCACGAAACACCCGTCCTCCGCCTCGCCTGGTCCGCGGACGGCAAAACGCTCGTCTCCACCGGCGAAGACCGGCTGATCAAGGTCTGGAATGCCGAAACGATGGCCATCCGCACCACGTTGGAAAAGCAGTCCGACTGGGCCACGGGCGTGGCGGTGCTGCCGATGGGTGAAGAAATCGTCGTTGGCCGGATCGACGGCACGACTGGCTCCTACAAACTCGCTGGTGCGACTCCAGAATCTGAGAAACCACTCGTGACGCTGGCCGAAGCGCCTGCGGAGGTCGATTACGGGCCGCAGCCGAAGACGGAAGAATTGGCAAAAACCGCGGAGGTGGAGCCGAATGATAATCCGTCGCGCGCCACGCCCCTTAACCTCCCAACGATCGCCCAAGGCCGCATTTTTGGCGGCGATCACGGACAGTCGAGCGACAGCGATCTCTACCGTTTCGACGCCAAGGCCGGCGACCAGTGGATCTTCGAGACCAATGCCGCCCGTACTGGCTCGCCCCTCGATTCCAAGGTCGAAATCCTTTCCGCCGGCGGCCAACCGGTGCCGCGGCTCTTGCTCCGCTGCGTCCGCGATAGCGAGCTCGAATTCCGCGGCATCAGCGGAGACTCCCGCGGGGCCCGGTTGAAGAATTACGAGGAAATGTTCGTCAACGACTATGTCTACATCGGCGGCGAGATCGTCAAGCAGTTCCGCCAGCGACGGGGACCGGACGCGGAGAATGACTTCTATCCCGACACCGGCGCGCGGAGCTGCTTCTGGGATACCACGCCGCGTGCGCACGCGGTCGGCGCGCCGGCCTATCAGGTGCTGCCCTACCCTGTCGGAACCGTCCTTCCGGGCAACGGTCTGCCAGTCTTCACGGTGAACTTCGAGAACGACGACGAGTCGCAGCGGAAGCTCGGCAAGGACTCGCGACTGACGTTTGTGGCACCGGCGGATGGGACGTACTTGGTTCGAGTCGCCGATGTCCGCAGCTTCGCGGGTGAAGGCTTCAAGTACGATCTCACCGTCCGCCGCCCGCAGCCCGACTTCAAGGTGACGCTCAATGGGGCGAACCCGACGGTAAACGCCGGCAGCGGCAAACAATTCAGCGTCAAAGCGGAGCGGCTGGACAATTTCAGCGGCCCGATCCGCGTCGACATCACCGGTTTGCCGCCTGGCTTCCAGGCATCAACGCCCATCGTCATCCAGCCGGGCCTCCACGAAGCGCACGGCGTCCTCAACTGCATCTCGGATGCCGCGGCTCCGACCGAGGCCAACTGGGGGCTGACGAAAGTAACCGCCATGGCAACGATTGCCGGTAAGGAAGTGACGCACGACGTCAACAACCTTGGCAGCGTGAAAAGGGCCGACAAGCCGAAAGTCATTGTGCATCTGGAACTGGAAGGAGCACCTGAGCAGCCCGCGACGCTCGCCACCGGCTTTCCCAAGCCGCCGGAAATCACCATCGCCCCCGGCGGCAGCATCACTTGCAAGCTGCGGGTCGAGCGCAACGGTTTCAACGACCGCATCGCGTTCGACGTCCCCAATTTGCCGCACGGCATCATCGTGGACGACATCGGCCTCTCCGGCATCCTCATCCCCGAAGGGCAAACCGAGCGGACTGTCTTCCTCCGCGCCGAGCCCTGGGTTCCCGAGCAAAGTCGCACCTTTTTCGCCATCGCCCAGGTCGAAGGGAACCAGGGGAGTTGCCCGATGGTGATACATGTGAAGAGGAAATGACACGGCAGCCTAATGACGAAGCTCGAATGACAGATGGCGAATGAACGGCCAGCCGACACCAACGCAACGCAGGTTTTATCCGCCGCGGTTTTCACTGTGGATCGTGATGGTCTTTCTGACGCTGTTTTGCTTTTGTTGCGGCTTCTTTCGGCTGATTACATATCAAGACGATGCGACAGACGTTTCATCCCAGGAAGCAAACGAGAAGTTTCGCCGTGCCTGGTCGTTTGTCCGAGTTCCAGAAGAGGCGAAGCATGTAAATCTCCATGCTCGCTTTCAGGGTGGCGGTGCCGACTTTGATATCTCGGAAGAGGACTTTCTAGCCTGGAGCAAGGGGCAAGGGTGGAAGGCTACGGAGCAGCAGTCGATGCCGCCAGCCCCGCCGCTGATTGTTGAATTCGACGTTCCCAACGTCCGCCACTGCTATGAATTCTCCAATGGCACGCATCGTGGCGGCTGGAGCGTGATGTACGACATCGAGCGAAAACGGGCGTGGATCCATCTTTCGCCAAGATGATCGTCGTCGCCACCGCCGCTATTCACCCCAATCTGCGACGGAAATACCCCGCACTTCATAATCCGTCGCCGGGTCGTGGGCCTGAAGCTGGATGACGCCGGGCTTGGTTCGCTTCCCTACGCGGGGGTTGTCGTTCTCCGGCCGTTCGTCGAGGAAATCGACGGTTTGATAGCCGTTGACCCAGGTGGCGATGCGGGGGCCGTCGGCGATGATGGTCATTTTGAAGGAGACAAAATCGCGGGCTACCTGGCGACGGGCGTCCAGCCGGTCGTCGATGCCGCCGGTGCAATAGCGAAAAGGCTTCGATGGGTCATTGTCCAGGCAGCGGTTGTGAAGCTGGGCCTCGTAGCCATTCATGAAATCGCCGGCGATGGCGCGAAAGAAGACGCCGCCATTGGAGTGGACGGCGCGCGTGCGGACGTCAATCTGCAGGACGAAGTCGCCGAATTGTTTTTCGGTGTATTCGATGGCTTCCGGCCCGCCGACAGCGCGGAGCACACCGTTCTCAACTTGCCAGGCGGATTCTTCCCGCGACTGTTGTTTCCGCTGAATATGTTTCCAGCCGGTGAGGTCTTTGCCGTTGAAGAGCGGGTGGGTCTTGAGCGGCTTAATCAGGAGCGTCTTGAGCTCCAGTCCCTTTCCCAAGCGGACAAAGTCCTTCTTGCCCGTCTCCAACAGGAACATCGGTAGTTCGGCGGAGACGTCATATTTCTTGCCGCCGACGAAAATGCTGCCCTTGCCGCGAAATTCGCCGAAGAGAACACAGTTGCCGAATTGAATCGTCGAGATCTTGCTCAATTCCGGTTCCTTTTCGGGACTGGAATCCCTCCAACCGATCCCTTGGTCGCTGTCAAAAAGGCTCAGCCAACCCTTCTCCGGCAGCGGCGCGGATGTGAACTCATCGATGCGTCTATCGGTAAAGCCCGCCCCGCGCTCCGGCGGACTCATCGGCGTGCCGCGGCTGGAAGGGACGGCGATCATGTCCATCACATAACGGGTACCTTCCGTCCCCGTTCCAACAACTACCGCCTTCGATGCCGCCGGCGGCCGCGCGGGGTCGTAAAACTTGGGCCGAATCTCGTTGTGGGCTTTGCTCACTTCGTCGTCGGTGACGTAGTACGTCGCTTTCGTCAGATGCCGATAGTCGCTGCCCGCTTTCTCGAGCAACAATTTTAAGCGGTCAAACGGCTGTTGCACCTGGGCCGCGGTATCGGCCTTCGCATCAGCAAACAGGTCCGAAAAGAATATCGTCCCGCCGCCATGAATGCGGGCCACACGGCAATAAAGAGGAGACGCTTTAAAGCCAGCCGGCGTCAAATACTCAATCGGCTCGGCGGGGAGCGCTTCCGTGGCCGGTCCTCCCCAGGCGACTAGTTCAATTTCAATTGGGGCGGTCGATTTCCATTCCACGTAGGAAACCGGCGGCACTCTTTGGCCGGCAAAATGCCTGGCGATTTCCTCCTTCACCAACCCCGCCGACTGCATCGGCGTGACAAAGCACTTGAGCTGCACGATGTCGGCATCGCTGCGGCCGTATTCCGTTAGAGTACGGCTCAAGCTTTCCAGCGTCTTTTTCGTCGCCTCGGGCAATGTGCCCGGATCCGCCTGGCCGGAAACATAGATCCGCTCCCCCTTGGGCATCACCGCCGAGAGTGGACCGCGGCGGACATCCTTGGTCGTGTTTCTCGGCAAGGCAGCCACCGCATCGACCGCCACGAGCGCATCGTCGGCGGGGAGCTTTGTTACGACAAAACTGACGGCAGCCCGCTGCTCGCCGACAAAGGTCTTCACAAGTTTCTGGCGGATCGCATCGGCCGCATCGTTGGAAGCAACATAGAAATTGAGCTTCACCGCGTCGCTGAGCGCCACGCCCGAGTACTTCAGCTCCATCTCCAGCCGGGCAAACATTCCCTCCACTTGCGCTTCCACGCTCTGGCGTTCATCGGCAGCGGCAAAGATTTGCGTGGTATGCAGCAGCGGAACATCGTCCACCAGCACGGCAGCGGAAGAGCCCGTGCGGGGATTCGATTCGACGTGGCGAATGGGCTGCGCTTGCGCCCAGACGCAGAAGGTTGAAAGAATCGCAGCCGCGAAGGCCCAGTGGAATCGTGCCATCGAGCCCTCGTAGCCACACGCGGCTCGCGTGTGGGGTGAATTGGCGACGCAGCCAGCCGAGAAGCCGACACGCGGGCGGCGTGTGGCTACGGCTGAGTGGCTAAGCTTTGACCCCGATATTGATATACGCATGCACGTGCGGCGCTCCGCGGAAATGCCAGACCATGCTCGGCCCTTCCACCCGCCAGATGTCCCACAGCTTGTCGCTGTTCAGGTCTTCCTGCTGATAGAACGCCATGTGCAGCTTGTCCACGCCGCCGGTGCTCTTGAGGATTTCCATGACCTCGTCCACATCTTCCTGGCGATACGGCGCGAGAAGGACTTTGAGCGTCTGCTCGACCAGCTTCTTCTGGTCGGCGGAAAACTCGCTGACCGCCACGCCGTGGAATCGGCCTTTCTCTCCTTGCAGCGGGACCAGTCCTTCGCTGGGAGCCTTGGCGATGAGGGCCCTTTCGGCCTGCTTGGCATCGAGCGATTTGAAGACTTCGTTGGTCTGCTGCGTCTGGTAGTGGAACAGGTTCTGCTTGGCGTCTTCCTCGCCATGGCCGTAGATCAGCGGGCCGCCGAAAGCCGCTTTGTCGACGCTGTTGCCGTCGGCCCGCAGGGTGAGATGGCGGCCGGTAAGTTCCCATTCGCATTTGCCGCTGCCGGGAGTCCCGAACAAGGCGATGCTGTAGGCCCCGAGCCCGCCGTCGTCGTACTCGGTCTGCTTCTTGATTCGCTCGTAGCCGTCGGCGCTGGTCACTTTCTTGACGATGTCGTCAATCAGAGCCTGCTGGTCCTTGGTATAGAAGTCGCTGCCAATCGTCGGCTTGGTGATGTGCCAGTTGGCGTTGATCCGCTTGCGCAGTTCGTGATCAAAGTCAAAGCAGATGGTCTTCTTCTGCTCGTCGCTGAGTGTGCCATAGAGCTTGCCGACCACCCCTTCCGCGTCACTCTTCTCGCTCGGGGCCGCATGGGCAAAACGCGAAAACAGGGCCGGTCCAGCTGCGGCAGCCAAGACGCCCGCTCCAATGGTCCGCACAAAGGTGCGGCGGTCGAGAGAAGAATCGCAGTCCAGGCAGGAAATGGCGGGGCGCTGGTTCATGGCACACTCCAAATAAGGTGGGAGGGACGAGACGCCCGCTATTGTAGGACTTTGCCGGACGCAATCCAACCAGACCAGGGCAGAATGGGCGATTGCAGATTGCAGAATGATGAAAGCGGGATGATGAAGGCAAAGAGTTGAAGGAAATTTGCTTTCTCCCCCCTCTTCTCTTATCTTCTTGCCAACCATCTTGTTGCCACCTGTCTTCCATTCTTCATCATTTTGCCCCCATGATTCCGCACATCTCTCGCCCGCTACCCGCGATTCTTCTGCTCATTTTGGCCACAATTGCTGGGGCCGATGACAGCCCTGTGAATGCCGACATCCTGTTTGTCGGCGGCACGATCTTCGACGGCAGCGGCGCGGAAGGGGTCGTCGGTGACGTCGCCATCCAGGGGAACAAGATCGTCGCTGTCGGTAAATTCACGCACGGTAAAGTCCTGCAGAGAATCAACTGCACGGGGCTTGTCATCGCCCCTGGCTTCATCGACCTGCACAACCACAGCGACGGTCCGATTGTCGCGCCCGCGACCCGCGGCAACGTGAACTATCTCACGCAGGGCTGCACCACGATTGTCACCGGCAACTGCGGCAGCGGGCCGATTCGGGTCAAGGAGTTCTATGACAAAGTCGATGCCGCCGGCAGTGGCACGCATGTCGCCCACCTGTTGCCGCAGGGCTCGCTGCGGGAATTCGTGATGCAGCGGGTCAACCGCAAGCCGACCGAGGAAGAGCTGGTCAAGATGCGGGACCTCGCGGCGAAAGCGATGGAAGAGGGAGCCTGGGGAATGTCCACCGGCCTCATCTATATCCCCGGCACCTTTTGCGAAACCGAGGAGCTGATCGAAATCGCCAAAGTCGTGGGCAGCCGCGGGGGTATCTACGCGAGCCACATCCGCAACGAAAGCAAGCAGCTTGTGGAATCGGTCGAGGAGGCGATGCAGATTGGCCGCGAAGGAAAGATGCCAGTCCACATCTCCCACTTCAAAGCCTCCGGTGCCGATGCCTGGGGCCAACTGCGAATCGCCGCGAATGCCATCGAAAAGGCCCGCACCAGTGGCGAGAGAGTGACGGCTGACCAGTATCCGTACATCGCCAGCTCCACCTCATTGGAAGCCACGCTCCTTCCCACCTGGGCCGGCGAAGGGGGGCGCAAGAAGCTCGAAGAGCGGCTCAAGAACGAAGAGACGCGGGCCAAAATCAAAGCGGCCGTGGACAAGGCCCTTTCCGTCAAGCGGCGGATTCAAATCGCCTCGTTCGGCCCGAACCCAGAGTACGTCGGCAAGAGCCTGGACGAAATCGCCGCCGCACAGAAGCGGGACACGACTGATCTGGTTCTCGACATCGAAAGCCGCGGCGGGGCGCGAGTCATCAACTTCGGCATGAACGAGGAAGAAGTCCGCATGGCGATGCAACTCCCCTGGGTCGCCACCGCCTCCGACGGCTCCGCCCGCATCCCCGACCAGGACCAGCCGCACCCTCGCAGCTACGGCACCTTCTCGCGAAAAATCGGCCTCTATAGCGTGAGGGAAAAAGTCCTGCCGCTCGCGCAGGCCATCCGCAGCTCCTCCGGCCTCCCCGCCGACATCCTCGGGCTTACCGACCGCGGCTATCTCCGCCCCGGCCTCGCCGCCGACATCGCCGTCTTTGACCCCAAGACCTTTGTCGATACCGCCACCTATGATCATCCCGCACGCTACTCCACCGGCCTCAAATACGTCTTTGTCGCGGGCACGCCCGCGATTTTTGAGGGCACGCCGACGGGATCGTTGGCGGGGAGGGCGCTGAGGAAGGCGTTCAAGAAGTGACCCTTCTGGTCCTCGAGAGCGAGGGCACTATTCAGCGCTAAACTCCACTCGCCGATAGATTTCCTCCAGCGGGAGTTCCGCTTCGATTTCGGAGAGGGGCAAGACCGCCAAGAGCCCTTCGTAATCCTCGCGCACGAAGCCTTGGTCGCTGCGGCGATATACTACGATAGCCGCCGCCTCCTGCTCGACAAGCGCATAGACACAAAGCGAGGGAATCGTGTGATACGCGTCTCGTTTTTCTCCTTCATCGATCCGCCGCGTGGCGCTTGAAAGTACTTCAAAGATCACCGCCGGCTCGTCCTGGAACGAATCGTCCTGGGGATTGGGGCGGCAAATCACTGAGGCGTCCGGATAGTAGAACCGATGATGGGTCGGCAGCCGGACGCGAATCTTGGTGTCGGAATTGAAGGGTTGACAGGGCTTGCCTTGCAGGCGGGCACCCAGCGAGATAATGAGATTCGTGGCGATGATATTGTGGGCATTCCTGGCACCCGCCATCGCGTACGCGACTCCTCCCAGGTATTCGTGTTTGACCTGGGAGCATAACTCGCCCGCAAGATAATCTTCAACCGAAAGTGGCTCTCTTTTTTTGACGGCGCTCATGTTGCCATTATACCCGCAACGCGCGTGAGTCGTCAAAATAGGGCTTGAAGAAACAGGCTGCAGATCAAGGTGGCTACTGGAGAATCGCGATGACCATTGCAAGAATTCGAAACCACTCCTTCCTGTTCTCAGTGCTCTGCCTCCTGACTCTCCCCTCTTTTGCTGCCGATCCGCCGAAAGTTGGCGAAGCGGAGATTCTAGCGGGGCTCAAGGAGTTTTATGCCAAGACGGCCCGGCCGGATGGCTCGTTTCAGCCGGGAGTCGATCCGGAATATCTGGGGATGTCGGACAGCGCCTACAGCGACATGGCCGCAGTCACCTATGCCTGCACGATCCATAAGACGTTTGGCTGGAAGTTGCCCCACGAGGCGAAGACGATCGAGTTTTTGTTGTCGCGGCAGAAGGAGAGCGGCGAGTTCGTGAACGTGGCAGGGACGGTCGATCCGAAGTCACCGCAGGGGAAGGTCTACAACACGACGCAGGCCCTTGTGGCCCTTCACGCACTCGGCTTGAAGGCGAAGTTCGATCCGCTGCCCGTGTTCGAGGAGATTCTGAAACAGGATTACAAGACGCTGCCGGCTTACAGCACAAGCTTTTTTCCACTAGCGTATCTTTGTGCCGGAAAGCCGATTCCAGACCAAGCCGATCGCTCGATTCGGGCGTTGATGATTCCCGATGACGAAGGGTATCTGAACGACCACGTCGCGGCGACGTTCCATGCCTCGCACTATTACAGCCTGGTCGGCGAGCCAACGCCGAAGGGGGCCCAGATCGTCAAGCGGGTCCTCCGCGACCAGAACAGGAACGGCAGTTGGCTCCTCAACCTGCCGTCGCGCGACCGCCATGCCACGTTCGATGCCGTCTTCACGCTCCGCCACGAAGGGGCCGGTGAGGAAGCGTGCCAAATGGCCATCGCTAAAGCAGCCGAGTGGGCTCTCTCCTGCCGCAATGATGATGGCGGCTTCGGGCACTTCCCCGGCAGCACGTCCGATGCGGATGCCGTTTACTTTCAAGTCGGAACACTGGTAATGGCGGGAGTCCTGAAACCGGCCGATCCGCTGCCGGAAGATCCTCATTTGCTTTCCTGGGGGCATCTGATGCCACTGAGGGAAAGGAAAAAATCCGATCCGGCCAGCATTGAAATGCCGGATTGGGTTTCTTGTTTGGCCATCCATCCTGGCACTCCCTGGCTGGCAGCGGGCTGCGGCGACAACACCGTCCGGCTCTGGAACTGCGAGACGCTCAAACCGATGAAGGTTCTGAAAGGACATGCGGATCGAATCACCGCCGTCGCATTCTCCAATCTCGGCACCTATGTCGTCACCGGCAGCTACGACAAGACCGCCAGAGTCTGGGACTTGCATCGCGACACCAATGGCGTGTTGGCGGGCCATCGCGGCGCGGTCGTCTCGGTGGCGTTCATGGAGGACACCATCGTGACTGGCGACATGGCCGGCATCATCAAAATCTGGAATAAAGAGACCCTGCTTTGCGAGCGAACCATCACAGCTCACAAGTCCTGGGTGAACTCGCTAACCGTCGTGCCTTGGGGGATTGCCTCGGGCAGTTCGGACGGGACAGTCAAAATCTGGTCAGAAAAAGACTGGCGGCTGGTCAAAGAGATCGCCGCCACCAACGCCGAGGTCCGCTCCGTCGCCGTCTCCCCTGATAGCAAGTATCTGGCCATTGGTCTTCGCTACGGTAAGACACAACTCTGGAACACATTTGACTGGAAAGAAGTCGCCACCCTGGAATCCAAGGCGGACGATGCTTGGTCCGTCGTCTTCACCTCGGACAGCAAACAGTTGCTTGTCGCTGCCGGAGAATGGAACCGGCCAACGGAGATTGCCATTTGGGACGTAGCCACGCAGAAGCGGACTGGCGCACTCAAACATCCCGGAGAAGTGCTGAGCTTGGCGGTATCCAAGGACGGCAAATTCATTGCGGCGGGGGGCGGGGACAAGACGATCAGCGTTTGGAAGAAACCCTAGAACCACGTCCGGATTTATTTTCTTGCCAACCGTGTTCTTGCCACATTCCTCCGGTTCAGTCGTTCTGTCCATCGAAAGCGATTGGCAGGAAAATGTTTGGCAAGAAGATGCAGAAAAAAGGGAAGGTAACACTGCATTGTCCTGATCGTCATTGGTCCCAACTTGACACTTTTCTCGTTCCGGGATATTCTTTCTCGTGGCTGACGGGCATTGCTCGTAAGTCGTGGCTGGTAACAGTATTCGAGCCATTTTCGGCGCGAGCTGCTCGTTAGGGTAGGTCGCGTTTTTTGTTGTCTGGCAGGAAGATTACGGGAGATGTAGTCCACTCACTTCGTGAGCGGGCTACTATGCGTGGGGATGACCGCATGGCGGGTATCGAACTACGCGGGGTTTCCAGGGTCTTTCCGGGAGGCGGCAAAGTTGTAGATGGGCTGGATCTGGTCGTCCGCGAAGCGGAATTGCTCTGTCTGGTGGGGCCGAGCGGGTCGGGAAAAACGACCACGCTGCGGGTTGTCGCCGGGCTGGAAGAGGCGTCGAGCGGGTCGGTTTGGATTGACGGGCGGGACGTGACGAAGCTGCCGCCGCGGGAACGGAATGTGGCAATGGTGTTTCAGGGGCTGGGGCTCTATGAGCACCTGAGCGTGGAGGAGAATCTGGCCTTTGGGATGAAGGTCAGAGGTCAGGAGTCAGGAGTCAGGAGTCAGGTCGAGGAAATAGCGACTCAACTTGGAATCAAGCAGTTTTTGGCTCGGAAGCCTGGGGAGTTGTCGGGTGGGGAGCAGCAGCGGGTGGCACTGGGGCGGGCTTTGGTCCGGCAGCCGGCGGCTTTGCTTTTGGATGAGCCGCTGTCGAGCCTCGACCCGCCATTGCGGAGCGAGCTCAGGCGGCTATTGAAAGAACAATCGCGGCGGCTGAAAGTTACGACGGTGTATGTGACGCATGACCAGGCGGAGGCAATGTCGCTGGGAGAGAGGATTGCGGTGATACGAGCGGGTAAGATCGAGCAGGTCGGAACGCCGGAGGAGATTTATGACCAGCCGCGGAACCAGTTTGTGGCGGGGTTTTTTGGTGAGGGGATGAATTGGGGGAAGGGTTCAGGAGTCAGGGAACAGGAGTCAGGGGACAGGAGTCAGGAGACAGTTTTGGGAGTGAGGCCGGAGGATGTGGTGCTGAGGCGAGGAAGTGAAAACGCAAAGGTAATAACAGGAACAGTAAAAAACGTGCAGTGGCTGGGGTCGTATACGATAGTGGAAGTGGAGTTGGAACAAGAACAAACAGAGAACATTACCTGGCTCAGTCGCGCGTGCGGCCGGGCGGATTTTCGTCTAGGCGAGAGAGTTTCCCTCGAAATCGCTGCAGGAAAGGAGCATTGGTTTGATGCGGCGAGTGGCGAGCGAATGAGCGTGCGTAAAACTTGAACAATCAGACAACTTAACAAGCACCGATCTCCTCCCCTATCTCCCAGAGGAGGGGAAGACACGGGCATGGAGCAAAAACTATGAATCCCGCCGAAATGTTGCGTATCGTTGATTCCGTTCATCGGGACAAGAGCATCGACAAGGAGCTCGTTTTCCAGGCGATTGAAACCGCGCTGGTGACCGCCGCGAAAAAACATTACGGCGAGTTGGCCGACGTGCAAATCATGATCGACCGGGAAACGGGCGTGATGTCGGGCACCCATGACGGGACGGTGCTTGACCCCGAAGAAATCAGCGGACGCATCGGAGCCCAGACTGCCAAGCAAGTCATCATTCAGAAAATCCGCGAAGCGGAGCGGGATCAGTTGCTGGGCGAGTATGGCGAACAGGTGGGAACGCTGATTAACGGCGTGGTGACGCGGTCGGAAGGTGGAGCGACCATCGTTTCGCTCGGCACGCTGGAGGCGATTTTGCCCCGCAGCGAGCAAATTCCCGGCGAGTCCCATCATCCCAATGAGCGGGTGCGGGCCATCATCTTTGAAGTGAAGCCCGCCGGCAGCCGCGTGAAGGTCGTTCTCAGCCGCACCAAGCCGGTGTTCGTGCAGCGGCTGTTTGAGCAAGAGATTCCGGAGATTGCCGACGGTGTGATCATGGTCAACGCCATCGCCCGCGAGCCGGCTCATCGCAGCAAGGTGGCAGTTAGCAGCAGCGACGCCCGCGTGGACTGCGTGGGGGCCTGCGTCGGCGTCCGGGGCAATCGCATCAAGAACATCGTTGATGAGCTGGCGGGAGAGCGGATTGATATCGTCCGCTGGAGCGACGACGCCGAGACGCTCATCCGCGCCGCCCTGCAACCGGCGGAAGTGGACCAGGTGCTGCTCTGCGACATGATTGGCCGGGCGATTGTGCTTGTCCGCGAGGACCAGCTTTCGCTCGCCATTGGTCGCAAGGGGCAAAACGTCCGTCTCGCCAGCAAGCTTTGCGGCTGGGACATCGAGATCATGACCAACGAGGAGCTCGAGGAGCAGATCGACCGGGCCGTCACAGGCTTCAGTCAGATCGAAGGGATGACCGAGGAACTGGCCCAGAAGCTGGTCGAGCAAGGCTACCTCTCTTACGACGACCTCTCCGTCATCGAACCCGACGCCCTGATGGAAATGGGAAGCCTAACCGAAGAGCAGGTGGACGTCATCACCAACCAGGCCGAAGTGCTCGCCCTGGAAGCCGAAAAGGCCGCCGCGGTCGAAAAGGTTCGCAAGAAGCAGGAAGACGCCGCCGAAGCCGCTCAGGCCGTCAAGGACGCGAAGGACGCCGCCACCGCAGCGGCCTCGCCTACGCCGCCACCGGCTCCAGCTGCCACGCCCCCCGGTAGCGAAAGTGGTGAAGAGCCGCCTCCGTCCGCTGCAACGTAAAAAATCTGGCGCGACTTGGATGCTCGATAGCGCTCGGTCACTTTGGACTGCCTGCCTATCCCAGGGCGGCAGACATCTTATAATCCCAGTTAAGTCCGGCTGAAATTACTCAGGCCGTCCGTGGGCCAGCGCTTATCGGGCAGTGCCGACACTTTTTCCTTTTTGCGAGGTATTTTGCGATGAACGCGTTCCGACTTTTCCTCTGTGGAGCCTTCACGCTCTGCGCTACTCTCGTTCTCGCACAGGAAGTGCCGCCCAAACGAGCTGCTGGGGCTGCGCCGGTGGCGGCTGCCTCCGCTCCGGAAGACGCGGCAATTGCCCAGGTGCGAAAGAGCTCTGAACAAGTGATTGCGGCTTTCAATGCCGCCAAGGTGGACGATGTGGCATCGATGTTTCTCCCCAAGGGGGAGCTGATCGACGAAGAAGGAACGGTCTATCAGGGAGAGAAAGAGATCAAGGATCTGCTCTCTGCTTTTTTCAAGAAGTTTCCCGGCACGAAGTTGACTCTCGACATCGAGTCCGTTCGGATTGTCGGTCCGGTGGCGATCGAGGAAGGCACCCGCACGATGAAGGCCAAGGACGGCACGACGCAGTCGCAATTCCGCTATATCTCCGTGCGGGCCAAGACGGACGACGGCTGGAAAATTGCTTCACTCCGCGACTTCAGCGACAATCCCGCCCCGACTCCCAATGAGTACTTGCAGTCAGTGTCATGGCTCATCGGGGACTGGATCAACGAAGGAGCCGACGGTGCCGTGAAGATCAGTTTCAAGTGGTCCGAGGACAAGAATTACATTCTCGGTGAATTTCAGATGTCCGGCGCTGGCGGGCCCGCCCGGAAGCTTTCGCAGCGGATTGGCTGGGATGCCGGCGCGAGAAAAATCCGCACTTGGCTGTTCGAGTCCGACGGCGGCTTCTCCGACGGCAACTGGACTGTTTTGGAGGATGGAATCGTGGCCAAGTATTCCTCGGTGAATTCCAATGGAACGACCGCTTCCGCGACCATCACTATCAGTCAGAAGGACAAAGACCGTTTCTCCATGAAGGGGACCGATCGGATCGTCGGGGATGACCGCGAGCCCGATTTTGAAATCCACGTGGTTCGCCGCCCGCCGGCTGCCGGCAAGTAACTTCACCACCAATTTCCAGGAGACGACGGCATGAAAACGAACTATCAGCTCAGGGTCGGATTGGTTGTGACCATGGTGGGGCTCATGGCCTTTCCGGTGAACGTCGAAGCGCAGAAAGGACGTGGAGGAGGAGGCGGCGGAGGACGTGTCGGAGGAGGAGGGGCCAGGCCCTCCATGGGGAGCGTGGGCGGAGGAGGAGGGCGACCCTCCATGGGAGGTGGCGGAGGCGCACGCCCCTCGACGCCCCGTCCCAGTGCCCCGCGCCCATCTCCCAACATCAGCAGACCCTCGATGGGAAATGCCTCCCGCCCGAGCGTGCCTAACCGGCCAACCACTCCCAGCCGTCCAGCGGGAGGAGGAGGATTTCACCCATCGGGTGGCGGATCGCCGAGCATCACCCGTCCTTCGGTGAAGCCTGGTGGCTCGGGAGGAATCGCCAACCGGCCATCAGTGACCCTGCCGGAAAGTGTAAAACCGACGCGCCCCTCGTTACCCAGTGGCGGCATCGCCGGCGGTGCAAACCGACCCACAACAGGCATCAACCGGCCGACACCAGGCATCAACCGGCCAACCACTTTGCCAGGTAATTTGGATCGGCCCAACATCGGCGGCAACCGTCCGGGTGGCGACCGGCCCAGCCTTGGCAACATCAATCGTCCAACCACTCTGCCTGGGAACGTGACACGTCCCGGAACCGGCGGCGGCATCGAACTTCCTGGAATCGGCAATCGCCCTGGTGCCGGCGGCGGGATCCAGCGTCCTGATCGTCCCAATATCGGCGGTCGCCCCAATCGTCCCGGCATTAACAATGGCAATATCAACATTGGCAATGACATCAATATTGGAGGCGGCAACAACAACAATATCGTCATCAACAACCGTCCCAATTGGGACCGGCCCAACTGGAACAATCCCGGTTGGGGTTGGGGTGGCGGAGGTAGTGGCTGGGCAGGCAACTGGCACGACCACAGCATCCATCACCATCATGGCTGGTACAACGGCTGCTGGAGTGGAGGCTATTGGGGAAGCAACTGGTATGCACCAGTGGCCTGGGTCGGCGTCGGTTGGGGACTCGGTTCTCTGACAAGCGGCTGGGGATACGGAGGGAGCTACTACAACCCCTATTACTCCGAGCCCGTGGCCGATGCTCCGTACGACTACTCGCAGCCGATTGTCATCAACAACTACGTCAGCTCCGATGCGGATGCCGCGGGAGGAACGGCTCAAGTGACTCAGGAAGCGCCCGAATCGGAGGAGGCGTTAAAACTCTTTGACGATGGGCTCGCCCAGTTCAAATCGGGGGACTACAAGACAGCACTGGTCCGTTTCGACGGCGCACTCCGGAAGCTGCCGAACGACCCCGTTGTCCACGAGGTCCGCACGCTCACGCTGTTTGCGCTTGGCGACTACAAGCCGGCCGCGGGAGCGCTCAATTCCCTCTTGTCGTCGGCACCGGGAATGGACTGGACAACGATGAGCAGCTTGTACGGCAACGCCGATGACTACTCGGCGCAACTTCGCAAACTGGAGCAGTATTGCCGTACCAACCCGAACGATCCTTCGTCCGCTTTCGTGCTGGCTTATCATTATCTAGTGACTGGCTCCAAGGACGCGGCGATCAGCGCTCTGAAGGCGGTGGTCAAAAACCAGCCCAAGGACGTAACGGCGAAAAGGATGCTCGATGCCCTGTCGCCGCCGGAACAGCCGGTTCCCACGCCGGAAAAGACGCCAGCCGAAGCGCCGTCCCCCGAGAGCGACGTGCCAGAAACCGACCTGGTCGGTAAGTGGCGGGCGAAAACGGGAACGACGACCATCGACCTGGCGATCAGCGAGGACTCGCAGTTTTCCTGGAAAGCCGCCGATTCAGGCAAGCCTGTAGTGGACCTGCAGGGGGAGCTGACCTCGAGCGGCAATGCCATTTCGCTGGAGACCAAAGACAAGGGCTCGATGGCGGGATCCGTCAAATCGTTGGGACCGGACAAATGGCAGTTTGCCCTAAGTGGAGCGCCGGCTACTGATCAGGGCCTGAGTTTTGAGCGGGTCTCCAAGTAGTGGAACAAGCGTGTAGATAGCGTTCCTCCCGGCTGCCTTGTAGCAGCCGGGAGGAAATGTCGGCGCATCGATTCGGTTTCTCCGGTTCCCCCAATAGCATTGCCGGTCCTTTTGGGGTAAGTTAACGGGCCACTCTGGCTCTGGTCGATAGGGATAAGCTGCGTTCACTGTTAGGGTGTTTCGTTCTTGCCGGACAAGCCTCAGCGGCTGCCGCGAGGTGAAATCGGCCTGGCTGGCAATTGCTTTTCCTGGTGGGGAAGCATTCGCTCGGCAAAGGAGACTTCGGTCATGAATTAATAAGTACTAGCCAGCTCGCGCGGCGAAACCAGTCTCTAAGTGAGGCGCGCGACCAAAAGGAGGGCCAGCGTGCCCACGCGGATTTATTCGTTAGCGAAAGATTTGAACATCGATGGTAAGAAGCTCGTGGAGCTCTGCACGAAAGCGGGGATTCAGGGCAAGGGTTCCGCGCTGGCTAGCCTGGAAGACGACGAGGTCGTCAAGCTCAAGGCGTTTCTGGAAGCCGGAACGGCCAAGCAAGCCGCCGCGCCCGCCTCTCTCGTAAAAACATCCGACGTTCTCAGCCGCCCCGTCAGCGGCACGGTCACTCTCCCGCCCCCCCCTCCCCCGCCGCAACGCGCCGCTCCATTGCGGACAAAGCCCGGGCTGACGGTGGATCACGCTCCGCCAACCGTGGTTGCGGAACACGCGCCTTCCGTCGAGACCGCGTCGCCAACGGTTGTCGCCAAGGTGAAGCAGCCCGCCGTTGAAGTCGATGCGGATGTTGAAGACAAAGTGGTCCTGCCTCCCGCGCGAGCTGCCGCCCAAGAATCCGCCGCTGTCGAGCCGCCGCCTAAAGTGCGGCCGACGATTACGGTCGGGAACAAGCGCCAGGCCCCTTCCCCGGGCGGGCTGGCCCCGCAGCGCGGCGATTCGCTGGGTGCGGGCCGCAGCCGCGACATTCGGAACCTCGACACGAAAGCTAAGAAAGCGGGCGAAGACAAAAAGCTCGATGGCGATGCTCCGACCAAGCCCGGACCTCGTCGCGTTTCCGGTGTCCGCTTCGCCGAGATGCCCGAAGTGAAGCAGCCGACTCCCACGGCCAAGTCGGAGCCGAAGGCTCAAAAGCCGGTCATCCGCCTCCCTTCCGATGTCATCAAGAAGGGGAGCAGTTCGCCGCTACATAAGATTACGGAGAATCTGAAGAAGCAGCACGAGGCCAAGGTCGACGCGGATAAAAAGAAGGGAGTGTCTGGTGCCGGCGCAGCCGCGCTCAAGCCTGGACAAAAAAAGAAAGGCAAGGCAGGCGAAGAAGACCTCGCGGGTATGTCGGACGTCCGCAAGACCCGCAAAACCAAGGCCAAAGGGGAAGTGCGGCCCGGTGAAGAAGAAGAGCGCCGTCGCCCTGGGCGGCGAACGCTCGTCCGCCGCAAGTTGCACGGCAGCACCGCGGCTCCGCGAAAGGACAAGATCGCGATCATCCTGCCGGTTACGCTGCGGTCGTTTTGCGAGGCTGCGGGCGTCGGAGCGGGACAGGTGATGAAATCACTTGCCGGACTGGGGGCTGCTCTCCCCACCAATGCTATGGCCTTCCAGATTCCCAACGACATGGTGGAGCTCGTCGCGGGCGAACTGGGACTCGACCTCGAATTCAAGCAGCCGGAGTCGCTCGAAGAGCGCGTCCTCAGCCGGTTCCAGCCGGACGATGCTCCCGAGAAACTGCGCCTGCGGCCGCCGATCGTCACGTTCCTGGGACACGTCGACCACGGGAAAACCTCACTGCTGGACAAGATTATCGGCATCGATGTGGTTTCCGGCGAAGCGGGGGGCATTACGCAGCACATCCGGGCGTACAACATCAAGACCAAGGATGGCCGGCACGTGGCCTTCGTCGATACGCCGGGCCATGAAGCCTTCACTGAGATGCGGGCCCGCGGCGCGAATGTTACGGATATCGCCGTGCTGGTCGTGGCCGCCG